>CAYTQC010000039.1:6283-12286 GCA_964439735.1 uncultured Synergistaceae bacterium
CCACGTCGGCGAAGGGGATCGGCGGGGGCTTCATGCTCGGCTGGACGGGCACGGGCGATGCCGACGGCGGTCTCACCCCGGTGTACCACTCGGCCAATATCGGATCCTCCAACCGCTTCCGGTACAAGAGCGAGGGAATCGACGCCCTTCTCGAGAAGGGAACCGCCACCCTTGACCAGGGTGCCCGCAGGAAGGTGTATGCCGAAGCCCAGGAGCGTATCGTGGAGGAATGCCCCCTGGTGTTCATGATCAGCCAGCAGCTTCTGGGAGCATCGACGAAAAAGGTCCAGGGCTTCAAGCTCTACCCGAACATGATCAGCCCCCTGTATGCCGTTACAATAGCCGAGTAGGGGATATTTCAAAGCCGGGCGGCCTGTTCTTCGGCAGGCCGCCGGCGTTATTTCTGGAGGATTTAACCGATGCTTCGATATTTTCTGAAGAGGCTTTTGTTTCTCATCCCCGTGCTGCTCGGAGTGTCAGTGGTGATTTTTTCCATCGTTCACCTTGCGCCGGGGGATCCCGCAGAAGTGATGCTCGGGCCAAGCGCCACCCAGGAGGACATTTCCAACCTGAGGGAGCAGCTCGGGCTTACCAAGCCGTTATACGTGCAGTACGGCATATTTCTCACCAACGCACTCAAGGGAGACCTCGGGCGATCCATCAAAAGCAATGCCCCTGTCATAGACGAGATCATGGAGCGTTTCCCCGCAACCCTCACTCTTGCCATGCTGGGAATGACTTTTGCCATTGTCATCGGCCTCCCTCTTGGAATACTGGCCGCCCTGAAGCAGAACACGTGGGTGGACGCATTGTGCAGCTTCTTCGCCCTCGTAGGGTTTTCCATACCCAATTTCTGGGTGGGGCTGATGCTCATGCTGCTGCTCTCAATTTATATACCAGTCCTGCCTTCCTCCGGATTTGATTCGTGGAAGAACCTCATTATGCCCATGATCGTACTCGGAATACAGACCATGGCGGTGATCGCCAGGATGACCAGGTCCAGCATGCTCGAGGTCATACGCCAGGACTACGTGAGGACGGCCAGGGCAAAGGGTATTTCGGACCGTCTCGTGCTCACCCGCCATATTCTCGGCAACGTGCTCATCCCCGTGGTCACCATAGCGGGGATATATTTCGGCCACCAGCTCGGCGGTGTGGTCATCACGGAGACCATTTTCTCCATCCCGGGACTCGGACGGCTCATAGTTGACGCCATACGCGCCCAGGACTACCCGGTGGTCCAGGGAGGCGTGCTCTTTTTCGCGCTGTGCGTAGGCATTGTGAACCTCCTGGTGGACCTGCTCTACGCTGTTCTTGACCCGCGGATCAAGGCCCAGTACCGGGCCGCGAAATAACGGAGAGGGGGAACTGTTCATGAACAATGAAGCCAACACCCTTTTTGCTCCCTCATCCGGCCGCACGAAGGAGAGGGAAAAGCGCCGGAGCCCCTGGTGGGAAGTCTGGCGGAGACTGAGAAGGAACAAGGCAGCCGTGGCAGGAATGTCGGTGGTCATAATTCTTGTTTTCGTGGCCATTTTTGCTCCTCTCCTGGCTCCCTACGACCCGAACCAGACCAACATACGGGCACGCCTCCAGGGACCTTCTTCCGAGCATCCCCTGGGAACCGACAACTTCGGCCGCGACATGCTCAGCCGGATCATCTACGGCAGCCGGATCTCCCTCTACGTGGGGTTCGTGGCGGTGGGCATAGGCGCCATCTTCGGCGGTATCCTCGGAGCTATCGGAGGGTACTACGGCGGACGGCTCGACAACTTCATCATGCGGTGCATGGACGTCCTTCTGGCAATCCCCCAGATCATCCTGGCCATAGCCATCGTCGGCGCCCTGGGAACGAGCCTCCTGAACCTTATGATCGCCGTGGGAATCAGCCAGCTTCCCCGGTACGCCAGGGTAGTCCGGGCATCGGCACTCACTGTCCGCGGCCAGGAATTCGTGGAAGCTGCCAGGGCAGTAGGCGCAAGCGACACCAGGATCATCCTGGAGAACATCCTGCCGAACTGCATGGCCCCCATCATCGTGCAGAGCACCCTCGGAGTCGCCCAGGCGATCCTGTCGGCGGCAGCGCTCTCCTTCCTGGGGCTCGGCATCCAGCCCCCCACTGCGGAATGGGGCTCCATGCTCAGCTCAGGGCGGCAGTTCCTCAGGAACGCCCCCTATCTCACGTTCTTCCCCGGGCTGGCCATATCCATAGTGGTGCTCGCCCTGAACATATTCGGCGACGGACTTCGGGATTCTCTTGATCCCAAGCTTCGGCAGTAGTCCGCCTGGAGGTTTTTTCATGAAAACACCTTTGCTTGAAGTTTCTGATCTCAACGTTGTCTATAAAACCTACGAGGGAACGGTGGCGGCCGTGAACGGCATAGACTTCTCCCTCTCCCCCGGAGAGACCCTCGGACTTGTGGGGGAGAGCGGCGCCGGAAAGACCACTACGGCCCTGTCCATCATGGGCCTCATTCCGTCGCCTCCGGGAATCATCAGGAGCGGCCGCATCAATTTCTCGGGAAGAGATCTCCTCTCCCTTCCGGAAAAGGAGATGAAAAAGATCCGGGGCAACCGGGTTTCCATGATATTCCAGGACCCCATGACATCCCTGAACCCTGTGGTGACCGTGGGTGTCCAGATATCCGAAGCCCTCGTGGCCCATCAGCATCTCTCCGAGGCCCAGGCGGAGAAAAAAGCGATGGAAATGCTGGAAAAAGTCCAGATACCGGGGCAGCGGTTCAAGGAATACCCCCATGAGTTCAGCGGGGGAATGCGGCAGCGGGTGGTCATTGCCATGGCGCTGGCCTGCAATCCTGCGCTTATTATCGCCGACGAACCCACCACCGCGCTGGACGTGACCATACAGGCCCAGGTGCTCGAACTCATGCGGAACCTGAAAGAGGAATTTTCCACGGCCATGATCATGATCACCCACGATCTCGGCGTAGTGGGAGAGGTCTGCGACCACGTGGCGGTGATGTATGCCGGAAAGATCGTGGAGACGGGGACCCTGGAGCAGATATTCGGAAATTCGCTCCACCCCTACACAACGGGCCTGTTCAGGTGCATCCCCGATATCGAGGAAGAAACCTCCCGGATCAACCCTATCGAGGGACTCATGCCCGATCCCCTCGACCTGCCCGGAGGATGCCCCTTCCATCCCAGGTGTCCGAAGTGCATGGACGTATGCCGGACCACCGTTCCGGCTGTCCTTGACGAAAACGGGCACAGGGTAATGTGCCATCTCTACGGGACTGGAGGCGGAACCCATGCCTGATCTCATACAGGTTCAGAATCTTGTGAAGTATTTTCCGGTTGCCGCAGGGAACGTCCATGCCGTGGATGACGTCTCGTTCTCCATAAAAGAGGGAGAGACCCTCGGTCTCGTGGGCGAGTCGGGATGCGGCAAGTCCACGACCGGCAGGCTCCTCATCAGGCTCATCGAGACGACGTCAGGGCGGATTCTCTATCGCGGGAAAGATATTGCCTCCATTGATAAAAAGGCCATCCACAGTATGAGGAAGGAAATGCAGATCATCTTCCAGGACCCATTTTCATCCCTGGATCCGAGGAAAAGCATCGGCGAGACGATCGGCAAGCCCCTGGAGATATTCGGCATAGGGTCGAAAAGCGAGCGGGAAGAGATGGTGGATGCCCTCATGGAAAAGGTGGGACTCAGCCCCCGGCTCTTCTACAAGTACCCCCACGAACTGGACGGCGGCAGACGGCAGCGGGTGGGCATCGCCAGGGCACTCTCCCTGTCTCCGAACTTTATCGTCTGCGACGAGCCCGTCTCCGCCCTGGACGTGTCAATACAGGCACAGATTCTGAACCTGCTTCAGGAGCTCCAGGACACAATGAAGCTTACGTATCTCTTTGTTTCCCACGATCTGTCGGTGGTGAAACACATCAGCAACAGGATCGCCGTGATGTACCTGGGGAAAATCGTCGAGTCGTCCCCCTCTCTCGAGCTTTTCCGCAATACCCTGCATCCTTACTCCCAGGCGCTGCTGGCGGCGGTTCCCATTCCGAAGCTCAACCGGAAGCGGGAGCGGTTTATCCTAAGCGGCGGTGTTCCAAGTCCCATCAATCCTCCCTCGGGATGCCGGTTCCATACGCGATGCCCGTGGAAGATGGATATCTGTCCGGTGGAGGAGCCTCCCCTGGAGGACCGGGGCGGCGGCCATTTCGTGGCCTGCCACAAGGTGAAATAAGAAGGAGGAAGAAAAATGACGGTTACATATGACCCCCATTATTACCCCTACCCGTCGAGGAGAAACATGATGTTCGCCTCACGGGGAATGGTGTGTGCATCCCATCCCCTGGCAGCCCAGGCGGGAATGGATATCCTGAAAAAAGGCGGCAACGCGGTTGACGCAATTATCGCCACTGCAGCGGCCCTGACCGTGGTGGAGCCTACGGCAAACGGCATCGGCAGCGACGCCTTCGCGATCCTCTGGAAGGACGGAAAGCTTCAGGGGCTGAACTCCAGCGGCACGATCCCCGGAGCTCTCTCTATGGATGTTGCCGATGCAAAAGGGTGGACGGCCCCCTCTTCGGACGGGCATCTGCCCACTTACGGCTGGACCCCCGCAACGGTTCCGGGGGCTCCTGCGGCATGGGCTGAACTCACGGCCAAAGCCGGCAGGCTTTCCCTGGCGGAGAACCTCGCTCCGGCCGTGTACCTTGCCCGGAACGGACATGCGGTATCGGTGACTACCGCCCATCACTGGGAACTGGCCTACAGGAAGTATGCCGGGGAAAAGGGAGAGGAGTTCAAGGCATGGTTTGACACGTTCGCCCCGTCAGGACTGGCGCCCCGGGCAGGAGAGATCTGGTCGTCGGAAGCCCACGCCCGGACCCTGGAACTCATTGGGGCCACGGACGCCAGGGCTTTCTACGAGGGTGAAATAGCGGACAAAATTGTGGCTGCTGCCGGGAAGACCGGCGGGTACTTCTCGGCCGGGGACCTCGGCGCCTTCCATCCTGAGTGGGTCGACCCCATCTCCGTTCACTACAAGGGATATGACGTCTGGGAGATTCCCCCCAACGGACAGGGGATCGTGGCCCTTCTGGCCCTCTCCATCCTCCGGGGATTCGATTTTTCCTCCCACGACGATCCCCTCACGGTGCACCGTCAGATCGAGGCCATCAAGATGGGTTTCGCCGATGCCCACAGGTACGTGGCCGACACCCGCTTCTCCCATGTGCCGGTGAAGGAACTGCTGGACAGCGCTTACGCCGACTCCAGGAGGGCCCTCCTGGGACAGGAGGCAGAGGACAGGCAGGCCGGGAACCCCCTTCCGGGAGGGACAGTGTATCTCTGTGCCGCTGACGGGGAGGGGAACATGATCTCCTATATCCAGAGCAACTACATGGGATTCGGTTCGGGAGTGGTCATTCCTGAGACCGGAATCGCCCTGAACAACAGGGGGCACTGCTTCTCCCTGAAAAGAGGGCACCCAAATGTCCTCGAGCCGGGAAAACGGCCCTACAACACCATCATCCCGGCCTTCCTCACGAAGGACGGCGTTCCCGTGGGACCTTTCGGCGTCATGGGCGGGTTCATGCAGCCCCAGGGGCATGTCCAGGTGGTCATGAATACCGTGGACTTCGGGATGAACCCCCAGCAGGCACTGGATGCACCCAGGTGGCAGTGGATGGGCGGCATGAATGTCTCCGTGGAGCCGGGTTTCTCCCCGGCCATCGCCCAGAGCATTGCGAGGAAAGGACACGCAGTGAAGTTTGAGCTTGAGTCCAACTCATTCGGCAGGGGAGAGATCATCTGGAGGACTCCCGAGGGGACTCTGGGAGGAGCTACTGAATCCCGGACAGACGGCTGCGTCGCGGTCTGGTAAGACCGGAAGCGGAAACGCTGTCATACTGAGGATCGCAGTGACAAGGGACCTGGTTGCAGCAGAAAAAGACCAGGTCCTTCGCTGTCGCTCAGGACGACACGGGGTCTGTCATCCTGAGGCGGTTTTATGGCCGAAGGATCTG
>CAYTQC010000040.1:0-12217 GCA_964439735.1 uncultured Synergistaceae bacterium
GGACGGATCTCCGGGGAATTATTGAACAAAGCGGCGAGTATTTTGAAAGGAGAGAGGAATACAGTGGATGTACATATTGAGAAGGATGCATTGAACCGCCCCTCCCAGGCGGACGATGACGAAATAGTACGGCAGAGGAAGGACAAGCTGGAACGTCTGATGGCAGAGGAGGGCTACAATCCGTACCTCATCGAGAAATGGGACCGGAAACACTCCCTTGCCTACGTCCGCGAGCACTTCAGCCACCTGGCCGAGGACGAACTCGATGAATCCGTGGAAATAGTCACTGCGGGGCGGGTGATGACCCTCCGCAAACACGGAAAGGCGGCCTTCGCCAACCTGGCGGACGAGACGGACACTCTCCAGCTGTACTTCCAGTTCAACGCCATGGGAGAGGAAAAATACACCTTCACGAAAAAATGGGTCGACTCGGGAGACTGGGTCGGCATCGTGGGGCACCCTTTCCGTACCCAGAGAGGCGAACTCACCATTCACGTGAGGGAATGTGTCCTGCTCTGCAAGGCACTCCGGCCGCTTCCTGAAAAGTGGCACGGGCTCAAGGATACTGAAGTCAGGTATCGCCAGAGGTACACCGATCTCATAGCAAACCCCGAGGTGCGGGAGACCTTCCGGAAACGGTCGAAGATCATCTCCTCCATACGGAAGACCCTGGAGGACCACGGCACCCTCGAGGTGGAGACGCCCATCCTCTCCGTGCTCGCAGGCGGAGCCAACGCCCGGCCCTTCAAGACCTTCCACAACGCTCTCGGCATGGAGATGTACCTGCGTATCGCAACCGAGCTGTACCTCAAGCGACTCATTGTAGGCATGTTCGGCCGAGTGTACGAAATGGGCAAGAACTTCAGGAACGAAGGCCTCGATACCATGCACAACCCTGAGTTCACGGCCATGGAGGTGTACTGGGCATACGCGGACTATCACGACATGATGGACCTCACCGAGGAGATCATACGGAACGCGGCGGTGGTGACCTGCGGCCAGGGAAACCCGAGGAAGGTACGGTTCCAGGAAGTGGAGCTCGATTTTGACAAGCCCTTCAGAAGGGCTGGCATGCTCGACCTCGTAGCCGAGTACACGGGCGTGGATATCAGGGAGATTGCCGGCGACGAAGAAGCCCGCGGGATCGCCAGGGAGCGGGGGATAGAAATTAAAGGCACGGAGAGCCGGTTCACCGTGCTGAATCTCCTCTTCGAGACATTCGTGGAGGAAAAGCTCATTCAGCCGACCTTCGTCACCGGGCACCCGACCGAAATATCCCCCCTTGCCAAGCGGGACCCTGAAAACCCTGACTATACCCGCCGCTTTGAACTTTTTATCTGCGGCAAGGAAGTAGCCAATGCATTCAGCGAGCTGAACGATCCCATAGACCAGCGTTTCCGGTTCGAGGACCAGCTGCGCAAAAAGGAAGCGGGCGACGATGAAGCCCACGATTTTGACGAGGACTTCATCAACGCCATAGAGACGGGGCTTCCCCCCACGGGCGGCCTGGGAATAGGCGTTGACCGCCTTGTTATGTTCCTCACCGACTCCCGGTCGATCCGGGACGTCATCCTTTTCCCCACCATGAAGCCCCTTTCCTCGCGGAACAGGGAAGAGGACGGGGAGGAAGGACTGGCTTAGGAAGTGGGCGCCGTGCGCACCGAGGATCCACGAAAAAGAGATGTTCCCGAAGCGACACGGAGGCGGGCGGAATTCCTTCGAAGGGAGCTTGCCCGGCACGGCAGGCTGTATTACGTGCTGGACGCCCCGGAAATAGCGGATGACGAGTACGATGCGCTCTTCGCGGAACTCCGGAGCCTCGAGGAGCGGTATCCTGAACTCGATTCGCCCGATTCACCCACGAAAAGAGTGGGAGGCAGGCCGGGAGAGCGATTCGAGAAGGTCGCCCTCTCCGTTCCCATGCTCAGCCTCGACAACGCGCTGGACATGCAAGGTCTTGATGCATTCCTGCAGCGCACCCTTCAACAGGGCAGCGAGGGCTACGTATGCGAACTGAAGATCGACGGGCTCGCCGTGTCCCTTCTTTACGAGGACGGTCTCTTTGTACGGGGGACCACGCGGGGAGACGGGCGGATCGGCGAAGATGTGACCGCCAACCTCCGCACCATACGATCCCTTCCTCTCCGCCTCTCCGGGGATGCCGGGGGCAGAATTGAAGTGCGCGGGGAAGTGCTGCTCGAAAGACGGCAGTTTGCCGAGCTTAACGAAGAGCGGGAGGAGCTGGGTGAGCCGCTCTTCGCGAATCCCCGGAATGCGGCGGCGGGAAGCCTTCGGCAGCTCGACCCGTCGGTGACTGCAAAGCGGAAACTCTCCATATACCTGTACTCCGTCGTGGACCCCCGGTCACTGGAGCTCTCCTCCCAGAAGGATATTCTTCACTGGCTCGGATCCGCCGGTCTTCCGGTGCAGTCGGCCTGGGAATTCTGCCCGGACGGTCCGGCAGTGAAGGCCTTTGTGGAGCAGTGGAGGGAAAAGCGGTTCTCCCTTCCCTATGCCACTGACGGCGTAGTGGTCAAGATCAACGACACTGAGCAGTGGAGCGGCCTGGGCAATACATCCCACGCCCCGCGCTGGGCTGTTGCCTTCAAGTACCCTCCCGAGGAGAAGATCACCCGCCTGACAGATATTATCGTCTCCGTGGGCCGGACAGGAGCCATGACGCCGGTAGCCCTCCTCGAGCCCGTAGTCATATCAGGCAGCACCGTCCGGAGAGCCAGCCTCCACAACGAGGACGAACTCCGCAGGAAGGGGGTCCGTATCGGGGACATGGTCAGGGTCAGGAAGGCGGGAGAGATCATTCCCGAGGTGCTCGGCCCGGTACCCGGGAAGCGGACCGGCAGGGAGCGCGAGTTCATAATGCCCGACAGGTGCCCGGTCTGCGGCACCCCTGCCGTCAGGCTGGAGGGAGAAGTGGCCCTTCGCTGCCCCAACAGGGCGTCGTGTCCTGCACAGCTCCGTGAGGGGCTGCGCCATTTCGCCTCCCGGGGCGGCATGGATATTCGGGGCATGGGGGACAAGATCATCGCCCAGCTCATCGGGAAAGAACTTGTCCGGTCTCTTTCCGACGTGTACCGGCTGAAACGTCCGGACCTTGAAACCCTCGAACGAATGGGCCCCAAATCGGCACAGAACCTGGTGGATGCCGTGGAACAGTCGAAGGACCGCCCCTTTGCCGCTCTTCTCGCTGCCCTCGGCATCCGGTTCGTAGGCGCACGGGGTGCGGAGATACTTTCCGCGGCCTTCAGGGACGTACCCGGGCTTCTTGCCTCTTCAGAAGGATCTCTCGCCGAGGTCGAGGGCATCGGCCCGGTCATGGCGGCATCCATCAGGTCTTTTCTTGATTCCGGCGAGAACCGGAAACTTCTGGAGGAACTCGCGGCGCTTGGCATCAGGGGAGCCCTTCCGGCTTCCCCCGAAGAAGAGCCCGTTCCTGACGAAAACTCGACTCTGCTCGCGGGGATGAGGATCGTCTTTACCGGCGAACTCGATTCCATGACGCGTACAGAGGCCGAGGCTCTTGCGAAAGCCCACGGCGCCGCCTGTTCGTCCTCGGTCAGCGGAAAGACGTCCCTCGTTGTAGCGGGCAGAGAAGCCGGGAGCAAGCTGTCGAAGGCCAACGCCCTTGGGGTGAGGGTCGTGAACGAAGAAGAATTTCTGGAAATGATCCGCAGCGGAAAAACGTCCTGAAACCCTGCCTGAATTTCAGGCCCTTTCAGTGAACAGGAGGAAGAAAACATGACCATCAGCGAGAAGGATGTCCGGCACGTGGCTGATCTCGCCAGGCTCCACGTGGAGGACGAAGAGATCGGTCCGCTCGTCCGGCATTTCGAAGCCATACTCGGCCATTTCAGCGCGCTCTCCCGCGCCCGGGAAGAAGGGAGGCTCGTTCTCGATAACGTGGATCCTTTCCTTTTCGCGGAACGAGAGACCCCGCCCCTTCGGGACGATATCCCTGCGGCGTCAACGGTGGGGAAGGATGTCCTTGCCGCGGCCCCTCTGCGGAAGGACGCTTTCTTCGTAGTGCCCAGGATCCTTGAGGAGGAGTAGGCCATGGAGATCACCAGCCTTACCGCCGCTGAAATCGCCCGAGGTGTCGCCGGAAAGCAATTCTCCGCATCGGAGGTATTTTCCTCGTGCATGGAGGCCGTGCGCCGTGGGGAGCCTGACATTTCCGCCCTCATCACGGTGGCGGAGGAAACAGGACAGGCTGCCGCAAAAGAGATAGACCGGCGGATAGCCGGAGGGGAAAACCCGGGCCCTCTCGCAGGAGTTCCCATTGTCATCAAGGACAACATGTGCATCCGGGGCCTTCCGGCAACCTGCGGGAGCCGTATGCTCCACGGATGGATCCCCCCCTACGATGCCGCTGTCGCGGAACTGCTCTCCGGTGCCGGTGCGGTCTTCGCAGGAAAGGGGAACATGGATGAGTTTGCCATGGGAAGCTCCACCGAGTTTTCCGCATTCGGCCCAACCTCCAATCCGTGGGACCTTGAAAGGGTTCCGGGGGGAAGTTCAGGAGGAAGCGCCGCCGCTGTAGCTGCCGGGTACGTTCCCGCAGCTCTCGGCAGCGATACGGGCGGATCGATCCGCCAGCCGGCTTCATTCTGCGGCATATACGGCCTGAAGCCCACCTACGGCCTCGTCAGCCGGTGGGGCCTCGTGGCGTTTGCCTCCTCTCTCGACCAGATCGGTCCCTTCGCCCGGACAGTAGAGGACCTTGCCCTCCTCCTTTCCGTCATTGCCCGTCCTGATCCACGCGACGGCACCTCCAGCAGGAGAGAGCGCCCCGACTACACCGCCTGCGTCAAGGATCCCTCGCTGAAGGGAAAGAAGGTGGCCGTGGTAAAAGAGTTGGGAGCCATGAGCGCTTCAGTTTCCCGGGAGGTACGTGATGCCCTGGAGAAGACCCTCTCCCTCTGCAGGGAGGAGGGAGCCGAGATCGTGGAGGTTTCCCTGCCGGTCTCGCTGGAATTCGGCCTGCCGTGCTACTACATCCTCGCCCCTGCCGAGGCAAGCTCTAACCTCGCCCGGTTCGACGGAGTGCGGTATGGTCTCTCGTCAAAGGAGGACTCCCTGATTGAGCTTTACCTCAGGACGAGAGGAAAGGGATTCGGCAGCGAGGTAAAGCGGAGGATCCTTACAGGAACGTACGTCCTCAGTTCAGGCTACTACGATGCCTACTATCTCACCGCACAGAAGGTCAGGTCGCTCATGAAGGAGGAGTTCCGCAGGGCTTTCGGGGCATGCGACCTCATCGCCCTTCCCACGTCCCCCACGCCTGCCTTCAAAAAAGGCGAACTGGTGAACGACCCGATCCAGATGTACCTTGCCGACGTGTTCACCCTCCCGGTGAACCTCGCTGAACTCCCCGCCCTTTCCCTCAACGCCGGATCCACTTCCGGCGAGAAACCTCTTCCCCTGGGCGTTCAGCTTATCGCCTCCCGGTGGGGGGAGCCTGAACTGCTGAACGCGGCTGCAGTGCTTGAACGGCACCTGGGGATCGCAGGAACAGCCCCCAGCGGGAAAAACGGCAAAGGGGGAAAATTCTGATGAACGTCGTGTATGTGCCGGTCATCGGCCTTGAGATACACGTGCAGCTCTCCACTGCCACGAAAATATTCTGTTCCTGCTCCACGGATTACATCGGCGCAGAGCCCAACAGCAACGTCTGTCCAGTATGCCTGGGCCTTCCGGGGACACTCCCGGTGCTCAACAAAAAAGCGGTGGAACTCGGCGTAAGGGGAGGTCTTGCCCTTTCCTGCCATATCCGCAGCCACACGGTCTTTCACAGGAAGAATTACTTCTACCCGGACCTTCCCAAGGCGTACCAGATCAGCCAGTATGATCTCCCCCTCGCTGAAGGGGGGCATATTTTCATAACCGGCGATGACGGACAGCGAAAGAAGATCCGGATCACCAGGCTTCACCTGGAGGAGGATGCGGGAAAACTGGTCCACTCCGCAGCGGACGGCAGGCTTGAAGGTGCTGCGTTTTCCTTCGTAGATTACAACAGGGGCGGTGTTCCCCTTGCAGAGATCGTCTCGGAGCCGGATATGGCATCTCCCCGCGAAGCACGGGAGTATGTGGCCAGGGTCCGGCAGATCGTCAGGTATATCGGAATATCGGACGGCGACATGGAGAACGGCTCCCTGAGGGTCGACGCAAATATCTCCGTACAAAAAACAGACGGGGATACGGGAGATATCCTGTATTGGGGAGAACGGTCCGAGATCAAAAACATGAACTCCATGCGGGCTGTCGAGCGTGCTCTTGAATACGAGATACGCCGCCAGGAAGCTGTGGTCCGCGAGGGCGGGACGCTGATCCGTGAAACCAGGCACTGGAACGACAGCGAGGGGATCACGGCGTCCATGAGGAGCAAGGAGGCGGCCCACGACTACAGGTATTTCCCCGACCCGGATCTGCCTCCCATTGAAGTGACGGGATCCATGCTGCAGGAGATAGAATCGTCGCTCCCGGAGATGCCATGGGCCAGGGAAGAACGCTTCACCGTTCAGTACGGCCTTTCACGGGAGGACGCTGTATTCCTCGCCGAGAGCGCTTCGCTTGCTGATTATTTTGAAGGCTGCGTCAGTGGGGGGGCCTCTCCCCTTCGTGCATCGAACTGGGTGAGGACAGAGGTCCTCAGGGTGATGAACGAACAGGGGCTTCCCGTCGGTGCGTTTCCTGTTGCCCCTTCATTCCTGGGGGAACTCGTGGCCATGGTGGACCGGGGAAAACTCTCGACCACGGTGGCCAGGGAAGTGTTCGGGCTCATGGCGGAAGGCAAAACGCTGGAAGGATCTCTCGCCGCCGCGGGGGCCGCATCGGGAGGACTGTCTGAGGATGACGTGGCCGGAATGGCGGAGAAAGTCCTTCAGGCGAATCCGGATGTTGTGGATGAGATCCTGTCGGACAGGGATACGAAGGGGAAAAAGACGAAATTCCTTCTGGGACTCGTTATGAAGGAGGCCAGGGGCCAGGCCGCCGCAGACACAGCTGCGCGGATCCTCGGGAAACTTCTTGATGACCGGCGCCAGGCACCGAACCGTAATTTTTGACCCTTTTGTTGACTAACCGCGCGTCTATGCGTAAGATATTAAAGTTGCTCTGTTGAGAAAACTGAGGCAGAGCAGAGTACGAGAAGCCGGAGGAGGTAGTTGGAATGGGAACCCGTCAGCCTGAAAATACCCGCAGTATTGCAATAGCCGCCCACGGAGGCGCAGGAAAGACGTCCCTTGTGGAGGCAATGCTTTTTGATAACGGATCCACGACCAGGCTCGGAAAGGTAGTGGACGGAAATACCGCAAGCGACTTCAGCCAGGAGGAGCAGAAAAGGCAGATCTCCATCAACACGTCCCTTATCACTATGGAGAGGAGCGGCAGGCAGTTCTTTGTCCTCGATACGCCGGGATTCGCCGATTTCATCGGTGAAATGCGCTCCGCGGTCCGGGTGGCTGATGCCCTTCTGATCGCTGTCAGCGGTGTGAGCGGCATAGAAGTCCAGACTGACAAGGCATGGGAGACGGGATCGGAGTTCGAGCTCCCCACAGCGTTCTACGTGTCGAAGCTTGACCGGGAAAACTCGGATTTCAATAAAGTGCTCGAAGACCTCAGGTCAGTCTACAGCGACAAGGCAGTGGCTGTTTTGCTGCCTGTGGGAGCCGAGGCATCCTTCAGGGGGATAGTGGATGTTCTCAGGAACAGGGCATACATATATGAGATGGACGGAAGCGGCAAGTTCGCCCAGACTGATGTACCCGCGGATATGGCCGAAGCGGCCGCCCAGGCCCGTGAGTCGCTCGTAGAGGCCATTGTCGAGGCGGACGACGAACTCATGATGCGGTACCTGGACGGAGAGACCATAGGAGAGGAAGAACTTTTCCCGGCGCTCCGCAAGGCGATCGCTTCAAGAATGGTCCTTCCCGTATTTCCCGGGTCGGCCACCCAGAACGTGGGAGTTCACCAGCTCCTCGATTTTATCGGCGACTTCTTCCCGTCGCCTCTTGATTCCCGAAAAAGACCCGCCAAAAAAGGAAACGATGACACGGAAGTGGCCCCGGACCCGTCAGGTCAGTTCACTGCGCTGTGCTTCAAGGTCATGGTCGACCCGTACGTGGGAAAACTTTCCTTTATTCGGGTCAATTCCGGCACCCTGACCTCCGACAACACGATCTACAACGTGAACAAGGGAGAAGAGGAACGGATCAGCTCCTTCAAGTTCATGACAGGGAAAGACGGAAAGGACGTCAAGGAGATCACTGTGGGGGACATCCTCGCGATCCCCAAGCTCCAGAGCACAGATGTAGGGGATACGCTCTCAGTGAAAGGCTCCGGTGTGACGTTCCCCTCTATCGAGTTCCCGAAACCCGTCTACAGCGTGGCCATAATCGCCAAGAGCAGGGCCGATGAAGACAAGCTGGGAAATGCTATCCACAAGACCCTCGAGGAGGATCCCAGCCTTACCTTCGAGAAAAACCCGGAGACAGGTGACAGTGTCCTCTCAGGAATGGGCGACATGCACATTGACATCGTCCTCTCCCGCATCAAGGAGCGCTACGGTGTCGACCTCGAAACCAAAACTCCCCAGGTCCCCTATCGCGAGACCATCCGCAAGACGGCTGAGGCCCAGGGAAAGCACAAAAAACAGACCGGAGGACACGGTCAATATGGAGATGCCCATATCCGCTACACACCTCTCGAAAGGGGAGCGGGATTCGTTTTTGAAGACAATATAGTCGGGGGAGCCATCCCAAAGGGATTCATCCCCGCTGTTGAAAAAGGCCTCAGGGAAGCCCTTGTCAAGGGGCCGCTGGCAAGTTTCCCCGTGGTGGACTTCAAGGCGACCCTCTTCTTCGGATCCTACCACGATGTGGACAGCTCTGAAATGGCCTTCAAGCTTGCCGCCAAGCTCTCATTCAAGAAGGGTATCCTCGAGGCGAACCCGGTGCTTCTTGAGCCCATCATGAATGTGGAAGTGACGGTACCCGAGGACTACCTCGGAGATGTCATGGGCGACTTCAACGGACGCAGGGGCCGCATCCTCGGCATCGACAGCAAGGGACGCCAGCAGATCGTAAAGGCCCAGTGCCCCCTCGCCGAAATGTTCAGGTACGCCATAATCCTCAGGTCAATGACCTCGGGACGGGGGAACTTCACCATGGAATACGACCACTATGAAGAGGTCCCCGCTGATATCGCAAAGAAGGTCATCGCAGCCCACAAGCAGGAAGACGAGGAAGAATAGAAATCGCCCGGGAAGAAAATACTGCTGAATACTCCGGAGCCCCGCGTTTTTGCGGGGCTCTGCCCATAGGATAGGGAGGGAACGTCAATGAAGAAACGAGTAATTGTTATCGGTGCCGGAGGCGCCGGTCTTACCGCCGCAGTTGCAGCGGCAAAAGAGGGAGCCGAGGTGATCCTTCTCGCGAAGACAGGCCCGGGAAACGCAAACTGCACGGCCTATTCCGGCGGCTTTTTCTCTCTTGCCTCGGGGAGTGTTTCCCCTGAAGATCATTTGAGGCAGGTGCTCGAAACGGGCAGGGAGGTTAGCGACGGGAACCTTCTCAGGACCCTTGCCTTTGAATGCGAAGGGGCCCTCCGGACACTGCACTCATGGGGAGTTGCCATACAGATAAACAATTCCGGAAGGGGCTCCGTCCGGAAATCAGCTCCCTCCGAAATCATGGGCGGAGCCGGAATGACAGGGGAATTGACCCGAATAGCCAAAGCCGAAGGGGTATCGATCCTCCCGGACTGTGCAGCAACACGGCTGCTCATCGGCGAAAAGGGCGTTGAAGGCGCTGAATGGGTCGAGTGGAAGACCGGAAAGGCCCGTTCATGTTCCGCTTCCGCAGTGATCCTTGCAACGGGAGGAGGCGGAAGGATCTACACCAGGACCGACAATCCCGCCAGGATGACCGGCGACGGATATTCCCTTGCCCTCGAATCAGGACTCGGACTTGTGGATATGGAATATGTCCAGTTCTATCCCCTCGGGTGGAAGACCCCGGGGTATCCTGTCTGGATGGTAGGGCTCACCATACTCGACTATATTCCGGTCACCGATGGAGCAGGAAGGGAATTCCTCAAAGAAGCAATTCTTTCATGGGGTTTTTCCTCCGGAAAAGAAGCAAACTACTTCGGGAGGGACAAAACAGCCATATTTCTCTCAAGGCACGAAAAAAATGGAGAAAAGGCTTTCCTTCATATAGAAAAATTGAGTGAAGAAATGTTGTCCAATCCTGACGTTCGTTCCTCCATTATGCTGGATATTCCGGCGCACAGGAGGAATGCCCCGGTGGAAGTAAGTCCCGTACAGCATTATTTCAGCGGCGGGATCCCGATCGACGGAGAAGGCAGAACGGATCTTCCCGGACTCTACGCCTGCGGAGAGGTCACCGGGGGGGTCGACGGCGCAAGCCGCATGGGAGGGAACGCGCTTACGAATATCGTTACTTTCGGACTTCGGGCCGGACGGGCCGCGGCAGCTGAAGCAGTACCGTGCGGGGGTGAAATGAGCCAGATCGCTATGCCTCCGCTGTATTTCCCCGTCCGCGAGGGAGGAACGTCACCTTCAGAAGCCCGGGAGCGGCTGAGGGCGATCTCGTCGAAAAGTCTCGGCCCATGCAGGAATGCCGGGGAACTGCGCTCATGCATTGAGGAAATCGGGGAATGGAAAAGCGGAACAGGACCCCTGGCCGTGAAAACGCCACTGGACCTGCTCCATGCCCTGGAAATGAAAGGGCTTGCCGTCACTGCGCAGGCTGTGGCAGCGGGTGCCCTTACCCGGGAAGAGAGCCGGGGAGTCCATTTTCGGGAGGATTTTCCGGAAGAGTGCCCCGGGTGGAAAAAACGGATCCGCATCTCCCTGGAGAAAGATACTTTTTCAGCGGTACGTGAGGATATTCATTCCTGAGGATAAGAAAAAGGGGGACCCTGTACGGGTCCCCCTTTTTTCAAAGCCTGCCGCTTACGAAGTTTCAGAACGTGTCCTGGGGAGCCCACATTTCCAGGAAGGTAAACGTCCTGTCCTTCCATATCATCATGGCCGCCGGCTTGTTCAGCGGGTTATGGGTCTCCTTGTCTACAGTGAGGCTGAAATGGACGAGGCGAAGATCTTTCGTGTTCTCCATGGCATCCCTCACTGCCACGGGATCCGCTTTCCCGGCCTTTTTGATCGATTCCGCCACCCAGGTGACGAGGTCATAGGAATTTGCCACGTTCGACGGTTCTGCTGCCTTTCTTCCGTATTCCTTTTCGAACCGCGAAAGCAGGAAGATCAGCTGGGGGTTGGTCAGGTCCATGCTGTACACCCAGTAACTCCCCTCCATGGCATCGCCTGCGATCTCATGCATGCTCGGGCTGAAACCGTCCCCGCCGATGAAAATGGGCTTCCAGTCAAGCTCCGCCGCCTGCTTCATAATGAGTCCCATCTCCTTGTAGAGGATGGGAAGGGCCACTGCCTCCGCCCCCGTCGCTTTCATTTCCGTGAGCTGCGCGCGGAAGTCCACGTCACCGCCCCTGAATCCCCAGACTCCCTTCAGTTCTCCGTTCAGCTCCTTGAACCGGGCGGTGAAAAACTCTTTCAGTCCCTCGGAATAGTCGCTCCCTACATCGGTGATAACAGCTGCGCTCTTCACACTGAGCTTGTTGATGAGATAGTCGGCCATGACTTTGCCCTGGTAGGGGTCTGTGTAGCTCATCCGGAAGGTGAACGGCCGGACCTTTCCGGTCTTGGGGTCTACGGTCACGGCAGGGTTCGTACTCGCGGTCCCGATCTGGGGTACGCCGGCCACGGTAACCACCGAGGCCGTTGCAATGTTCAGCCCGCTGTAGTTCGTTCCTCCGATGGCGACCACCTTGTCCTCGTGGACGAGACGCCTCGCTGCCTGGATGGCATCCTCCTGCCGCCCGCGTACGTCATAGTATACGAGCTCAAGCGGCCGTCCCAGCACTCCCCCGGCTTCGTTGATCTCCTTCACCGCAAGAAGGGCGCCGTCCCTTTCATGCTGTCCCCACGTGGCGCCGTCTCCGGTGAGCGTCGCAAGGTAGCCGATCTTGACCGGATCACCGGAGGGTGCTGCAAAAGCGCATGCTGCAAACAAAAACAAAAGTGCAGGAACAGAAAAAAGGGCATAACTTTTCTTCATCTCTTCGCCTCCCAGTAAAATTTTCAGATAGTCTACATGGGGGT
>CAYTQC010000041.1:0-12194 GCA_964439735.1 uncultured Synergistaceae bacterium
TGGCCCGGATGGATATTGCCGAGCGCCTGGCCCCCCAGGACGGACGGATCGGGATAACGGTGGGGAACCATGCGGTGGATATCCGCGTAAGCTCCATCCCCGTGCAGCACGGAGAGCGCCTCGCCCTCAGGCTGCTCGACAAGGGTTCCGGCCTGCTCTCGCTGGAACAGCTCGGCATGGATGCACCGTCGCGGCAGACAATGGCGCGGCTCATCGAGAATCCCCACGGACTCCTTCTCTTCACCGGACCCACGGGATCGGGAAAGACCACGACCCTCTACGCCATACTCCAGGCCCTGGCCAGGCCCGCCGTGAACATAATCACCGTCGAGGACCCCATAGAATATGACCTGAACGGCATCGGACAGATACAGGTGAACGAGAAGGCGGGGGTGACATTCCCGTCGGCCCTCCGGTCCATACTCCGTCAGGACCCTGATATTGTCATGATCGGGGAGATGCGCGATTACGAGACCGCCCACATCGGCGTCCAGGCCTCCCTCACGGGGCACCTGGTCCTCTCCACCCTCCACACCAACGACTCCGTATCAGCCGTGATCCGCCTGATCGACATGGGCATCGAACCGTACCTGGCAGCGGGCTCCCTTCTTGGGGCGGTCGCCCAGCGGCTTGTCCGGACCCTCTGCCCGGAGTGTGCCGCGGAAGAGGAAGCACCTGCCCTTTTCAGGAAGGAAGGGGTATCCTCGGTCTTCCGGGGAAAAGGGTGCGGACACTGCATGGGTACCGGATACCGGGGACGTGTGGGACTCTACGAACAGTTCGTGCTCGACGACGAGCTCCGCGAAGCGGTAGGTTCGGGCATGTCCCTGGCGAAGATCCGGGAACTGGCCGGTAAAAAGGGATTTCGCACCTTGTGGGAACTCGGCCTGGACGCGGTCAGACAGGGGCGGACCTCCCCTGAAGAGCTGCTGAGGGTCGTATCGGCCGGGGAGTTCGGCCCTGCGGGGGAGCGGTAATCCGTGCCCGCATACAGGTATTCCGCCTACGACGGATCGGGAAAGCTCAGGAAGGGCGTGGTGGATGCCCCGTCTTCGGTCCGTGCCGGCGAGATCCTCGCCGAAAAAGGCCTTGTAGCGGTGGACATCGTGGAGGGTTCCCCAGGGCGGGCACGGAGGGGAAGTCCTTTCTCCCTTTCCTATCATGCCCTTTTCTGCAGGGGGCTCTCGTCGTATCTCAAGAGGGGAGTTCCCCTTGCGGAGGCACTGAAATTCCTCAGCAGGCATTCAACCGACAGAAAGGTCGCGGCGGCGTGCCTTCATCTCCACGAGGGGGTCCAGGGAGGCAAACGCCTCTCCGCGGCAATGGAGGAGACGGGGCTCTTCCGGGATGACCTTCTCAGGATCGTGGAATCCGGCGAGAAGACTTCCGCGCTCCCGGGAGTCCTCGAGCAGGCCTCCGGTCTCTACACCCTCCAGGACAGGCAGCGCAGGAAAATACGGTCAGCCCTCACCTACCCTATTGTCATGACATTTATCGGACTGGGTGTGGTGACCTTTCTCCTTGTGTATGTCGTTCCCGTTCTGGCATCACTTTTTACCGAAATGGGACAGCAGCTCCCCCTGCCCACGAGGATCCTCCTGGGGACGGCCTCGGTGCTCAGGAAGTGGGGAATTGTGTTCCTCGCCGCCGGTGTAATGCTTTTCTTTTTTCTGCGCAGGAAGGGAAAAAGAATTACCCTTCCCTTTTTCCGCCGGATCAGGGAGAACATCACCCTTTCCCTGGTGATGTCACACCTGAAGACCCTGCTCTCCGCCGGCATCCCCCTCGTTCAGGCACTGGGGATGGCCGCGTCCATGGACCCGAGACCGGAGCGGTGGGTCGAATGCGCCAGGCTCGTCAGGGAGGGCTTCCGTTTTGACAGGGCCCTCGAGAAACAGGGGCTTTTTTCAGAGGAAACGGTGTATATTGTCAGGATAGGAGAGCTCGGCGGCGACCTCTCCGGCGCCGTTGCCCAGATTGCTGAGATGAACTGGGATGAGGCCAGGGAGGGGATGGAGAAGGCGGCGACCCTTGCAGAACCGCTGCTCGTCCTTGTGCTTGGCCTGGCCGTGGGGTTTGTCGTCATTGCGATCCTGCTTCCCATATTTGATTTGTCAAGCCTCGCCGGGTAATTCCGGGGCTTGCGGAAACGGAGGTTCCCATGAAGAAATCGCTGCGGAAAAGAAGAGGCTTCACCCTCGTTGAGGTGCTGGTCGTGGTGGTCATTCTCGGCCTGCTGGCGGCACTTGTGGTCCCGAGGGTCGTGGGGAGGGGAGAGGAAGCCAAGAGGACCGCTGCAGCCGTCCAGATACGGGAGATAGAACAGGCCCTTGAAATGTACAGGCTGGACAGCAGCATGTACCCGACGACAGCCCAGGGTCTTGAGGCCCTTGTCGCCAAGCCGTCCATTCCCCCCGAGCCAAGGAAGTACAGGGAGGGCGGCTATATCCGGAAACTCCCCGTTGATCCGTGGGGAAGCCCCTTCGTGTACCGGCAGCCCGGAGATCACGGAGAATATGATCTCTTCTCGCCGGGTGCCGATGGTGAGGAAGGCGGCGACGGAGCCGGGAAGGATATTACTAACTGGGAGTAGAAATATTCCTGAAAAAACGGAACAGGAGGGCCGCCGGAAGGCGGCCCTATTTTTTGAAATTTCAAGTATTGCGCTGTCTATGAACTATGCTAGAATTGCTCATCGCCGTTTTTTCCGGTTCCTCCATTTCTGAAGAAAAGAGGATATGCACCATGGGCTCAATATCGATTTCCACGAAAGTCAGACCTGAAGACATGGCAGTATGCGCTTTTTCCGGGGAGCACAGCCTGGTCATGGCGCAGTCAAAACGGAACGGGGGACTGGAAAACACCCTGAAACCCATGGAAGTGGTCCTTGCAGCTCTCGGAGGATGCATCACCATGGTCGCCCTCGCAAGAGCTCCCCGGGAAGATCTCCACCTGCGGGATCTTCGTCTCGGGATCAGGGGAGACTACAGTGCTGCCGGAGGTTTCGGCACGATCCGCATAGAGGCGCTGGTAAAGTCATCAGCGCCAAAAGAGAGACTGGAACGATTTTTCCATGAAGTCGAACAGGTCTGTCCGGTGAGCAATTCACTGAAGGGAAAAATAGAGCTGGAGGTGATCCCGGAGAAGGAATAAGGAGTGAAGATCTGAAACGCCGGAGGGAAATCCGGAGACGCTGAGAGTGATTTTTTTCTTGGATGTAAAACTTTTTTCAGGAAACAGGAGGGGTAGAATGAACTTTCTTCAACATTTCGGACTGACCAACGCAGCTGATGTCGCCACCGGCATGCTCATGCTCATTATGATCTGCTACGCCATCGGCGACATCGTGTCCTACAAGACGAAGGCTGTCTTCTCAATGATCTTTGTCACTGGTTTCGTCTTCCTTTTCGGATTCTGGTACGGATTCCCCGAGAACATCTTCCAGACCACGGGGACTATTGCATTTGCGGCAGTGAGCCTTCCGATCATTCTTGTCCACATGGGAACGCTCATGAAGCTGAGGGACATCAGGCAGGAGTGGAAGACTGTCATCATCGCATTTGTAGGCCTTGTAGCCCTTTCCATAGGGCTCTTTTTTATCGCCGGTCCCATCCTGGGCCGTGAAATGGCCCTTACCGCCGCAGGCCCCATCTCCGGCGGCATCGTGGCAACCATAATCGTTTCCGAAGCTGCCAAGAAGGTTGGCTTCGAGCACCTCGCCGTGTTTGCCACACTGCTCCTGGTGCTTCAGAACTTTGTTGGGCTGCCCATCGCCTCCCTCTGCCTGAAGTCGGAGACGAAACGCCTTCTCGCAAAGTTCCGCAGCGGCGAGGCGGAAGAGTCCAAGCCTGCATCTGCCGCGAAGAGCGATCCTGAGGTCCCCAGCATCCGTCTTTTCCCGGCGCTGCCAAGGGCGATGCAGACGCCTTTTGTTCTTCTTGCGAAGGTTGCTGTCGTCAGCTGGGTTGCCCTCTTTGCGGCCCAGGAATATAACGCCATGGTGATTTCCGCCGGCCTGCCGTATCTCCAGCTTCACAAGTTCGTCATGGCCCTCGTCATGGGCATCGTGTTCTACGAGACCGGCTTCCTGGAGCACAAGGTGCTCGACAAGGCCAACGCCATGGGATACGCTATGTTCTTCTGCCTTATCTTCATCTGGGTGAGCCTTCCCAAGGCTACCCCGGAACTCGTGCGCTCCCTTGTCTTTCCGCTGGTCGTCTGTTTCGGAGTGGCCCTTGTGGGAATAGTCATATCCACGTTCTTCACGTCGAAACTTCTCGGCTACACCTGGGCAATGGCAACAGCTATCGCGGTGACCTGCCTCTTCGGCTTCCCGGCGACCTTCATCATCACCGACGAAGTCACCACTGCGGGCTGTGCCGATCCAAAGGAAAAGGAGTACTGCATGAGCCACCTTCTTCCCAAGATGCTTGTGGGCGGATTTACCACGGTCACCATAGGCTCGGTTATCCTTGCAGGATACCTCGGACAGATCATCGAGACCCTTTCGAAGTAGCAGCGAATGAAACCGCAGGCCCTCTCTGCTCACGGAGAGGGCTTTCTTTTTCCGGGTGTTCGTACGCGCCTGTTGATGACGAAGGAAAAAAGAACTATCATACGAACGTTTCCGGGACCGGAAAGGATCATTGAAAAAAAGGGGGATTCCGGCATGAACGCAAGAAAAAAGAGAGCGGCACTTCTTTCGGGTGTTTTTCTCCTGGCATTGCTTTTGCTTCCCGCCGGCGGAGGGTCAGGACCCGTCCTCTCCGTCGTCGGGGGTGAACCAGTCGTATACGGCTGCGGTGGAGACCGGGTCACGGCCAGGTACTACAGCCTCTCCGACGAAAGCCTCCGTTTCGTCAAAATTCTGCTCCCCGACGGAAGGGAGTACACCCTTCCACAGGTGGTCTCGGCCTCGGGGGCCAGATACACGGACGACATGGAGCTTCTCTGGTGGGTCAAGGGAGATTCCGCCTACGTGGAAATGAGAGATGCCCAGGGAGAGTGGAAAGTTCTGTACCGGGAGTGCAGTGTCATTCCCTGAAGCACGGTGCCGTTCCCTTTGCCCTGAAATTCTGTCCGCACAAGCAAATCCTGAACTGGGGGGAGATTTTCCCGATCCTCTCGCTGCGCTCAGGACGACACCCGGCCCTGTCATCCTGAGTGGCTGGTTTCATCAGCCCGAAGGATCTTGTTGGTTCTGAAGACCTTAAACCCGGGTCCTTCGCTGCGCTCAGGACGACACTAAACTCGAGGCCGGACCGTGGAATGATGTCATTCTGAGGAGCAAAGCGACGAAGAATCCGGGCTTGGTTCTGAAAGACTTTTAACCCAGGTCCTTCCTGTTCAGGATTTTTGCATCCCGTCGATTTTTCTCCTCAGTTCCTCCCAGGTGGGGATTCCGCGCCAGAGAAGCCTGCCGTCCAATATCCACGTGGGCTCAGCCCGGATATTGAACCGGACGAGATCGAAGAACCACAAGCAGCAGCGGGGATCATAGATGTTGACCTCCAGGGCGTCTCCGTAGGTCTCTTCCATTTTCACCAGCAGCTGTCCTGCCGCCTCACGGGCGGCTGCCTGCGGGAAGGATTTCATTTCCTCCTTCCCGTACAGGAAATTGCTTCAGCACGCCGAGCCCATAGGCTTTTCCATGTAGAGCTTCAGCTTGCGGGGCGCCATGATTTTCACCATCCTTCAGACTTCAGAGATTCTCGGAGATAAGGTCGTAATACTCAACGGAACGGTACTGGCTGTAGTTTTTCCCCGGAACGTTTATGGCCTCGGGGGGACAGAAAGCCATGCACCGCTGGCACGAGACGCAGTGGTCCTGAAATTCGGGGTATTCCGCCATTCGGATATTCCTGACGGGGCAGAGCCGCGCGCATTTTCCGCACTGGATGCATTTTGACCTGTCCACGTCCAGCGGGAATTTCCTGTGCATAAGGCGCCAGGGGAATGCTTTCCGTGAAAGACTGTACAGCAGGGGCCACAGGACTGTTCCTCTCTTCCATCCGGCGTTCCCTTCGAGGAGCCCGGCGGCAAATTTTGCTGCTTCTTTTTTCATGGATTCCGTCTTTTTCCGGTTTTCTTCCTCCGGAATGGAGGCATTGGCGTAATTCGAGGGCATGACGAAATCACGGGCCCCCAGCGGGCGGTAGTTTTTCCGCTCAAGCAGACGTTTTACCGAAGGGCGCAGAGCCCCGGAGGCTCCCCCCATGGTGGATACCAGGAATGCCCCCCGCCCCTCCCCGTCGGGAAGAGCTTCGAGAAACTCCCACACGAAGGGGTACGCTGAAAACATGGCGGCAGGAACGGCAATTCCAAGCGCTGTCCCTTCCGGAAGAGGAACAAATCCCTTTTCGATCCTTCGGATCCGGACGGTCTTCCCTCCTTTCCGCAGTCCCTCCGCGACGGCCCTCGCCGCAAGCAGGGTGTTTCCGGTTCCGCTGAAGAAATAAAGGTCGACGGCGTTTTCTTTCATGATGTCCCGGCATGCCTCCTTCGGGAATAAGAATCTGATGATAATTGTATCAGGCAGAGGGTTCCGGGTCATGGAAAACTTTTCCCCGCGAAAATAAGGGACCGGTAGTGTAAAATAAAACCGGCAAAAAGAAACGGGAGGTGGAGTACATGAAACTTTTGGAAGCGGTTCTGGTTGCATCCCTTGTGTTTTTCTCAGGAAAGGCGTTCGCGGCGGAGATTCCCGCCCTCGACAGGAATGTACCCGGCGGCCTGAAAACGGCGACCTTTGCCCTGGGGTGATTCTGGGGACCTGATGCCCGGTTCGGGCTTCTGGACGGCGTAGTGCGCACCCGGGTGGGATATGCCGGGGGAACGACCCCCGACCCCACCTACGATGATATCGGGGATCATTCCGAGACTATCCGGATCGAATATGACCCGGCAAAAATTTCATACGAAGAGCTTCTCGAGGTCTTCTGGAAAAGCCACAATCCTGCGGCGAGGTCATGGTCCTCCCAATACAGGGCGGTGATCTTTCCGGAGGACGAGGACCAGCGGAAGGCGGCGGAGAAGTCCGCGGCAAAAGTAAGCTCGATCCTCGGCGGCAGGGTGTTCACCGCCATCGAGCCGGGTGCGAAGTTTTACCCTGCCGAAGGATATCACCAGAAATACTATCTCCGGCAGGACTATCTTCTGATGAGGGATTTTAACGGGATGTACGGGGATCTGCAGGGCTTCATCGATTCTCCGGCGGCGGCAAAAGTGAACGGTTACCTTGCCGGCCTCGGTTCCGAAACCGCGCTGCGGGAACTCCTGCCGTCCCTGGGACTTTCAGAAGAGGGAGAGAAGCGTCTTCTGACAAGAGTACGATGATTTCCAATCAGCAGGAAGGGGAGAGAACGTCCAGGATGAAAATATTGTTTGTCGGTCTCGGAGGTGTGGGCGGCTACTACGGCGGAAAAACGGCGAAGGCGTTGGAGGGCGGAAAAGAGCATGAGGTTCTGTTCCTCGCCAGGGGGGAGCACCTCAGGGCTATCCGTGAGAACGGCCTCCATGTGACTGCCGTGGATGAAGAGTTTGTTGCCAGGCCGTTCCTTGCGTCTGACGATCCCCGGGAATTCGGGACCGTTGATCTCGCTGTTTTCGCGGTCAAGGGGTATGACCTCAAAAAAGCGGCACTCCAGGCCGCTCCGGCTATAGGAGCGGAAACCCTGGTGCTGCCCCTTCTGAACGGAGTGAACAGCCCTGACATCCTTCGGGAGGTCCTTCCTCAATGCAGGATGCTCAACGGCTGCGTCTATATTTCAACCCGCATCGACGCCCCGGGAAAAGTCCGCCAGACGGGTGGAAACCGGAAAATGTTCTTCGGCCCCGTTTCGGGAGCGTCGGAAGCCCTTCGCCCGGTGGAGGAGCTTTTCAGGAAGAGCGGTATCGATGCATCCCTCGTGGAGAATGTCAACGAGGTCGTCTGGACCAAGTTCATCTTCATGGCTCCCTTTGCAGGAGTCACATCCCTTTTCGGCCGCACCTTCGGCGAAGTCCTCGCCGGCGAGGACAGCCAGCCCATGCTCGAGGGGATGATGAGGGAGATCCGTGCCCTTTCGGAGATGAAGGGAGTTGGGCTTTCGGCTGATATCGTGGAGCTGTCCCTGGCGAAGGGAGTGGCCTTCCCTCCGGATACCAAGTCCTCCATGCAGCTCGACTGTGAAAAGGGGCGCAGGACGGAAATCGAAACCTTCCTGGGATTCGTCGTCCGTGAAGGAGAACGGCTCGGAGCAGATGTGCACCTCACCCGGGGTGTGTACGACGCCCTGAGGATGCGGTCGGATCACCCGTGCGGCTGCGTTCCCGAGCAGGAGGGGCAGTGTCCGTAGGCGAGAAGCTGCTTCCCTTCCACCACGCACCCTTCGGGAACCTGCACCGTGGGGAGCGCCTGGTCGTTCAGGCAGATCATCCTGCCGCAGGCCAGGCAGAGAAAATGGGGATGGTTCCCCGGGCACTTTTTCCCTTCAATGATATGGGCGCAATAGTGCCACGCCCCGTCGGTCCCCAGGATCCTGTGGACCAGTCCCTTTTCCTCGAGCAGCGACAGGGTCCTGTACAGCGAAACCTTGTTCACCCGCTTCTCCGTGAAGCGGGTGAACGTATCTTTCCATGAGAGAGGTCTTCCGGCCTCGAAGAGAATGCGCAGCACCTCTTTCCGGAGTTCCGTAGGCCGTATTCCCTTGTCCCTGAGGAAGTCTTCAGGATTTCTCATTCTCATCGTGCCGCGAAAACGCAGGCGGGATAATTGCACTCCCTGCACTTTCTGCACATTCCTCCTACGCCCCACCGCCTCACTTCCCCGGCCGTTGGAAGAATGCCTGCAAAGAGACGGTTCAGCAGGGGGTCGAGACTTGTCCATTCGTCGTGGACCACGCAGGCCGGTGCGCCCACGATCTTCGCCCCGCGGCTGAGGGCGAGCATGAGATGAGCGCCCGGAATAGCGGGAACGCCCCTGAACCGGACTTCCTCAGCCACCGAAGCTATGGCTCCTGCAGTCCGGTCATCGGGGTCCACGCTCATGCCTCCGGTGGTGATCACCAGTTCCGCCCCCTGTTGGATGAAGCCCCGGATCGCGGCGGCGATTTCTTCCCTTTCGTCACCCACCACCGCCTGTCCCAAAAGAGACGCTCCGTACCCGGCAAGCTTCCCCTTGAGCTTCGGGGCGAAACCGTCCCGGACCCTTCCTTCCGCAAGTTCCTTTCCGGTGGTCACCAGGGCGGTCCTGAGGGGGGCGAAGGGAAGCACCGTCATGGGCAGAGCGGCTTCTTCGCCCCTGCGGACCTGCTCCTCTCTCATGAGAAGGGGGATAATCCGAATGCCGGCGACCCGTTCACCTTTCTTCACGGGGACCTTGTCCGCCGCAGTGGCGACGATCCAGTCGGGGTCGTCGTTGATGGAGTGGATGCTTTCCTCGTTGTAGACGAGCAGGCCATTCCAGAGAGCCGAGAGGGACACCTTCCCCTCCTCAGGGGCCTCCGACGAAATCCCTTCGCCGCTGAGCCGTTCGGCCAGTCTCGATGCCGCATCGTCCTCGTGGACTTCTCCCTCATCCAGCTCGAGGATCGAGATGGACTCTTTTCCCATAGACTTCAGCAGAGGGATGTCCTCTTCCCGGAGAATCTGCCCTTTTTTGAACCGGGCGCCCTTGAACCCGTTTTTCACGTCGATCTGGGTCATGTCGTGGGAAAGGGCCATGCCCGGTGCGTCTTCCACATGAACATAGCTGATCTTCGCCATAATACAGGAAGTCCCCCGCCTTCATTATGCACTGAATGGATGCAACTGAGTTGCAATGAAATTATAGCACGAATGCAGAATGTATAGGGTATACATTTTTGTTTGTTTATTGAAGGAGGGTAGTGTTTATGCTATCATAAATCGGATTGTGACTGTATGCACAATATTGACTTGCCGGGAACAAAGGGAAAAAGGAGGGGAATCATGGCTTTCAGCGCTGATGAAGTACGAGAAAAAACAAGAAATATAGTCACCCCCTGGCGGAACGGTAAGGGAGGACTCATCCCGATCCTTCAGGCTGTCCAGGAACAGCTTGGATACCTGCCTCTGGAGGCTCTGGAGACCATCTCCAGGGAACTGAAGATCCCGTCTTCGGAGATTTACGGCGTGGCCACGTTCTACGCCCAGTTTCACCTGAAACCGAGGGGGAGGCACGTGGTCCGCGTCTGCAGGGGAACGGCGTGCCATGTCCGGGGCAGTCTGAAGATCCTGGACAGCGTGAAGGAGATAACAGGAGTGGAGGAAAACCAGACCACGGAAGACCTGCGGTTCACTATCGAGCCGGTGGCCTGTCTCGGAGCCTGCGGACTCGCCCCCGTGATGATGATCGATACCCAGACTTACGGCCGCCTCACTCCCGACATGGTAAAAGGCATCCTCGACAAGTTCGAGTAGGAAGCGGGGGGAAGAACATCATGACGCAAATGAAGATAAAAAGCCTTGAAGACCTGAGAAGGATCCGGGAATCGTCCAGGGATCTCTCTTCTGCCCGTTCGGGCGGTGAGACGGTGATCATAATCGGTATGGGGACCTGCGGCATCGCCGCCGGCGCCCGGGATATCCTGGCGGAAGTGATGGCGGAGCTTTCACGCCGGAATATCGACGGGGTGGCGGTCCAGACCACGGGCTGCATCGGCATGTGCCAGGACGAGCCCCTTCTCGACGTGATCCGCGGAGGACAGAGGGTGACCTATGGCCGGGTGAAACCGGAAGATGTCCCGACCATCATCGCGGAGCACGTAGTGAACGGCAGGGTCGTGGATAAGCTGGCCATCGGCCGGGCCGACTAGCGGAGGGAGGAGGACACATGCCTATTTATCGTTCCCATATCCTGATCTGCGGCGGCACCGGGTGCACCTCCAGCGGAGCGGCGGAGGTGACGGAAGCGTTCAAAAAGACGATCACCGAAAAAGGACTCGCTGACGAGGTGCTCGTCGTACCGACAGGATGTCACGGAATGTGTGAAATGGGGCCTATCGTGGTGGTCTATCCCGAGGGCACATTCTACTGCCGGGTACAGAAAACAGATGTCCCCGAGCTCGTTGAGGAACACATATACAAGGGGCGGCCCGTCCAGAGGCTCATGTACTCCGGCGGAGAAGATGTTCCGGTCATCCCCCATTACAAGGAGATCCCCTTTTACGGGAAACAGCACCGCATCGCCCTGAAGAACTGCGGGTATATAAACCCCGACAACATAGACGAATACATCGTCCGGGGGGGCTATGAGGCCCTCGGAAAAGCCCTTCTCTCAATGAAGCCGGAGCAGATCATCGACGAACTGAAAACGTCCGGTCTCAGGGGGCGCGGCGGCGGCGGTTTCCCCACGGGCCTCAAGTGGAGCTTCTGCGCCTCGGCCAAAGGGAAGAAAAAGTATGTCATCTGCAACGCTGACGAGGGTGACCCCGGCGCCTTCATGGACAGGTCCATCCTCGAGGGAGACCCCCACTGTGTCATCGAGGGCATGATGCTGGGCGCATACGCAATGGGGGCCGATGAGGGGTACATCTACTGCCGGGCCGAGTATCCCCTTGCCATCCAGCGTCTGAAGACGGCCATAGCCCAGGCGGAGGAGTACGGCCTCCTTGGTGGGAACATCATGGACAGCGGCTTCTCCTTCACCCTTCACGTGAAGGAGGGTGCCGGAGCCTTTGTCTGCGGCGAGGAGACGGCCCTCATGGCGTCCATAGAGGGGCGCAGGGGCATGCCCCGTCCGCGCCCGCCCTTCCCTGCCAACTCCGGTCTCTGGGGATGCCCCACGAACATCAACAACGTGGAGACCTGGGCCAACGTACCGCAGATCATCAGTCACGGGGGAGCCTGGTATGCCTCCCTCGGCACCGAAAAATCCAAGGGGACGAAGGTTTTCGCCCTCACCGGAAAAGTGAAGCACACAGGCCTTGTGGAGGTTCCCATGGGCATCACCCTCCGGGAGATCATCTTCGAGATCGGCGGAGGCATCCTGAACGACAAAAAATTCAAGGCAGTGCAGATCGGCGGTCCCAGCGGAGGCTGCCTCACCGAAGAGCACCTGGATACGCCGGTGAGCTATGAAAGTCTCACGGCACTGGGCGCCATCATGGGGTCCGGAGGCCTCGTGGTCATGGACGAGACAACCTGCATGGTGGACGTGGCCAAGTTCTTCCTCGAGTTCACCCAGAAGGAGTCAT
>CAYTQC010000042.1:0-12179 GCA_964439735.1 uncultured Synergistaceae bacterium
GCCGTTCACTGTTGAAGAAATAGTCGCCATTATCCTGCCTCCAGGGTATTCATCGGGATTGGAACCGATTCGCCAGTTTCCTGGCGGACCTCTGTGCCTCGCGTCTCAGGGTCAGGATGTCGTGTTCCGGGAATTCCCCTTTCATCCAGAGAATTCTTCCGTTTACCGCGGTCAGGTACGCCCTGCCCCCTTTTGCACCAAAAAGCAGGTGCCCGAGCAGATTGGATTCACGTATAGGGGAAAGGGGAACGTAATCCAGAACGGCAATATCCGCTGCCGCACCCGGATGGAATCCGAATACGCCCGGAAGGCGCCGCGAGAGAATTTTCGCCGGTCGCCTGAACATCATGTCCTCCATCCGGGGAAACGGTTCCTTGTTCCCTTCCCCCAGGAGATAGTACGATCTCAGTGCAGAAAGAATATCTCCTGTCATGCCGTCCGTTCCCAGGATGTGCCCGGGAAGGCGCTCCCTTCCGGGGAGGCCTACCCTGTTGTTGGCGTTCGATTCAGGATTCAGCACAACTACTGCCCCGGTTTCCTTCAGGATCCGGTAATCCTCTTCACTGAGGTGGACGCAGTGTATCAGGAAGCTGTCCCCGTCGATCAGTCCGAATGAGCTGAACCTGTCTACGGGGCCGGCAAAACCCTCAGCCCTGCAGAAGTCAAGGTCCACGGATGCTTCTCCGCAATGGGCGTGGATGGGCATTTCCTTCGGTTTCGAACGGGAGATGAATGAAAGGGTCTCTGCCGACAGCGTTATATTGGCATGGAGGCCGAACATGCCCGCGAGAAAAGGATTTTTCCTGTGCTGCTCCCAGAAAGATACGTTCTCCTCTACCTGGCGCATCATGGCTTTCTGTCCGCGCCTGTCGGAAGTTTCCAGGCAGAGGATGGCCCTGATGCCCGCATGGAGCATGGCTTCTGCTTCGATGGAAAGGCTTCCCCGATCAAGGTTCATGGATGCGTGATGGTCGAAAACAGCGGTCACCCCGTAGGAAAGTGAATCAAGGGCCCCCAGGAGAGACGAGTAATACAGAATATCATCATCAATGGAGCTGTCGAGCTTCCACCAGAGGTTTTCGAGTATTTCCGGAAACGTGTCCGCCGGACCATCGGGAGAAAAACCGGGGGCAAAAAAGGAATACAGGTGATGGTGAAAGTTTACCAACCCGGGAATAACGAGCCTTCCTCCCACGTCGTAAAAGGGAAGGCCGTCTTTTTTCACCGACTCCCAGGGACCTATCTCCCTGATCCTTCCCTCACATACCCTGATTGCCCCGTTCTCCAGGAACAGTCCGCTGCCGTCGGCGACTACTCCTCTTCCGACAACGTAATCGGTCTCGAACATCCGGAAAGCCTCATCTGCCTGCCTTGATCGCAGCCAGCACTTTTTCAGGCGTCATGGGCAGTTCACGGAGCCTGATTCCAACGGCATCGAAAATTGCATTCGCGATCGCAGGGGCAGGACCGTTGATTCCGATTTCTGAAATCGACTTCGCGCCGTAAGGGCCACTGGGCTCCGAGGAATCAGCGAGAATGGCCTTTATTTCCGGAATGTCGAGGCTTCCGTATATCTTGTAATCCCAGAAAGAGTTGTTGGTCATTTTTCCCTTTTCATCAAAGAGATACTGTTCCGTAAGGGCATAGCTTATCCCGTTCAGAGTCGCCCCCTCTATCTGTCCGAGGGCGAGCGCCGGGTTTATGGGCTGGCCGCAGTCTCCAGCGGAAACGAACTTGACCACCCTGACCCTGCCCGTTTCCATATCAACCTCCACTTCTGCGAAGTGCGCCATGAAGGGAGGGGGTGATTCTTCACCGAAAAAGGACGCCTGGTCCTGTATCTGGAACTGGTTCCGGCTGTACATGGAATAGCAGGCGATTTCACTGAAGGGGATTTCGGAACCATCGGCGCTGTTGATTACTTTTCCGCCTTTACCGAGAGAGAGGTCCCCGACAGGTATTCCTTTCATTGAAGACGCCGCAGACAGTATCTGGTCCCCTACTTTTTCTGCGCAGCGAAGAACTGCCTGACCGGAAATGTACGTGGTGGATGATGCATAGGCTCCGGTATCGAAAGGGGTAAGGTCGGTATCTGAAGAGAGAATGACTATCATCTCAACCGGTACCCCGAGCGTTTCTGCGGCGATCTGGCTCAGTATCGTATCAGACCCTGTCCCAATGTCCGTGGCGCCCGCGAAGAGGTTGAAAGAGCCGTCGTCGTTCATTTTCATGGAGGCGCTTCCCATATCCACCATGGCTATACCGGATCCCTGCATGGAGACGGCGGCCCCCACGCCCTTGACCACGGATCCGGACCGGAGCCGTTTCCCCCGCAGTTCTTTCCAGCGGATCTCCTCAGCTCCCCTGTCAAGACATTCGTTGAGCTTACAGGAACGGACGATCTGGCTGACTCCCTCCGTGCCTTCCCCTATGGCGCGGAATACTTCTGAAGTCTCTCCCTCCCGAATATGCCATTTCTTCACGTACTCGACGAAATCTGCACCAATCTTTCTGCAGATGGCATCCACGTGCTGATTAAAAGCGAAATACCCCTGTGTCGCGCCGTATCCCCGGTAAGCTCCGCCGACCGGGAGGGTGGTATATACCGCATGGCCGGTAAATGCCATGTTCGGAATTTTGTTGAACATGGGCAGGACTTTGGATGCCGCGTTGGAGAGGACGGTCAGGGCGTGTGCTCCATACGCTCCGGTATTCATCAGGTCATCCATTTGAAGTGCGGTGATGGTACCGTCTTTTTTGAAGCCCGACCTTATCCTTACCCTCATGGCATGCCTGGTGCGGACCGTGGTGAAAACCTCGCGGCGCGTCAGCTCGGCCCTTACGTTCCGCTTGTGTTTCCAGGCTGCGAGAGCAACGTAGGGTTCAAGAATGACTTCCTGCTTGCTTCCGAATCCCCCTCCTATTCTCGGCTTCACTACACGGATACGGTGCAGGGGGATCCCCGTGGTCATGCTTACGATCCTTCGGGCGTGAAAAGGGACCTGTGTCGTGGAATAGATCACGAGCCTTCCGTGTTCATCGAATGCTGCCGCTGCCGCATGGGGTTCCATTGCGCAGTGACTTGTGCAATGTGTGTTGTATGTTTCTTCCTCGATGAAATCAGCCTCCGCGAATCCCTTCTCCACGTTCCCGAATGAAAACAGAACTTCACCTGCGATGTTCTGCTCCGGCCGATATGCCACTGGAAGCGGTGCGTATTCGTCCCCATCGTGAATACGGGGAGCATCCCCTTCCATGGCCTTCTCCGGATCGAACAGCGGCGGCAGGAGGGTGTATTCAACCGCAACGGCCCTGGCTGCTGCCCGTGCCGTTTTTTCAGATTCGGCCAGAACCGCCCCGACGATGTCCCCCGCATATCGTACCGTTTTGTTGAACAGCCTTGTGTCATAAGGGGAAGGTTCGGGATAACCCTGCCCCGCAGTTGTGAAAAGGCCGGACGAAGTGTTCCCGGAATGAAAAACGTCTACCACTCCTTTCATTGCAAGGGCGGAAGAATCATCGATCGCTTTTATTTCGGCATGAGCATGGGGAGAATAGAAAAATGCGATGTAAAGAGGATCTTTCACCCCGAAATCGGCTGTAAAAAAAGCAGAACCGCACGCCAGGGAAAGGGAGTCAACTTTCAGGACAGGCTTCCCCACCACAGAGAATTCATTCATTGCTGCTCATCCTCCTTGCGGCGAGACGGACCGCCTCGAATATTTTTACATACCCGGTACACCGGCACATGTTCCCGTCGAGCGCTTTTCTGATCTCCTCATCGGCCGGGTTCGGAGTTTTCTGCAGAAGGCAGAAAACGGCGAGTATCATTGCGGGAGTGCAGAATCCGCATTGAATTGCCCCGGCCTCCACAAAAGCCTGCTGGATCGGATGGGGGGAATGGATCGAGCCTATTCCCGCGACCGTGGTTATCTTTTGTCCTGCTGCCGAAGCGGCAAAAACCTGGCATGAGTTGACCAGTCTTCCTTCAAGGATCACCGCGCACGCCCCGCATTCACCCTCGCCGCATCCCCTGTGTACTTCCGTGTATCCATTGTTCCTGAGCACATCGAGAAGCACGGCATCTGGAGCGAAAGACCATTCCTCTTTTTTCCCGTTAACGAAAAACGACCCATTCATCTTGATTCCCCCTCACCAAGCAGGACTGACTTCAGGCATCTTTCCACATGCACTGCGGCTATCTCCGAAAGAAACTCAGCAGAACCTGCCGGTTTTCGTCCGAATGTCACCCGGGCCATCTTTTGTACGTCGAGAGATGCCAGTTGTGAAAGATCTTTTCCGTTCAGCCCGTCTTCGATCCCGCTCAGTCGCGTTACCCGTTCCAGCCCCCCCGATACCGCCGCACGGACTTCTTCGATCTTCGATCCGTTTTTTCGTGCCGCCACGGAGACAGTGAAGGACGGATAGTCGAATCCTACCCTGACTTCCCTGTAATAGCAGGAATCCCAGTCCGCAGCATCGGGAAAGAGAACTGAAGTTACAAGAGTTCCCTGCTGTACCGTCCTGTTGGCCAGCCAGGAGGAAAGGTCGTACGTCCCGCTGTTCTTTCCCTCGGTGCAGATCTCTCCCTCAAGGACGGAAAAGGGCCCTATGAGATCAGACCAGGGCGGAAAAAACGATACGCTCCCCCCTATTGTGATACGGTTTCGAAGAGGCGTGGACGCAGCAGAGCCGAGAGCAGCGACGAGGATACAGTCAGGACATAGGTTCGAGAGGTTTTCGGCAACTGTGGCAAACGTCTGGTTTGCTCCGATTTCAAGAATCCCCTTCTCCATCTTTAAATAGTTCAGGGGCAGCTTCGTAAGATCCACCACACCTGAAAAAGAGGACAATCCACTTTTGACGAGGCTGGTCCCTCCGCCGTGAGGAACGGTCTTCTCTCTTGAGAGGAGCGCTGCGGCCTCATCTACGGTTTCCGGGAAATACCACTCGATTCTGTTCATGATTCTCCCCCTTTGCTGGTCGTTCGGAACAGTTCCATACTTCCCCGAGTAACGGCGGGCGGCTATTCCATGAATATTTACTTTAACCCAAGAAAAGTCAGGCGTCCAGATGGCCGGCAAGATTCAGAAGGGATTGGACCGTAGACCCTGAGGCTCTTTCAATCATGAGGCATACTCGTCTTGCCCTTGCAAAGCGCCTTCTTATATTTGCCCGTGCTTCAGGATTCTTTCCGTATTTCTCCAGTGCTCTTTTTTTTCTTTCCGAAAGAGATACAATACTGTTCCCCATGACCATCTTGTCCGCAAGAAAAACAATCGCCGCCCCGGGAGATGCCCTCGGGGGGAGATCCATGTGTACTGACGCGATCCTTGCAATCGCCGGAAAGCCCCATGACTCAAGAAATGATTTTGCCGCGGAATGGTGATCATCCATGGTCCTGCAGACATCGTGAAGGAGGGCTGCAGCCCCGACGAGTGAAATAGAGAAATGAAGCTTCCCGGCGACTCCATTCGCGAGTGCTTCCGCAGTCTCTGAAACCATGCGGCTGTGGGCTATCACTTTTTCGGGAGTTTCCGCGATCTCGAACAGGGCCCTGATCTCTCTTTCAGAAGGGATGGAAAGGCTGTTCAGCTTCCGCCTTATCCGCAGCAGGTCTTCCGGAGTATCCATATCCATGAGAATTCCTTCGTCAGCAACCGGGAGGTCTGCTGCACTTGATTCCCTCGTCTCAAGAAAGCCCCGCAGGCCACCTTTACCTTCAAATGTCAGGATATGAGGGATAAACGATGCGCCTATTACGGGAGGATGTCCTCTTTCTCCGAGAAAAACAGGATGTATGATCCCGCGGTATGATGCACGGGCTGCCAGCAGTCTGATCGTTGATGGTCTGACGGCGGCGCAGTCAGCCGGAAGGATAAGGAATGCCCTTGAAGCGGGTGAAAGAGACGCGGCCCCGGCCTGCACAGAAGAATACATTCCTTCCGGGAACCTGCTGTTGAAGACAGGTTTTGCTCCGTTTCGCAGTATGACCGGTTCAAGCGTTTCTCTTTTGTAGCCTGTAACTACCGCGATTTCAGATATTCCTGCAGCTTTTGCGGATGTAATTGAACGTTCGATTGCCGTTGTTCCGTTGAGCTCCGCGAGTGGCTTGAAAAAACCCATCCGCCTTGAAAAACCCGCTGCCAGGATAACTGCCGAAACGTTTGGATGCTCCATATGATCGCGTTTTCGTCTAAAGCTTTTTGAATATCCCGACGATCGCGAGATAATGGGCATGGACCGAATTTCTGTAAGAGGCCAGAGCACGCCCCCTGTACCTGTCCAGGCCTTTATCTACGCTGTCCCCGCTTTTTTTGATGTTTGCCGCCAGAATATGGATTCCCAGCCGGATATTATTTGCAGGAACCATCAGTTCTTTTTTCGTCTTTATCGGGAAGGTTTTGACTATCCATGGACGGTTTGCGTTCCAGTTGATCTGCATCAGACCGTAATTGCCCTTGCTGACGGCTTTTTCTTTCACGGTGGATTCCTTCATCATCACTCCTGCCACAAGGAACGGGTCGAGCCCATACTGGGAAGAGTAATGATCTATCAGGTTTGCGTACTGAGAGATCTTTTTCGGTGAAACCTTCGGATTTTTCCGGGTAAAATAAATTTCAACGGCTTTCAGCCGTTTTGCCTGGTCTTTTTTCGTCAGATGTCGCTGCATGACCCTGTACTCACGGCACGTGGAAAAGGGGGCGGAGAATGACGGGGTTGCCTTTGCCGTGACGAGCAGCATAGCTGTCAGAACCAGAACACATGATCCTAAACGAGATCTCATAACGGTGCTCCTTTCTGCAGGCTGTCGGGCCTGCGAAAGAGGGTCGGATTAGTTTTTTATTATAGCAATTCCTGCACTTTTGGGCTATTGTAGCACCGTAGCCTGTAATACGACAAAAAACCGATTGCCTGGAGGTATCTTTTCATGAACGAAGTGCTGAAAACCATATTCAACAGAAGAAGCGTGAGGAAGTTCAGGCCTGAACAGATAGAGGATGAAGAACTCAAAATGATACTCGAGGCTGCTGTGTGGGCTCCTAGCGGCCACAATACCCAGCCCTGGCATTTTCTGGTCGTCCAGGACAGGGAAAAAATCGATGAAATGAGCGGGAAGAACCTGAAACTGATGGCGGAGTCGGAAACGGAATGGATACGAAAACTGGCGGAAAAAGAAGGGTATCATCTTTTTCACCGTGCACCTACGGTGGTGATCGTGTCGGGAAAAGAACCGCAGGACGGGCTTCTTTTCCCTCTCGCTGACTGTTCTGCTGCCATTCAGAATATGCTTCTTGCTGCTGAATCGCTCAACATAGGAACATGCTGGGTGGGACTGACGGCATTCCTTTTCGGGATTTCGGAAGAAGTCCGGAATCTTGGGATCCCTGAAGGATACCATCCTCTTTATTCAGTCTGTATAGGATACAAGGATGTTTCGTTTGTTCCCGCTCCTCCTGCGAGGAAAGAGGGGAAAATTTACTGGTATTCCCGCGGCTGAAAGTGAGAATGGTGCGAGAGGGGGGACTTGAACCCCCACGCCCTTGGGCATCAGATCCTAAGTCTGACGTGTCTGCCGTTCCACCACTCTCGCGAAATCCTTCCATGCTGAGGAATAATAGCATCCTGAAAGGGTTTTGGGAAGGGTTTATCCCCTCTGTCCATACCCGGAGGCGGCGCGTTTCCGGAACATCCGGGGGAAGAAAGGAGCAGCACACTGAAAAAAAGTAGCGGCACAGGACTTGTGTTTCTGTTTCTTTTCGGTTTTTCCACGGTTTTTTTTCTTTTTTCTCAGTGGAATGAGCTGGCCGAGGCAATAAGAGCCCTTTTTCACGGTGAAGGAGCTCTTGCAGATTCCCTTATGAATTTTGCGGGGAAACTGCCCGATTTCCTCAAAGAATATTCTTCGGCGTTCCTTTGGGTTTACGCCCTTTTCATCGCAGGCATCATTTTCCTGGAGGAGAAAAACCCCGACCGGACGATCGCCTGGGTCATGACCCTGGTGCTTCTTCCTGTACTTGGGTTTGTGCTTTACCTGTTCTTTGGTCCGGATATTAGGCGCCGAAGCAGTTTCAGAAAGCTCAAGAGAAAAAAGAAGCGAATGCCGGCTGGCATGGGTGGGGCTGGTTCTCCTCCCAGAAATTCACTGTCTCACGGTGAAACTGAAATGAAGACGGCGGCCATGCTCTCTAAAAGCGCCCGTGCCAGGCTCTCGAGCGGCAATTCAATCCGAATGCTCCTCAACGGAGAGGAAACGTTCGCTGAAATACTCGGGGTGCTTATAAAAGCGGAAAAATATATTCATCTTGAGTACTATTCTATAGCGAACGATGAGATAGGAAAAAAAATAAGGGATATCCTCGTAAAAAAAGCTTCAGAGGGTGTCGCGGTCAAGGTAATTTACGACAGCGTGGGAAGCTGGAATCTCGGGAAAAAGTTCGTCAACTCCCTGAAAAATGCAGGCGTCAAGGTGCATTCCTTCCTTCCTGTCTCCTTCCCCAGACTCAGAAGGGATCTGAACTTCAGAAACCACAGGAAGATCATCGTGGTGGACGGGAAGGTCGGCTTCATGGGCGGGTTGAACATAGGCGACATGTATATCCTGGGAGATCCGTCCATGGGCTTCTGGAGAGATACTCATGTAAAAATCGAAGGCCCAGCCGTTCACTGTCTTGACGAAATCTTCCGCGAAGACTGGGTTTTCTGCGACAAGGCTCCCTTTGACGATTATCCTCTGGAAGCACCCCCGGCAAGTGGCGAAAGCTCCGTCCAGATCGTGGCAAGCGGGCCTGACAGCAACTGGAAGTCAATTCTCCAGGGCTATTTTTCTCTTATCACCAACGCCCGCAGGTCTGTCTGGCTCTGCACTCCCTACCTTGTCCCGGGAGAATCGCTCGTCATGGCGTTAACGGTAGCTGCCATGAGCGGAATCGATGTCCGTGTCATGATCCCCCACAAAACAGATCATGCCCTCGTCTACTGGGCATCCCTCTCAAACGTGGAAGAACTGCTGAAGGCGGGGGTAAAGGTTTACAGGTATGAGAAGGGGTTCATCCATTCAAAAATTCTCATAGCCGACGGGGCGTCGGTTTCAGTGGGTACCGCCAACCTTGATGCGAGAAGTCTTGAGATAAACTTTGAGGTTCAGGCCTTTATTTATGACGGTTCCGTCGCGGATGAATTCTCCCGGGCTTTTCTGGATGATATGCAGGAAAGTTCGCAGTTCCGTCTCCATGACTGGATGAAGCGCCCATTTACAAACAGAGTCCTTGAGTCCGGGGCCCGCCTGTGGTCTTCACAGCTTTGACAGTACCGTGAAAACACCGGGATTTTGTGTCCCGGAATCCGTATTTTTTCTTTTTCAAGTGTTTTTTCGCCTGAAAAGAGCTATCGATTCCACGTGGACTGTTTGGGGAAACATGTCGAAACAACAGATTTCTACAGGTTCGTATCCCCCTTCGAGAAGAAGACCGGCATCCCGTGCAAGAGTTGCCGGGTTGCAGGAAACGTACACTATTTTTTCAGGCTCCAGGTTCATCATGCCCGCCAGCACTTCTCTGCTGCAGCCTGTGCGGGGAGGATCCACAACGATTGTTCTGAATCCTTTCGGAAATGAGCGGATATGGTTTTCAACCGGGCCTGCTGCAACCCTGACTTTTCCCGAGAGCCCGTTTTCTTCCATGTTCTCCCTCATCCGCTCCACAGAAGGCGCCCATTCCTCCACTGCGGTTACAGAAGAAGAATGCCGGCAGAGAAAAGCGGTAAGTGAACCAATACCGCTGTAGAGTTCCAGAATCGGATCATTTCCTTCCGCTGAGGCCATCTCGGCGGCTTTTTCATACAGCCGTACCGCCTGGAGCGGATTCACCTGGAAAAAAGCTGTCGTGTCGTAGCGGAAGCGGAACGGTCCGAGATCTTCTTCTATTATCCCGTCGCCGCACAGAGTCTCGGTATTTTTGCCGACGATGACATTTCCCCGGGAGGGATTGTAATTCAACGTCATTGTCCGCAGGTTTTCGTACGTTGCCTTCAGTGGGGGAAGTATTTTTTCTATAATCAGTTTTTTCTCCTCTTTTGAGGCTTTTTTTGCCGTGACGATGGATACAAGGATATCTTTCGTCGAGAAAGAGTATCTCAGGATAATGTGCCGAATCATCCCTTTGCCGGTTTTCTCGTTATATGGCGCAAGTCCCGAGGATCTCAGGGCATATGCAAAAAGCTCCGGGGCTTCTTCCACATCTTTCGCCATTATGGGACAGCGTGCGGTTTCGACGATGTCATGGCTCCTTCTGCTGTAATAGCCTAAAATTGCTGACCCGGCCCGTCCGCCGACTGGAAAGGATGTTTTGTTCCGGTAATTCTTCTCCAGGGGGCTTCCTGAGCAGGGTGATATCTCCGGGTACGGATTTTTATAGATCCTTTCGAACGCATCATTAACAATGGACCATTTCAGCTCACGCTGGAGATCATAAGTTGCGTGCTGAAGCTGACATCCGCCGCATGCCCCGTAGAGGGGGCAGAACGGTTCCGTCCTTCGCGGGCTTGGCATGTATATTTTTTCAGGGGAGCCGATAGCATACTCTTTTTTTCTGAATGAAAGCCTGACATCCAGATCCTCGCCGGGCAATGCGCCCGGGACAAATATGACGAGCCCTTCCGGAGTGCGGGCTATAGCACTTCCATCGCTGCTGATCTTTCCCGTCTGCAGCCGTATGGATTCTCCGGTTTTCATGCCTATCACCCGTTTCTGAAAAAAACGGCAAAGGCTTTCTGCCTTTGCCGCCTAAATTAGAAGTTCGTTTTTTACAGATGGACGCTGTTTTTGAAGAGCTCGTATCCTTCGTCAAATGCCTGGGAGTTCAGTTGTTTTGTACCCTGGGGCACTTTCCCGAGAATCGCTTTCTTGATGGATTCCGGTTTTGCGATTTTCTCAAGTTCAAGAACCCTGGCGACTGCTCCGAGAGCGACCATATTCGTCACGATCTCTTTGCCTAACTTCTCCCTGGCCGTCCTTATGATGGGCAGGTAATAGACGTTGGCGTCAACCTGGGGAAAACTTGTGACAAAGAAGTCATCGTAGATTATCCTTCCGCCCGGAAGGGTTTCACCGGCATATTCTTCCGCTGCCTGCTGGGTAAGGATCACCTGAAGGTTGGGCTTGATGGCTTTCGGATAATCAATGGGCTCCGTGGAGATAACGACCTCGGCCTTTGACTTTCCTCCCCTTGCCTCGGGGCCGTAAGACTGTGACTGGACGACGTGAAGCCCTTCCTCATAGATGGATGCCGCTTCGCCGGTGATCACAGCAGCGAGGATAACGCCCTGTCCGCCTGAACCTGCAAACCGGATCTCGTATCTGCCTGCCATGTTATTTCCCCCTCACGTTTTCAATCAAGGCAAGGTACTGCTCGGTGTACTCGGGGACATTCTTGTTCACGAATTCTCCTGTGATGATCTTGCCGGCAAGCTCCTCTTCGGACATCTCCTTCGCCTTTGCAAGAGGAACGGAGTTGTTCTTGAAGAAATTCACGTTGTCGATCGGGGTCCTTCTGTTGTTCTTTCTCCCGAATGTTGTATGACAGTGGGTCATGATTTCAACAACCGAGAAGCCCTTCTTCTTTATCCCGTTCATTATGAACTGTTCCGCCTGCTTGGGATTGGCGATGGTGGACCGTGCAACGTAGGAAGCTCCTGCTCCTTCGGCGAGCCTGCATACGTCAAATGACGGATCGATGGCTCCGTAAGGCGTCGTGGTCGCCATGCTTCCGACAGGGGTCGTCGGTGAAGCCTGCCCTCCCGTCATTCCGTAAATGTTGTTGTTCATGACGATGGCAGTGATGTCGATGTTCCTTCTGCATGCATGGATAAAGTGGTTTCCTCCGATCGCAGTGCAGTCGCCGTCTCCCATCACATCGATGACCGTCAGCTCGGGTTTTGCAAGCTTAATGCCGGTTGCGAAGGCGAGAGACCTTCCGTGGGTCGTGTGAACAGTGCATGCATCGATATATCCGGCCATTCTGCTCGAGCAGCCGATGCCTGATGCTATTACCGTTTCGCTTTTCTTTTTCTTCGACGCCACAAGGGCACGGAGAAGGGCGTGCATGATGATGCCGTGTCCGCATCCCGGGCACCAGATGTGGGGGAAGAACCGTGTACGAAGCCAGCTGAACACTTCCTGA
>CAYTQC010000043.1:0-7154 GCA_964439735.1 uncultured Synergistaceae bacterium
CCCTTGAACAGGAGAACGCCAGTGCCATAGCCGAAAGCGTCAGGGAAGGCATGGAGTCCGTCGGCATTGACGAGTCCGAGGCCTACGCAACGGCCTACTGGATGCGGAGCGAATATGTCAATCGTGCCCTCGTGTGGGACTGGCTCCGGAAAAATCCCAGGGGAGTCCAGGGATATTACAGGCTGAAGAGCGGCGGGGCCGACGGGTACATGACCATAACGGAATCTGATGAAAAAGACATCTACGAAGTGTACGTCTCACTGGTCATGAAGGATGATCCGAAAAAGGCCGCCGATCTCATGAGCATCGGGAAGCTTGACAGGCAAACCATGACGGCAGGGTTCCCGGAAGACGAAGAAATCCTGCTGAACATTGTCTTCAAAGGCGAGACTGCCTCCGTCACCTCTCCGGACAAGGCGAAGAAGCATTTCCTCGATGATTACGGTATGGTTTTCGACGGTGAATATGAGCGGGAGAAAAAGAACACACGCTGAGGACGCAGGCAAAAAAGAAAAACCAGATCCTTCGCTGTCGCTCAGGATGACAGACAGAAGCTGTCATCCTGAGGCGGTCTCATCGCCGAAGGATCTGTGCTTGATTCTGAAGGCCCTGAACCAGATCCTTCGCTGCGCTCAGGATGACAGCAAAACCAGGTCCTTCGTTCAGGATGACGCTCCCCGAAAGGGGCAGTCCAGGCGGTAGAAACATCGCGGGCACCGGTCGGTCCGGGGCGAAAAGGGGCCCCGGACCGACCGGAGGGCGGCCGATCGTATGTCCTCTTCCACTGCCTCCCATGATGCCTCCGGCACCACCGGTTCCCCTTCTTCCCCGGTCCGCAGCCGGATCAGGCGGATATCCGTCTCCGCGCCGCCGAACAGTGTCCGGGCGGCGCATCCGTAGAAGAGGAGCTGGGAATCGTAGAGGAACTTCCACGACGGCTCTTCCCCTGCATCGAGGCTGTCGTCACCGGCCGTTATCTTGTAATCCCTTATGAAGACCCGGTCCCCGTCGCGCCAGAGGGCGTCCATGGCTCCTGTGAGCAGCGGCCCGTCCTTCAGGGCGATCCGGAATGGGATCTCCCGGGAGAGGCTGCCCGAAGCGGCAAGGGCGGCAAGTTTCTTTCCAGCCTTGCCCTCCGCGGTGGTCGACAGCCATTGCCGGAGTGCCTTCCGCTCCCCGGCGTCGTTCCACGACGGTCGCAGCCTCGGGGGAAGCCGGGAGGGGAGAGAATTCCCAAGGAAGAAGTCCAGTCCCGGGACCGTGAAGTCCCACCGTGCGAGGACCCAGTGGGCGAGAGAGCCCAGGTCGGCGCCGCCGAACTCCTCAGACGAGGGAAGCTCCCAAGTCAGCTCCACTCCCTGTCGGAACTTCATCCGCCACGCCGCCGGGCACCACGAGAAGAGGGCGTAGGACGTGGCGCTCAGGCGCTCGTACCGCAGTTCATCCGGCGACGGCAGGGGAACGCTCCGGCTCCGGGGGGCTTCCCCCGGTCCGTCCTCCCTGTCTTCGGGGCGGATCGGGCGGTCGTCCTCCTCTCCGCCGGGAGCGGGCAGAAAATCCGGCCCCAGAAGGTCGAGCCACGATCCCTCCTTCGGGGAAGGGACGCCCTCCTTGTCCAGTGTGCAGGGAGAGCAGAGGACCAGGCTGTCCATGGCCCGGGTGCAGGCCACGTAGAACAGGCGCTGCCATTCCTCCCCGGACTCCCGCTTCTCAAGGAAGGAGGCAAGCTTCCCCGTTGCCGACGTATTGTCCTCTCCCCCGGAACACCATTCCCGGGGGTAGAATGATGCACCCACACCCAGCAGAGGCGACGCCTTCAGGGATTCCCCTCTTCCCCCGCTCCCCCCGGACGCCCTGTTCATGTCGAAGACGGCAACGATGGGAAATTCAAGCCCCTTTGCGCTGTGGACCGTCATGACGCGGACCACGTCTTCGTCCTCACCGAGGGGAGTGGGCTCCGCTACCGACCACCGGCCCGACCGCATGGAGGCGAAATATCCCGCGCACCCTGACGGGTCGGGACCGAAGATGGCCTCGTACTCCCTCACCATGTCGAGGGCCTGCCGGAGATTGGCCAGGACGTTCCTGCGGTTCCAGGCAGGATAGGACCGGAGGAACGACTGGTTCCGGAGCAGTGAGCAGAGGGCGGAGAAGAGCCCCCCGTATCGTGCCTCCGTCCGGAGTTCCTCAAGGCGGGCCGACTCGGCGGGGTGGAGGTTTACGAATTTCTCACCGTCGGGGAAGAGGGTGAAGCATTCTTCCATGGAGAGCCCTGAAAAGGGAGTCGCAAGGTAGGCCAGGAGCGCCCCCCGGTCCTCCGGAAAAGCAAGCGTCCGGATGGCGGCATCCAGGTCCCCGATCTCCCCCCGGGAAAAGTACTCCTTTCCCTTCTCGAAGACGGCAGGAATGCCGGCCTCGGACCTGAAGACCTTCTCCAGGGCGGGAAAAACCGTCCGTGCCGGCACGAGGACCGCCATGTCCCTCCACAGGGCAGGCCGCATGATCTTCTCTTTCTTGTCCCACACGGGCTTCCCGTGGAAACCGGCCAGAGTTTTCGCCAGCCCCCGGGCGACCCTTATCCGCACCTCGTTCGTTTTCTCCGTCTTTGCCTTTCCTCCGTCGCTCTCAAGAGGCCGGGCGTACCGGATCACCGACGTTACGGAAGGGATGGACGTCTGTTCCCGCCTTTCCCCTGCCTCCGGGTCGCCGGGAAAGACCAGTTCCTCGTATTTCTGGGGGAGGGAGGACGAGAGCCCGTCCCGCCAGACCCTGCCGAACAGCCCGTTTATCTCCTTCAGCAGGGAGGCCCTGGTACGAAAGCTCGCCTGGAGGGGAATATAGCTGTCTCCCTCGTTCCTCCGGCCGATCAGGCCGCCGAAGAGTGTGGGGTCCGCGTGGCGGAAGCGGTAGATGGACTGCTTCAGGTCGCCCACAAGGAACATCCTGCTCCCGGCCCCCGCCACCGAGCGGATCAGCGTGTCCTGGAGAGGGTTTGTATCCTGGAACTCGTCCACGAGGATCTCACGGTAAGTGCGCACCTGCCGTCCCCCCTCGCCCGGCGCGGCAGCCTCCCCCGCAAGTCGGATCATGTCGTCGAAGGAGAGAAGCCCCCGCCTTCGGCGGAACTCCCGGTAACAGCACCACACCAGAGCCGTGAGGCGCAGCAGAACTCCCCGAAGGCGGAAGTGGTGCTCCTCCCGGCCCGACGACAGGAACTCCAGCCCCGTCCACAGGAAGGCGAACCGCTCCCTGTGCTCTTTCAGGGATGCGGCCCCAGCCAGTGCCGCGGCTTCTTTCGCAGCGCCTCCAGTTGCTCCGCTCAGGCTCTTCAGAAGGCGTCCGGAGAGCTGTGCGGCGAACTCGAGGATCCCCTCGCCGTCAAGGGCCCCGGGGGACGTTCCTCCCCAGTCGTTCCGGAAAGCTTCGAGTTTCTCTTTGTAGGCCCCTCCGCCGGGCAGTTCGGAGGACAGTCCGGGAAGGACGCTGCCCAGCCAGATCTCTGCTGCCTCCCTCGCCCGGGGAAGGCACACTGATTTCAGCACGGCAGCAACGGGGGCAAAATAATTCGTGTCCCCGGCCGCCTTCAGCAGATCGTCGGGGCCGGTCCCCCGGCTTTCCAGGATGCCGGCCAGGGAGAGGGCGAAGGTGGCCGTGCTCTCCGGGGAATAGGCGTTCAGCACCCGGGAAAGGTCCGACAGATCCTCTCCCGCGAAATCCCCGAGCGTCCGCTCCCGGGGCAGGGCGTTCCGGAACCACGCAAGGTCGACGGCGTCCAGGGCGGCCGTCGCGCGGCTGATGAACTGCTTCTCCTCCGGCGTGGAAATGGGGCGGGCAGACAGCCCCGATGGAAGGAAGAGGGCCTCCTCCCGCAGGATGTTCAGCGCGAAGGAGTGAATGGTTGAGATGGGGGCCTCGGCAAGCTCTTCAGCAGCCCCGGCGAGCAGGGTGCCGTCGGGGTCGAGGACGGGCCTCAGTTCGGCGAAGAGGGTCGAGATCCGGTCCGACATCTCCCGGGCGGCCTTCTCGGTGAACGTCAGGGTCAGGATGTCCCGGGGCCGCATCCCCTCCCGGAGAAGGGCACGGATAAAGCGCCACGACAGGGTGTGGGTCTTTCCCGTCCCTGCCCCTGCCCCTACAAGCGTGAGGGGGGCGTCGGAGAATACCGCCTCCTCCTGGGCCGGAAGGAGGCATCCCTCTGACGCGATCTTTTCTTTCAGGCGCCGCGACAGGATATCTGCATCGGACATGGCCTATTCCTCCTCCCCGTTTTCCTCTTCTTCGGCCCGGAAGTCCCTGCGCCTGCAGAGGGCCGAAAAAGAGCAGCGTGTGCACTGGTCAGAGTCGTAATAGGGCGGAAAAAGACCTGTGGCGAATGATCCCGCCGCCCGGTCCATTGCCTGGAGGGCCTGCGCTTCCAGTCCCTCGAGGGATGTCTTCCCCAGGCCGAGCCAGGCGGGCGCGTTATTCCCCGCCCCCGCCGAAGAGCCGTCAGCCAGTGACAGAAAGACGGCGGCCGAGGTACCCGGGCTCTCGCCGGCCCGCTGAAGGGCGATGCTGTATGCCGCGAGCTGAAGGCTTTTTTTATACCGGTCGGCCTTGCCGCTCTTGTAGTCGAAGATCAGAACGGCCCCGTTGCTCAAGATCTCAAGCCGGTCGCACCGTCCGCGAAAGACCGTCCCCCCGATCTCCAGATCCGGGAGGGGGAACTCGAGCTTCTGTTCCCTCCGGTTTTCCCGGAGCCCTTCGTCTTCCATGGCGTCCTGCAGCGCCCCGAGGCGGATGTTCTTCTCCATGGAGTCCATACGCCGGCGGGCGAGCCTGGGGTCCGAGAGCATGGCGGGGTACTTCTCCCCGTAGGCGGCGTCGAACAGCCGTTCCGCCAGTTCCTGAAGCCTTCCCCCGTTCCGCAGGCATTCTTTCCATGCCAGCTCCCACAGCCTGTGGAACCCGTTCCCCGCAAGGTCCCTGCGGAACAGTTCCTCACTTGGCGGTTCCAGCCCCATCCTCCTGCAGTAGTAGAAGAATGGGCATGCGGCGTAGTCGTCCAGGCTGCTCAGGTGAAAGACTCTCTCGGGCAGGGGGGGAAGGGGAGTGGTACGGGGATCGCCCCGGGACAGTCCGGCCACGGGGCTGCAGTTCACAGGGATCTCCACTCCTCCGGCGAGGATGTCACCGCTCTCAGGGATCATGTCGCCCAGGGAACGGTCCAGGGGCCTCCCGGCATTTACCAGCCACGGCGACTGGCCGTTCTCCGCCGCATCAAGAAAGGGTGAGACCGGCAGGGGGCGTCCCCCGTCGTCGGCCAGGGGCCGGACGAACAGGCACAGCTCCCGGGCACAGGCCGCGAGCCTCCGGAAGAGTGCCTCCCGCTGGCTCCGCTTCTCCGGAACCAGGGGAAGGTGGCTCCGCCCCAGGCCCAGGTTTTCATGAAGGATGCTCTTCCGGTCATCGTTCAGCAGAGCCGACTCCCGCACCTGTCCGGGCCACTGCTGAGCACCTGCGCCCAGGAAAACCCACACCGCAGCCGATGTGAGCACCGGTGGCGTTCCCGGGTGCAGCGACAGGGCGGGGGATACCGGAGGGGACGTCCTCGTGGTGGCGGTCTCGGCCCATCGGGCAAGGAAGGCCATGGCCTCGTCACCCCGGAGGACATCCGTGCCCGAAGGTCCCAGGTTCCGGCGCAGGTCCCGAATAGCTCGCTCCTTTTCACCGGCTTCAAGAATGGCCGCGTTCACCGTCCGGAGCGTTTCGTCAAGGGAGATATTGTCCCGGGCCCCGGCAAGAAGCCGCTTCATCTCCTCCCGCCCCGGCGCCAGCTTTCCAAGAGCGGAGAGCAGCTCCTCGGGCCGGCCTCCTTCCCTTACGGCGTCAGTGAAGGAGAGCGCCCTTCGAAAGGCGTTCAGCGGTGAGCAGGGGCCGGAGTTTTCCCCGGACGCCGTACCGAGGAAGTCGAGCCACCTCTCCCTCCCGAAGGGAAGGACACTGCCGAAGGCCTCCCGGGGGAAATCAAAGGGGGAAAAGAGGAACCCCGACAGGAAATCCGCCGTCTCCGCAGAGGGCCATCCCTCGGATGCGAGGTCGACAGCCCGGAAGGCGTTTTTCCAGAGGACCGTCTCCGAGACCAGGATCCCCTCCTTCAGCTGAAAGGGCAGGCCGTACCGGGCAAAGCTCTCCATGGCTGAGGCCAGGTCCTCGTCGCCTCCGCAGACCGCTATGGAAGACCACCCGGGAAAGTCGAGCCCCGTGGATCCCTGTATATGTCCCTCTCCCGAGGACCAGAGGAGCAGTTCCCGCGCAAGGGTGTCGGAGGCAAGGCGCAGGTCGCCGCCCCCGATGGAGTACGAGAGGGCGGGGCCGCTTCCGGCAACAGGCGCTGCGGTTGCCTCGGGAAACTGGTCAACAGCGGTGTAAAAATCGCCCCTGCCGCAATCGGGCACGAAAAATTCCATCTCCGCCCCTGCCTGGATCAGTTCCTGAAGAAACCGGAGCTGCCCCGAGGCAAAGCTCAGGAAGCCCACGGCCGTAATGCGGAGCCCTTTCACACGCTTTCTGGCTTCCTCGCAGCCTGCCAGCAGGTCCCTCCCCAGGGAGGGTATCTGGGCGCTGTCCGCCAGGCCCTGTTCCTGCAGGAGGGACGTGTAGTTCCGGTAGATCCGGCAGAGGATCCCCGACTCGTCATCCAGCATGGAGCAGCCGTTCCCGGAAGGGCACCCGGCACACCCCAGCGACTCGGCCAGCCTGTCGGGAGGAACGTCCTCCCGCAGCAGCTCGCGGACCGCCTGTCCGGCCAGGTCGAGGAATCCGTCGGAGAACGTTCCCGGAGGCAGGGAATCGGTGAATCGCTCCCGCAGGGATCTCACGATGGTCCGCAGAAGCAGCCAGTGGTCCGGTGGGTCTATCTGGGCCCGGGGTTTCTCCCCCGCCCCGGCGTCGAGGAGGGCACGGTAGAGGTCGTCCCATATCCAGACAGTCCGCTCCCCGGGAACGGAGAGCATGTCCAGCAGAAGGGGCCTGTCGCGGTTCGACGGAACCAGGAAGACCCGCCCGGGGTCCCCGGCCCGCTCCGACAGAAGAGGGGAAATATCCGCGGGATTGCGGTAGGTGTGCATCAGCAGGGTGATCGCCTCCTAACTATCCGAAAGAAGTGTAGCATA
>CAYTQC010000043.1:7254-12165 GCA_964439735.1 uncultured Synergistaceae bacterium
GAAAAAAGTTTTTCACCCCCCCTTGACAGGTAGATATATACCATATATAATTTCCTTGCAGTTCACCGATGCCTCATCCGAAGTTTCTCCCCGTACGGAACGGGGCAGCGGCGGCAGCATGCTGACGGAAATCTTTTCCTGTCCATATCATCCTGCGGATTTTTTTATTCATTTCACGCCGCCTCATCCGGGGCGGAAACAATTCATCAGGCAACCGTTTTGCACGTGTTTCTGATCCTGCACCTTGACAATTTTTTCTATGGAACACGGAACGAAGAAAAGCGCTTTCTGGTCTTTTCCGGGACGTACATACGGGACCCGGAATAAATTGACACGTTACACAGCGGGAGGACTCGACTTTTGAAGATAATCGAAGGAATGAAGCGTCTCAGGGTCATCGAGAAGCGGATGGAGTCGCAGCGGGGTTCCATTACCGAGTATGCCTCGAAGCTCTCCACCGAGATGCCCCGTTTTCAGACAAAGGATGACCAGGCCAAAGAAGTGGCTTCCCTCATCCAGTCGAACAACGACCTGTGTGCCGAGTATATGCGCATCAAGCGCTCCATCGAGTACACAAACCTGAAGGTGACCGTTGAACTCCAGGGGAAAGCCTACAGCATCTCCGATCTCCTGGTCATCAGGCGCAAACTGGCCTCCATGATGATAATGACCTACCGGGCCCTGAACGACAGCACTGCCCAGAACCGCCTCAGAAACGCCCCGAGGTTCGACGGGGAGTCCCCCAAGGTGGAGGTTCTCTACGAAGAACGGGAGAAAATCGACAACGTCCGGAAATGGATGGATCTTTCCGATTCCATCGATTCACGTCTCGAGGTGATCAACGCCACCACCGACCTGGTGGAAATGGAGTAGGGCCGCGCGGGGGAAACTCCTCCGCGCCCCGCCTTCTGACAGAAACCGCGGAACCGGCAAAACAAAGTATGAAACGGCGACGTAAACGGAAAAAAAGGAAAGACCCTAGTCGGGGTCAAGACGAAAAAATCGGACGATTGTAATTTCTCACGATTCAAGACTCATTGTGAGGACTCCGGTCTCGGCCGGGGACTCAGTAAAGACTAAGACGAACCCCACGTCGGTAAACAGGGGATCACGCCTCAAGGATCACGTATCAAGCAACCGGCTGCCTTCCTTAACGGGGAGGCCGCTTGACGGAAAAAACCGGAACAGGTGCGCCTGATCTTTCCCGGGCTTTCTCACCTCCGGCTGTCGCCGTTTCACTTTTTTATTTCCATGCTTTTACGCCGAAAGGCACGGGGGGATGTCCCGGAACAACGGGGCATCCCCCCTCTTGACGGTAGATATATACCATCCTATAATCAACAGGGAATTCGCTGAGGCGCCGGACGGGGCTACTGCTTGTCCAGAGTGTGGAGAGAGCCAAATGTAATACCCGCTTTCGCGGAAAAACACACTCCTCGTCCATTCTTCCTCGCGGATTCTTTTTTTTCAGGCAGCGATGACATTCCGGGCGAGAGGTGATCTGTGTGGGGCACGCCATGAAAGTACTGCAGAAAATACGGCCTGACCGCCCGCTCAACAGCGAGGGATATCCCGCCTACGAGCGTGACTGGAGAGAAGAATATCTCCGTATGCTTCTCGTCAATACGGTCTCAGACGTGTTCTACGCCTCAGAGGACATGCTCGCCGGGCGTACCCTCCAGCTTCATGATTTCGCCGCCGACGAGGAACCGGAGTTCATGGCCCGCGCCCTTGTCTACGCGCGCACCGAAGGCCTCATGCGCCTCCAGCCTCTGATAGGCCTCGCAGTCCTTTCCCTTGCCTCTCCCAACTGCTTTGCCCGCGTCTTCGACCGCGTGGTGATCACCATAGCCGACCTCGCGGAGTTCACCCTGGCTCTTGGATCACTCGGAAGGGGGCAGGGGGGCAGAATGGTCAAGAAGCTCGCCGCTGCCCGTCTTGAGCGGCTGACCGAATACGAGGTCCTCACGTACAGCGGCGATGGTAGGGGATACTCCCTGCGTGACCTGCTGCGCGTCTATCATCCCAGGCCGAAGACAGAGGCCATGCAGGCCCTGTTCCGCCATGCGGCGGGCAAAAGCGGCCCCGAAGGCGCCGACCCCGTGCTGCTTCCCCGAATTGCCGCCTTTGAACGGCTCAAGAAGACCGACGCCGGCCGGCACCCCGCCGAAGCGGCCCGGCTCATCAGCGAAGGCCGGCTCCCATGGAACGCCGTCACCGGAGCTGTGAGCGAAATGACCCCCGTTCTCTGGCGGGCGCTGATCCCGAACATGTCCCTCTTCTCCCTGCTGCGCCAGCTCTCGGCACTGTCGGGAAACGGCTTCGAAGATGAATGGCGGAAAAAAGAAGAATGGCTGTACGGGGACGGTCACCCCGAAGATATATTCGGGCATGAATCCGGCGAAGAGGGAAAACTGGAGCCCGAGCACGTGCGGGTCCCCGTTTTCACGGAGGATAGACCTGAACCCCGGATCGTGGAACGGTTCTGTGACCCGGAGGAGATCCGGAGGGCGAAGATCCTGCCGTTCCGGTTCGCCCAGGCATGGAAGAAGGTCCGCATTTCCTGGCTCAGGAGCGCCCTCGAACGGGCAGTGGACCTCTCGGTGGACAACCTGCCCGAAATTCCCGGGAAGACTGCGGTCCTGCTCGACATCTCCAGCTCCATGGAGGGGCAGCCGCTCCTCGCCGGGTCAGTCCTCGCCCTCTCCGTCCTGAGAAAGGCGGGAGAAAACAGCCTGATCCGCCTCTTCAACACCAGGTCGTACCCCTTCGCCCCTCAGCCGGGAGAATCCATCCTTGCCGCAGCCTCAAGGATAACCGCAGGAGGAGACACCGATACGTCAGTCTCCCTGAAAGAGTTGCTCCGCAAGCAGATCCGCTGCGACAATATAGTGATCGTCACCGACCAGCAGCAGAACAAAGGCGACGAGTTCTACACCGTCCTCCAGGCCTACCGGCGGAAGATCGATCCCGGGGCCAAAGCCTTCGTGATAAGCGTTGACCCGTACATTTACGGAATGATCCCGGCAGAAGACGACAAGACATTCTACTGCTACGGCTGGTCGGACCAGGCCGTATCGCTCATCGCCCGATCCGTTCGGGGATACGGCGGGCTGGTCGAAAGGGTCCGTGCCCTCGAATAGAGGGGGAAACCGCCATGCCGAATCAGTACGCCAAGGACAGCACCCAGCTCCTCGTCAGGCTTCCCGAACAAATGAAGCGGGACCTCTACCGTGCGGTGGAGAAGCTGAACGAGAAGAACCCCGGCGCAATGTATTCGGCAAACTCTGTCGTGCGGGCACTGATAGAGAAGTTCATCCGGGACGGAACCATCGACTGATGCGGGCGGAAATCACGCCCGCTTTTTTTGCGTCAGAATGCTTTAAAAAATGACTGGACGACCTGATCGAGCGAAGGCGTGTCCTTCCGGGTGTTTAGGCAGAGTCTGCCCCTGTCATCCTGAACGAAGAGAAGGATCTGCTTTTGGTTTCCCATGCTCAAAACCAGATCCTTCGTCGCCTGCGGCTCCTCAGGATGACACGCAAAGTTCTGTCATTCTGAACGAGCGAAGCGTTGTTGTTCCGAACGAACCGGCCTCTGTCATTCTGATCGAGCGAAGCGAGGAAGAATCTGGTTCTCTGGTTTTCCGGTTCTCTGCTTCTGCCCGGAATTCCCCTGATTCCGTGCCCTGAAAATTTAATGTTCAAGACCGGGCGCTGCCGTCACACCCGAAAAGACCAGCCCCGCTTTGGAAGGAGAGAGATCCCATGTTCGACATACTGATCGAAGGAGCGGCAATAGTCACCATGGACCCCGGAAGGCCTGTCATCCCATGCGGCTATGTGGGCATTCATGACGGGAAGATCGCTGAAACAGGGGATTTCCCGTCTGATGAGAACAAAATCGCACGCCTCCATATTGACGGCAGGGGAAAGGCACTTCTGCCAGGGTTGATCGACTGCCACTGCCATGCCGGGCATTCTTTCACCCGGGGCAGCGGAATAGTGAAGAACTGGCTGGAAGTATCGGAAGATATCTATTACCGGTGCAGCACTCCCGAATTCTGGTACGCCGAGGCCAGGCTGGCCGCGGCGGAAAAGATCCGGTTCGGCACCACCACCTCCGTCAACATCATAGGAGGCCACCCACGGATCGACGATCCGGAAATCATCGACGCCCATTTTTACGGAGCCCAGTCGCTGGGAGCGCGGACTATCTCCGGAATAGGTACCTCCGCCGGCCCCTGGCCGAAAAAAACGCGGAAGTGGCACGGCGACACATTCACTGAAAAGAACGTCTTCCCCCAGGACGCCTATACAATGACTGAGAACGTGGTGCGAAAATGGCACAACACGAACCGCGGCCGCACGTACGCCGTGGTCGTCGTTTCTCACTTCGGCCACAAGGAGCCGGACTCCGTGGAGCTCTCCATCGAACAGCTGACAAAGATGAGAGAGACAGCCGATGAATACGGCACCCTTATCCACGGCCACGCCTACGGCGGAGATATCGCCTTTGTGGAACAGCACTGCCCCGGCTGCCTCGGGAAAGATGTCTCCCTTGCCCACTGCACGGGCATCTCTCCGGAAGAGATAGAAATACTGGCCCGTACGGGAACAACAGTCGTCACCGGGCCAAGCACCAAGTCACATGTCCGTGCCCGATGCCCCGTGATCGAGCTGATGGATGCCGGCGGACGGGTGGTTATAGGAACAGACGGCAACGGTCCGGACAGGACCTTCGATCTCTGGAAGGACCTGCGCATCGGGCAGCTCCTCCACAGGAATTTCTTCCACGACGCCTCCCTTCTTCCCGCTCGGAAAGTCCTCGAAATGGTGACCATCGATGCCGCGAAAGCGCTGGGAATGGAGTCGATGATCGGCTCAGTGGAGGTCGGCAAACGGGCGGACC
>CAYTQC010000044.1:0-12100 GCA_964439735.1 uncultured Synergistaceae bacterium
AGTCCGCTGCGTCTACCATTCCGCCACCCCGGCAAGGCACTGGTATTTTTTACCACACTCTATTGCCGATGTCCAGCAGCAAAGGCCGGAAATATTATTTCCTGCGGAACACCAACAGCCCGGGCAAAAGCAGAAGCAGCGCTGAAGGGGCTGAACCGGTACTGCATCCACCTCCGCCTGAACCCCAGAACCAGTCGTCATCGTCCCAGTTGTCGTCCCACCTGATTCTGTGGGCGACGCAGAAGATACGGGTCTCAACTCCGTCGATGAACCTGATAATTTCTAGATCTGCGTAATATTCCCCTACGTTCGTCAGGTAATACCAGGTACCGTTTGCTTCTGTCTCAAAGGAGCGGAAATCGTACCACTGCCTGATCAGCCTGTAATCGTCATACTCCTCGTTAAAACCATCGTGTCCCGATACCGAGATAGTTCCCCTCGCCCGGAAGTATTCGATCCATTCGTCGTAATCGTCATACCACCAGTCATACTCGTAATCAGTGTCGATTACTATTCTGCCGGTATCGTAGAGGATTGCATCCCTCCCCAGGTACACCATGGCGGTGCTTCCCGAATATTCCCATGTTCCCCCCACAGGATACACGTAGTAATACGAGTATGCGGCTGCCGGAATCAGGATAACTGCCAGCAGGAGAAGCAGTAAACGCCTTTTCATATTTTCAGCCCCTTTAAAATATCGGGGGAAGGCCCGAAATCCTTCCCCCGATATTTCGCTGATTAAAACATCGCCCTGGTTTCTGTCCCGTCACTCCATTTTACGGTAAGCTGGAACTGCTTCCGTCCTCTTCGGCCCAGGAATCCGTCATCCTCGACGAAAAGGAGCAGGTTGGCTGCCGAAGGAACCTTTATTGAAACAGACCCGTTTTTGCTGTTGAGCAATCCCTTCCCCTGCATGAAAACACCAAGCAGAGGCACTCTGTTGCCCGGGATCGTATCCCATGAAGCAGATCTTCCCGCTGCTGTTCCCTGAAGCTCAATGCTTTTGATTTCTCCTTTGCCTTCAACGGAAAAATCAAAGACCCAGTCTTTTTGCCCGCTTTTGCGGGGACGTTCACCCAGTCCTACATAATCGCTGCTTGACGCCTGCCTGGGTTCACCAAGCCAGAGGCCTCGGTCTTCAGACTGCCCCGGCGCGTTTTCTTCAGGCTTTTGGTCAGCTTCTTCGGTTGAAGCATCGGAATTTCTCAGTTTCTTCTGAAGTTCTCGTGAAAGAGCCCTTCCGTCATCATATGACAAAGTGATGAGGGAACGTGTCCCGCTGTCACCCAGGCTGCCGTTGTCCTCCATCCAGAGTCTGAGGGTAACTGTTCCTGAAACGGGGATGGAAACGGAACCGTTCTGCCTGTTGAGAACCTTCCCGTTCTGATCGGTGACCGCTATCAGCCACTTCTTGTTCCCCGGAACAGTGTCCCATTCTCCGGCTTTTCCGGAAACATTGCGGATGTTTATTCCGGTTACTGTACCCGCCGTGCTTACCTTGAGCTCGGTTTCCCAATCCGGTTTCCCATTGCCGGCCCTCTGCTCGTTCTGTCCTGTCATGTCACGGTCTCCCGGTCCGAGGAGAATAGCCGATCCAGCAAACTCGTCCGCTGCAGGGGCTGCTGAGGCAGCTTCGATCTTTCTTTTCAGTACGCTTCCGTCCGAGAATGTAAAGATGACCTCGCATAGAGGAATAGACTTCTCCATTGAATCAGGCCGGGAAAGGAAAAGATCGAGGTTCGTCTTTCCCTTCACTTCAAAGTTGATGCTTCCGTCCTTCTTGCTGTTCAGGACAGAGTTCGACCTTACCGCGGCCGCGAGCCAGAACCTGTTGCCGGGAACCGTATCCCATTCGAAGGGATCTCCTTCAACCGTACGTACAGTTATCCCCGTAACAACAGCAGTTCCCTCAAGAACGGCCCGAAGCCTGAGGTCCTGCTTTCCGTCTCCCGCAAGACGCTCATTTCTTCCCGTGAGGTCGCGAAGTCCTTCCGTGATCCACTTTGCTGAAACAAGCTTAATTGAAACGGCCGGCTCTTGTTTCGCTGTAGCGGGAACTGCAACGGAGGCAGTGGTTTCCGAACCGTCAACAAAAATGACTTTCACATTAAACTTTCCGCCCTTTGCTATAGAACCGTCATCATGAACGGTGAGGACAAATCCCGTGCCGAGAAGGAAGGGAGTTATGGGCATGCTTCCGCTGCTGGCTGCCAGTACGTTACCGTTAGCATCCTTTACGTTGATTCCGGGAATATTGTTACCCGGTCTCGTGTCCCATACCGATTTTGCGTCCTCCGAGCGGAGTTCCAGGTTCGCTATTGCCCCGCCTATCCCCGTAATGGATATAGTGAAGACAGCGTCAGGACTTCCATCAGGCTGGGCACTTTCGCCCGGTCCCAGGATGTCGCCGTACTCAAAACCGGCAAAGGTAAAGTCATTGATATCCCCCATGGCAGCTAGGGCAGGTGAAGCCAGGAGAGCAAGCGCCAGAACCGAAAAAACAAATTTTCTGAAGGGTGTTTTCATCAAAACATTCATCTCCTTTTTATACCCCGATTGGGTATTATATTTATTTCAATTATATCATGGTTTTATTTTATAACTTTTCTTTCCCATTTATTTTCACCCATCAGTGTATAATGAAAACAGCCATTTTACTGAAAGGAGATTACCAATGAACAAACTTTATATCCGCCATTACATTCCCGCACCGGATTCAGGAGTATCCTGCGCCCCGTGCGGTGAAACGAATCGTGTTCTCCATTCAATGACCGAACAGCTTTCGCCGAAGCTGGCGGCTCTCGATATACAGCCTGTGCTCCAGGTCATGGAAGTTCATACTGTGACTGAAAGAAATGCCGGGAAGCTCAACTATGTCTCGTTCTTCGGGCCTGAAGTGGGAATATCTGAAGAACGCAGCATAGAGGACGTATTGAGCGTACCGATGAGCTACGGGGACTGCGAGGGCTGTACACTGGCAGACGGGACACCCTTTCAGAGCCGTGAGCTTCAAATAGACGGAAGGGCATTCCACGCACTTCCTCCGGGAGTTCTCACGGACGCATTGATCCGGGTTGTCTTTTCCGCCCTGGGCAACTGTTCCGGAGGCAGCTGCGACACCTGCGCAGGCTGCGGACATCATTGAATGCATGGAGGTTCTGCCATGGACAACGTGTGGATAACGACTAAAGGCGGAGACAAGGGAGAAACGAGCATAGGAAGCGGTGACCGTCTTCCCAAGGATCATCCGCGGGTCGATACTTATGGAACTCTGGATGAGTGCCAGGCACATATAGGGATGGCCCGATCCCTGTGCGAATATCCCGATATCTGCGACAGGCTCTGCAAGCTTGAGCAAGACCTGGGAAAGCTCATGGGGTATATTGCGCTCTATCCGGGCCTTTCATGCCCCGATATCGGGGAGCTGGAAAGAATAACCGAGATCGTCGGAAATGTCACAGGAAAGACGTTCCGTTTCGTAAGGCCGGGAGATTCCACTCCAGGGGCCGCCCTCCACGTAGCGCGTACTGTAGCCAGAAGAGCGGAAAGAATCGCGGTAAAAATTTACAGAACGGGAGAGCTGGCAGAAGACGCATACCGGTACATTAACAGGCTTTCCGATGTTATTTATGCGCTTTCCCTGTGGTACGACCACCTTGAACGTGAAAAAAACGGAGAAAAACCGACCTGTTCCTGAGTACCGGACTTTTGAAAGTACTTCTCATGCAGTATAATGAGTACATTGTGCTGCATGGGGGGAAATCAAAATGGAAAAATCCGCACTGTCTCCTGCTTTCAACCAGGGACTGCGACAGATTGTATATGAAAAACTGAAGGAAGCCATTGTTCTGGGGTCAATTAAACCGGGTTCAAAACTTTCTGAAATAGAGCTCGCAGAACAGATGGCTGTATCACGGACACCCGTCCGGGAAGCGATACGCCAGCTCGCACAAACAGGACTGGTTACGCTGACGCCCCGAAGGGGTGCATATGTGACGATGCCGAGCCTGAAAGATGCCTCCGACCTCTACGAATTGAGGACTGAACTCGAAATCCTTGCCGTGGAGAACGTGTGCAGTTTTCCTCCTTCTGATGAATTGAGGAGGTATCGCGCAGTCTTTGAAGTCATGACTGATGAAACCTCAACGGAAAAATATGTCATCGAGGACCGGGCCTTCCATTTCATGATCTACCAGTCATGTACGAACAGGTTTCTTACCATGATGCTGAATAACATTGCGGACCTTATCAATCTCTGCAGGCCGTTTTCCGTAGAACGGTCTGCCATTACGAATTTTACGCTGGGACACCTGGCTATCATAGATGCGGTCCTGTCAGGCAAAACGGCGAAAGCAAAAGAGGAAACGAGAAAACATATCACCGTCAGTAAAGAGAGCCTCCTCTCATATCTGAAGAGCCGGGGTACAGAGGACCAGGAATACGGGAAATGACCCTCCTCTATTTTCTTTATAAGGCGGTTGGCGCATTTTCAGCTCCGCCGGGAATTATAATCTCTTTTTGCCTGGGGGCAGGAATTTTGTTTTTACGAAGGAAGAGTGACCGCGGGGGGAAGTTTTTTTCTCCCGCATGGTGTGTTTTTTTCATTGCCGTTCTTCTGTACATCTTTTCCGTGCCCTTTTCTGCCAGAACTCTCCTGAATATCCTGGAAGGTCAATTTTCAACTGAGTGCCCGCAGGCGGGGCAAAAGCCTGTCGTTCTTGTTCTTGCGGGAGGGATCTGGTCGATGGACATGGAGGACAGGGTGTTCGCCATGAGCGCTGAAACGCTGCAGCGATTCGCGGCAGGTGCTGAGATCGCAAGGAAACTTAACGCGCCCCTTCTCTACTCGGGAGGATATCCCGAAAAAGCTTCGGAGGAACAGATAGCTGAAATGGTGGTTCGAACGGCACGGTCTATACGATATGAGGGTTTGCTTATAGTTGAAGGACGTTCCCGGACGACGTGGGAAAACCTGCTTTTTTCGTCGGAAATAATTGCAGGGAAAGCTTTCAGTGACGTAGTCATGGTTACCTCTGCTTTTCATCTTCAACGCTCACTGAGAGCGGCAAAACGTTTTCTTGGAGATATTCAATTACACCCGGTTGCTTCCGGACGCCTTGAAGGTGCCGGTGCCGTGAATGCGACTGATTTTCTGCCTTCCCCCTCAGGCCTGAGAAATACCTCCCTTGCCCTGAGGGAATTGATCGGACTCGCCGCCTACGATCTTTTCGCGTATTTGAAATGACGGTATTTATGAAGACGTTTTTTCCTCGCTGAACCTCCTCCAAAATTTTCTGAGCCTCGCGCCCATGTCTGCTTCAGCTCCAAGGACACCCGGGTAGTAAAAGCGCCTCTGCCGTTCCATGTACTGTTGAGGCGTCCAGTGTCTGGGGTCGTCGTGTGGGTATACGTAGCCGGAACCATCAGGCTTGAGGTGGAAAGGAACTTCCTGGATATCTCCCTTTTCCAGGGCTTTTGTAGCCCCGTCAACTGCCAGGTATGCGCTGTTGCTTTTGGGCGCCGCTGCAAGATAAATCACCGCCTCGGAAAGTATAATGCGTGCCTCCGGTAATCCCACCATGTCCACCGCACACGCTGCCGCAGAAGCCACGGACAGAGCCTGGGGATCAGCAAGACCCACATCTTCCGATGCAGATATGAGAAGTCTTCTGCAGATGAAACGGAGATTTTCTCCTCCGGCAAGGAGACGGGCTAGCCAATACACGGCCGCGTCGGGGTCTGAACCCCGAATGCTTTTTATGAGAGCCGAAATAACGGCATAGTGATCATCCGACGCCTTGTCGTAGCGGACTGATGCGAAGGGAAGAGAGCCTGATACAGTCTCTTCGGTCAGACGTTGACCACCCCTTGCGGCAACGGTTCCGGCAAGAAACTCAAGTCGCGTCAGAGCCTGCCTGGCATCACCTCCGGCTCTTGACGCCACTGACCTGAGGACCTGGTCTTCAGCTGAAATCCCGAGAGCACCGAGGCCCCGTTCCCCGTCCTCAAGAGCTCTTTTCAGGAGTGAGACGAGATCGTCCTCTGTGAGAGGATTGAGCTGAAATACGATCATACGCGACAGGAGGGTCTTGTTGATCTCAAACCAGGGATTTTCGGTAGTCGTTCCGATCAATATAAGGTCGCCCTTTTCCACCGAGGGAAGGAGGGCATTCTGCTGGGTTTTATTGAAATGGTAAATCTCATCGACAAAGGCTATCGCTGCATGCCCCGAGCGGAGAACCTTCAATTTCGCCGCCTCGGACACAAGGTCTCTCAACTCCGAAACCTTGGCGGAAACAGCGTTTATCTCCAGTATTTCCCGTCCGGTTTCCGTGGCCATAAGACGAACGAGAGTGGTTTTCCCGACTCCCGGAGGTCCGTAAAGAATGCAGCTCGGTGTGCGGTTCGATTCGATTATTTTTCTCAGGGGGGCATCGGGACCCAAAAGGTGGGGCTGTCCGGCGAATTCACTGAGAGTTTTCGGGCGCATTCTTTCGGCCAGTGGTACTTCCCAAATGTTTTTCTGTACGTCGCTCATCGTTTCACCTCCCGGGAAAAAACTGCCGGTGCTTCATTAACCTGAAAAAGGTATTCCCCCCGGTTCCTCCTCCACCACTTCCGCCATGGGGAAGCGGAATTTCAGAAGTTCCCTGAGAACTTCACGAACCGGCTGGTCAAGCCATGAAGGGACCAGTCCGGGCATGATCCTCCACTGATCAGGCGAAAGTGGAGAAAGAGGGGCATCAATAAGAAAATACAAGACTCCCTCCGCCGCCTTTTTCATGCATTCTTCCAAAAGGTACGGTGAATCTCCTGAAAGCCTGACACCTTTTGCCGCAGCCGCTTTTAGCCTTTCAGCTTCAATTGTCGCGTACTCCCATGGAACCAGAGGTTTCGGCGACTTCAGCGAGGCAACGAAACCGGTCATATAATTGAATGATACATCCGCCCAATGCTTCCATTCAGCTTCCGGACGCTGAACGAGGACTGCCCGCATTCCCGCACGCCTTGCGCCCACAAGGTCATAAACGAAATCACCCACCATGACACATTTTTCGAAAGGGACCCCCATTTCAGCGGCACCCGACCAGAGAGCCTCGGGATCCGGTTTTACGGGAGGGTTGTCCCTGCTTTTCACTACTTCGGGAAGCTGAAGCCCGGCTCTCTCCGCAGCAAGGTTTATGGAGTCCAAACAGTTCCTGGAAACAACGCACCAGGGAATATCCTGGGAATTCAGCCAGTCAAGGAGGTCTCTCGCACCCGGAACTGCTTCGGCCTTTTCTGCGCCTTCCATTTCAACATCGTAAATATCTTTTTTCAGTTCTTCGGCCTTGTCGGGGGGTAAAGCAGCTATCGCCTCAAAGAGGGGGACAAATTTTCCCCCGAAGTATTTTTCCCGTATCGCGGTGAAACTGAGTCGGGTTTCTGCCAGAACACCGTCCCAGTCGAGAATGAAGCCTTCAGAATAGGCAGGATGCCAGAAGGGGGGAGTACAGGAGCGGTTCAATCACGGTGAGCCTCCTTTCAGAAGAAAACAGGGGCGGGAAAAACCCGTCCCTGTGTTTATCCTTCCCCGCAATGTCGTGTCATGAATGTCTTGACCCGTTCCTTAACGTTTGAGGCCTGTTGCGCCTTAGCTTCGTCAACGCCGGAGCATTTCCTCCACCGGCACAAACTTCCGGCCCCGCAAGGTTCGAGTGTTGGCTCAAGACAAATATCACGATCACGGGCATCGCAGGGTCTATGTTTACTTCCTATTGCATATTATACCACAAAAAGTCTGAACATCATCATTCGGGCCTTTTCCCTTTTATTCTATATCGGTGAGGCCATCCTTGAAAATAAAGAAATAAAAAACTGCCACAAAGAGGATTCCGCCCACCATGTTCCCCAGTGTAACGGGGATCAGGTTGCTGAAAAAGCCTCCGAGAGAAACAGCGCCGAGGGCCTGGTCGGAAAGGCCGGCTGCCGTCACTGCTGCGGTGTTCCCCTTGAGCATAAGCCCGAGGGACATGAAGTACATGTTGGCGATGGAGTGTTCAAAACCGGAAGCGACGAAGGTCATGATGGGAAAGAAGATCGCCCAGACCTTGCCGATGATGTCCGTTGCAGCCATGGACATCCAGACTGCGAGAACGACGATCCAGTTGCAGAGGATTCCGCGGAAAAAACCCTGGACCATGGGAAGAGCCATTTTTCCCGAGGCGACCTGGAGAGCCCTTCCGCCCACGGCGTTATCAGCGAGGCCCGAGAAATAAATGAGGGCAGCCAGGAGAATGCTTCCGATCAGGTTTGCCAGGTACACCCATCCCCAGTTGCGAAGGATCTTCTTCATGGGTGTGCATCCTGCAAGGTATCCAAGAGGCATCATGCAGTTCCCGGTAAAAAGTTCGGATCCGCTGATGACGACCATCATGAGGCCGACGCTGAAAACAGCCCCCGACATGAGCCGGGTGACACCGCTTCCGAAATGTTGGGTCATATCATGAGAGACAACTGTCATGAGCCACCCTGCGAAGGCAATATATGCCCCTGCCAGAATACCCATGAGCATCATCTGCCGGACGGAAAGGTTCCCTTTTACTTTCGATACCGAGCATGCCGCTTTTGCCAGTTCAGCTGGAGTTTTCATCATTTTCTTTCTTCCTCCTGTCATGTAATTGTCCTGTTTTGATAATACCGGGCAGACAAAAAAATCCGTCCGCCCGGCTGAAAACAAAAATCAGGCTTTTTCTACTCTAACCGCGCTGATCTTGTATCCGGGAGTCTTGGAAACAGGATCGATCCGGGATGAAGTCAGCCTGTTCGCTGCACTCTCGCTGAAATGGAAGGGAAGGAAAATCATGCCTGCGGGGACCCTGTCCGTGACTTTCATTGCCCCTGACACATTTCCTCGTCTGGAGGTAACCTTTATCAAGGCGCCCTCTTCACATCCCAATGCCAGGGCATCCGCCGGGTTGACCTCAATATACATTTCCTTAATGAATTCCCCCGTTGAGCTGCGCCGGGTCATGCTGCCGGAATGATAGTGGTAAAGCAGCCGGCCTGTTGTGGCAAGGAAGGGGTACTCTTCGTCGGGCCACTCGTGTGGCGCCTGCCATTCGCATGGCGAGAAATCCGCCTTGCCTCTCGGGAAGCCGGTAGTGTAAAGAATTGGCGTCCCGGGATGATCGCACGTTGGGCAGGGCCAGGAAAGAGGACCTCCCTCAAGCCGGCCGTAGGTTATACCGCTGTACGACGGTGTGATCGCGGCAATTGCTTTAAATATGGTCTCCGGTGAATTCATTTCTCCCCAGGGGGCGCCGAGGCGTTTGCCTACAGCGAGGAGAATTTCCCAGTCTGCACGGGCTTCGCCGGGAGCGGATACCGCCTTGCGGACCCTCTGCACTGCCCTGCAGGTGTTGGTGAAGGTTCCGTCTTTTTCTCCCCAGCTGGCAGCAGGGAGAACCACGTGGGCAAACTCGGCTGTTTCCGTAAGGAAGATGTCCTGGACAACGAGGAAGTCGAGCTTTTTCAGGGCGTGCCGTACGTGTTCAGAATCAGGCTCGGTCACCATGGAGTTTTCACCCATGATGTACATTCCCTTGATTTTCCCTTCACCTGCGGCCTCCATCATTTCCACAACCGAAAGCCCCTGTGTTGTCGGGAGTTCGGCACCCCAGACGTCTTTCACCTTCTGCTGTGTGGCGGGAAGGAGGACCTTCTGGTATCCGGGGATCACGTCGGGGAGAGCTCCCATATCGCAGGCACCCTGAACGTTGTTCTGCCCTCTCAGGGGATTGACCCCCGTTCCCGGCCGTCCGAGCATTCCACAGAGAAGGGCAAGGTTCGCCACTGTGCGGACATTGTTTGTCCCCGTCACATGCTGGGTTATCCCCATCGTATAGAAAATGGCGGAATTGGGTCCCTTCGCGTATGCCCTTGCAGCGTCCTCGATAAGTTCAGGAGCGACTCCGGTCAGATCAGAAACATATTCCGGGGTGTATTTTGCCACCGTTTCCTTCAACTTTTCAAAATTATTGACGTTCTTTTCGACAAATTCCTTCGCATGCAGCCCTTCACGAATAATCACGTGCATCAGTCCGTTCAGAAGGGCGACGTCAGATCCGCTCTTGTGGCGGAGGTATACGTCCGCATACTTCGCCATCTCGATCTTCCGGGGATCGCATACGATAAGAGTGCACTTCCCCTTCCGCTTCTGTTCCTTGATCATGGAACCGATAACGGGATGGTTTTCCGTGGTGTTTGAGCCGATGATGAGAACCGTATCGGCCGATTTGATCGACTTAAAATCGTTGGTCATTGCGCCGCTTCCGAGGGTCTCGCCGAGACCCGCAACTGTGGCGCTGTGTCACAGATGGGCACAGTGGTCAACGTTGTTAGTGCCCATCACCTCCCTTGCGAGGCGCTGCATGAGATAGTTTTCCTCGTTCGTACACCTGGCGGACGAGAAGAAACCGAGGGCATCCGCGCCGTGTTTCTCCCTGATGGAGCTGAGTTTTTCTGCTACTAGGGAAAGAGCCTCATCCCATGATGCCTTGCGGAATGTATCCCCTTCCCGGATAAGCGGTGTCGTCAGCCTGTCTTCACTATTAACGAACTGCCACGCGAAGCGTCCCTTTACGCATGACCTGCCGTTATTGACTGAGGTCCGGCTTTCGTAATTCGACGTTACGTTTGCGATTTTTCCTGTCTTTTTGTTGACGTTGATTTCCAGCTCACACCCGACGCCGCAATAAGAGCATATCGTCTTGACCTTCTCGATATCCCAGGGCCGGCCCGTTCCAAGTGCTGTCTTTTCGGAAAGGGCACCCACAGGGCAAACCTGGACACACTGGCCGCAGAAGACGCAGTCGGACTCCTCAATGGGAGAACCGACAGGGGGCTGGATAGAGGTCTTTATTCCCCTGCCCTGGAAATCGATGGCATGATACTGCGCTTGTTCTTCACATACGCGGACGCATCTCCCGCACAGGATGCACTTGTTCAGGTCGCGCACATAGAAGGGGTTGGCGTCTTCGTACACATGGGATGTATTCGTGTCGCCCGCGTCGGCAAAGCGTGACCCTGAGACTCCCAGTTCGTATGCCACATCCTGAAGTTCGCACTTGCCGTTGCTCGGGCATGAAAAACAGTCAAGAGGGTGACGGACGAGGATAAGTTCAAGAACGGCCTTCCTGGCCTCTATGACCTTCGGGGTGTTGGTTTTGACCACCATTCCTGCAGTAATGGGAGTGGTGCATGCAGGAAGGAGTTTCGGATTTTTTTCTGCTTCAACGAGGCATATACGGCAGGCGCCGAACGGACTCACCGCGGGGTGATCGCAGAGAGTCGGGATGTGAATGCCATTCACCTTGGCGGCCTGAAGTATGGTCATTCCGGGTTCCGCCGTTATCTCCCTTCCGTTGATGATCGCTTTTATGCTGTCCATTATCTGATCATCTCCTTTTAACCTTTGGAAATCGCGCCCACGGGGCAGTTTGCCATGCAGGCGCCGCACTTGATGCATTTTGTCTGGTCGATCACGTGGGGCTCTTTCACCTTGCCCGCAATGCAGTTTACAGGGCAGTTCCTCGCACACTTCGTGCACCCGATGCACTTTTCCGGGTCGATGGTGTAGCTCAGGAGACGCTGGCATGCTCCCGCCGGGCACTTCTTGTCGAATATGTGCGCCTCGTACTCCTCCCTGAAATATTTCAGGGTCGTCAGGACAGGATTGGGTGCCGTCCCGCCAAGTGCACACAGAGAGGTTGCCTTGATCTGCTCGCCGAGATACTGGAGCTTGTCCAGGTCCTCGGGCACGCCCTTTCCTTCCGTTATCCTGGTGAGAATATCGAGCATCTTCTTTGTGCCTTCTCTGCACGGTACGCACTTTCCGCAGGATTCGCGCTGGGTGAACTCGAGGAAGAACTTGGCAGTATCAACCATACAGTTTGCTTCGTCAAGCACAACAAGGCCGCCTGAACCCATTATTGCGCCCGCAGCGGTAAGAGATTCATAGTCCACGGGAATATCAAGGTGTTCGTCAACAAGACAGCCGCCCGACGGACCGCCGATCTGCACGGCCTTGAATTTCTTGCCGTTGGGGATGCCGCCGCCG
>CAYTQC010000045.1:0-5470 GCA_964439735.1 uncultured Synergistaceae bacterium
TCCATATTTACAGTTGCCGGTTTTTCTTTCTTCGGCAAAAATCTGCTGAACGTGTGGTTTATCCTGGCAGGTGTGTGGCTTTATGCGCGGGTACAGAAGGAACCGTTCCTGAAATTTATCTACATCGCCTTTTTTGGTACGGCCCTTTCGCCAATAGTAAGCCAGCTGATGTTCGGATTCCATTTCCCCCCCCTTATACGGATTGTTCTCGGTGCTGCAGCAGGAATTTCCGCGGGGTTTTTGCTGCCTCCGCTGGCAGCAGCCTTTCTCTCCGTCCATCACGGCTATAACCTGTACAACGTCGGGTTCACCGCGGGCATGGTAGGGACCCTGTACGTATCCGTTTTCAAGTCCCACGGCTTTATTGCCGAGAGCAGGGTGATCTGGTCAACGGGACATAATGCCATGCTCGCACCGCTGTGCGCTGGTTTTTTTCTGACCCTCATTATCGCGGGCGTATTTCTGGACAGGGAATCAGTACCGTCGCTGCGGTCGCTCTGGAGAAACTCCGGACGGCTCATAGCTGATTTCGTTGACATGTATGCTTTCCCCGCAGCGTTGATCAACATGGGAACAACAGGCCTGCTGGCCGCGGGGTATCTTTATTTCATCGGCGGTGACTTCAACGGACCCACTCTGGGGGGACTGCTCACCATCGCAGGTTTCAGCGCCATGGGAAAGACCCCGGTCAACATTACTCCCGTTCTCCTTGGAGTGATGCTCGGAAGTGTTACAAAAACGTGGAGTCTTACCGACCCGCCCATACAGCTGGCCGCTCTTTTCAGCACGACCCTCGCTCCTATTGCCGGGGAATTCGGCTGGTTGGCCGGAGTGCTCGCAGGCTACATTCATTCGTCAGTCGTTTTAAATGTCGGAGTGCTCCATGCAGGATTCAATCTATACAATAACGGCTTCGCAGGGGGAATGGTTGCGGCAATCCTCGTTCCCCTCCTGGAAGCGTTTCGGGGGAGGGAGAAAAGGTGAGGCATGAACGGCTGGTTATCTCGCGTATCGTCAGCGAGCTGATGAATTTTTTCTTTTCCATGGGGGCGCATGATTTTCAGGCTCATGTGATACGAGGCGATGAAGGACACGAGATACGGATCGTATCGGACTACTCCGGAAATCCGGGAGGAAAACTCCGGGAGATGACCCGGCTTCTCCGTATGCCCCGGGCGAGGGAAATGGAGCAGTATTCATGGTCTCTTTCCGGAGACATAAGTACCGGCCAGGAGATTTACCTCGTGGGGATCCTCACTGATGAAGTGGCGGTGGAGCATGACGAACAAGCGGAAAGAGTACATATTACTCTTTTCCGGAAATGGAACTGAAAAGGAGACTGCTATGGCAAAGATGCAGATGAATAAAGATCTGGTTGAATCAGCAGTTCTCGGCGCATCTGTCCTTGGAGGTGGAGGCGGATCGGAGGAGGGTGCGATCGAAGTCGGGGAACTTGCCCTGAAAATAGGAACGCCCGTGCTTGTGGACGTGGATGACCTCCAACCCTGGCAGACAGTAGTTTCATGCTCCATGGTCACCTGCCCGTACAGGAAGGATCCCTTTATCGCTCCGAGGGCCAGGGTCCGTTCGGTGGAACTGCTTCTCGAGAGCGGCATCGGTCGACCTGCAGGTCTTATTCCCAACGAATGCGGCAGCTTCTGGATCGTTAACGGCTTGATCGAATCGGCTATTCTGGGCATACCGCTCGTGGACGCGCCGTGCAACGGCCGGGGCCACCCGACGCCTGAAATGGGTTCCATGGGGCTTCACCGCGTTCCGGACTATGTTTCCATTCAGTCTTTCGCAGGAGGAAACCCTGCAAAGGGAGCCTATATAGAGGGAGTTCTCAAAGGATCCATAGAGACGGTTTCCAACATGATACGCCAGGATGCCTGCGTCGTGGGAGGTATCCTGGCGGTGGCGAGAAACCCTGTGGAAGCGTCGTACATCAGGGACAATGCAGCTCCTGGTGCCCTCAAGCAGGCAATCCGCATAGGCGATGCCATGAAAAAAGCGAGAGAGAAGGGCCCCCGTGCAGTCATAGAAGCAGCTGCTTCCATGATTTCCGGCAGCATCCTTTACTGTGGGGCCATAGAGACGGTGGACAGGTTCACTGCCGGAGGAATGGACACAGGCACGGTATCCATGGGAGGATATGAAATCTCTTTCTGGAAAGAGTATATGACGCTCGAAAAAAACGGCGAACGGGTTGCCACTTTCCCGGATCTCATTAATATATTCAGCTGTGAAACAGGAAGGGCTGTTTCAAGCGACAGGCTTCTGCCGGGCATGGAAGCGGCGGTCATTTGCGCGTCCCGCAGGGAGCTCGTTCTGGGCGGCGGGATGAGGTCTCCCGAGTTGTTCGAACCGGCGGAAAAAATTCTGGGAAAAGAGATATTGGCCTATCTCCATCTTTAATACGAAAGAGCATCAGTGGCAGATCAAAAAACGCGCCCCGGCACAGGAAGATTTTGTCCGGGGGTGAACTGCATTCTCAAAATGACATCCTGGTCTTCAGGGAAAGAAAGTTGATCTGATATTTGACATAATATAATATGCGTGATAGTCTGAGCACATGGTATATTTTGCCCGGATAATGCCCGGGTATTAAAAATGGAGGTGTATGAATGGGACTTGAGAACCGTGTACTGACCGGCGTCCATTTCATGCAGGGGAACTATGCTGCGGTGGAAGGCGCGATAGCGGCCGGATGCGATTTCTTTGCCGGGTATCCCATTACCCCTGCGAACGAGGTCTCGGAAGGAATGGCGAGAAGGCTCCCTGCAGTAGGCGGAGTCTTTTTCCAGGGAGAGGACGAACTGTGCTCCATTTATGCAGCCGGAGCGGCATCCCTCGCCGGTGCCAAGGCCATGACGGCCACGGCCAGCGCGGGGTTTGACTACATGATGGAGGGGATAGAATACGCCGTGGCGATTGAAGCTCCCCTGGTTATTGTGGATGTCATGCGGTGCCGGGGTGAAAACTTCGCCACCCATTCGGACATCATGCAGGTGCGGTGGGGAGCTGCGGGAGATCACGAAATGATCGTCCTTGCACCGTCCACGGTACAGGAGACCTTTGATTTCACGGTCAGGGCGTTCAACCTTGCTGAAGAGTACCGCACGCCCGTGATCGTGATCTCCGAGATGTCCCTCGCCCTCATGCGCGAACGTCTCGAGATACCCGAGGCCTCCGCTGTTCCCGTGGTAAACAGGAAGAGGACTGCGAAAAGCCCGTCCGAGTATCTTCCCTTTCATGCTGACAGCGAATGGGGCGTTCCTGATTTCGCCGAGCTCGGAACCGGCTACCGGGTTATCCACTCCATAAATCCCCACGACGAACGGGGCGACATAGAATGGGAGCCCCATGCATTCGAAAAGCTGTACAAAAGGATCACCGGAAAAGTCCGGGAGAACCGGAAGAAGATCTCCACCGTTCAGAAGTTTGGACTGGACGATGCCGATATCGCCCTCGTGGCTTTCGGCAGCGAAGTAAGGCCGGCGCTCGACGCCATGGAAGCGGCCCGTGAGAAAGGGATAAAGGCAGGGGTGCTTAAGCTTGATGCTCCATGGCCCTTCCCCGAAGAAGAGATCCGGGAGCTGGCGTCCAATGTGGGAGTTGTTGTGACAGTGGAAATGAACCTCGGAAAATACGCGGGAGAAGTCGAAAGGGCGGTCTGCGGTAAATGCAGGACGGCACGGGCGACGAAGAACCTCGGCACGCCGCACACTCCGGACGAGATACTTGCCGTCATAGAGGAGGTGCGGTAATGAGCGCTCTTGAAATGCACAAGAACGGGAATCCGCTGTTGAAATATATGCGCCAGGACAAGCTGCCCCATTTCTTCTGCCCGGGATGCGGATGCGGACAGGTGGTCAGCGCTTTCCTCCGTGCCGTGGAGACCCTCGGCCTTGATCTCGGGACCATGGTCGGCATAGGCGGAGTGGGATGCACAGCGCGTATCCCGGTGTATATCAACATGGACTGCCTGCATGGCGTCCATGGAAGGACCCTCGCCTGGGCCACGGGGATCAAGCTCCACAAGCCTGATACGAAGGTAGTTGTATTCGCAGGTGACGGAGATGCGCTCTCCATAGGAGGCAACCATTTCATCCACGCGGCCCGGCGCAACCTCGACGTGACGTTCATCGTGGTGAACAACTTCAACTTCGCCATGACAGGCGGACAGGTTGCCCCCATGACACCAGACGGTTCCGTCACCATGACCACGCCCTACGGGAGCAGCGAACCGCCCTTTGACCTGTGCAAGCTGGCCGCCACTGCAGGCGCCACCTATGTGGCACGGGCCCTTACCTCGAATCCTGCCCAGATGACCACATTTTTGAAAAATGCCCTCGCCCACAAGGGTTTTTCAGTTGTTGAGATCCTTTCCCAGTGTCCGACTCACTTCGGACGGTACGCCCTGGGAAGCGGCAGCCCGAAAAACCTTGTGGAGTGGATCAAGAATCGTTCAATTGCGGCCTCTGCGGCCGAGAAACTCCCCCCCGAGGATACGGCCGGAAAGTACCTGCTGGGCGAATTCGTAAACGTTGAAAGACCGGTCTTCCGGGGAAGTACCGTATATACGCCCTCGTGCTGCGGCGACAAGGAGGCGAAATCATGAAGCCTACGAGTATCCAGTTTTGCGGGTTCGGCGGCCAGGGCATCATTCTCTCTTCCGTTATTCTTGGAGAGGCCGCTGTGACAAAAGAAGGCATATACGCGGCCCAGTCCCAGTCATACGGTTCCGAGGCAAGGGGAGGACAGTGCCAGTCTGAGGTGGTTCTTTCCGAAGAACCTATCCGTACACCCACGAATGAGAAAAACGACATCCTTGTAGCCATGTTCCAGGCCGCATACGAAAGTCACAGGAATGAATTGAAAAAAGGCGGCATGCTGTTCGTGGACAGCGGTCTCGTTCCCGACATCGGAGAGGTCGACCCGTCGATCACTGTCTGGAAGGTCCCTGCCACCGAGACGGCCATCAGACTTGGAAGCAAGATGGCCGGCAATATGGTGATGCTGGGATTCATCCAGGAGAAGACGAAGCTTGTCTCGAAAGAAAACCTGCTGGCTGCCGTAAAGGAATCCGTCAAGGAGAAATTTGTGGCCATGAACACAGCGGCCTTTGAAGAGGGGATCCGCATGGCGAAAGAGGACGCAGGGGCATGAAGCTATACGAATTCCAGGGAAAATCCCTCTTCAGGGAGGCAGGGATCCCGGTACCGAAAGGTGCTGTTGTCACCGCCTCTGACAGGTCAGGCCTGTTCGCACCCTCGGCTGTGAAAGCCCAGGTGCTTTCCGGGGGCAGGGGAAAGGCGGGAGGCGTTCTTCTTGCCTCCACCATGGATGAGGCGAAAAAGGCTGCTGACTCCATCCTTTCCATGGAACTAAAGGGCGAACCGGTGAAGGCGGTCCTGGTGGAAGAGAAAATGAACATCCGGGCCGAGTACTACCTTGCAGTCACCTT
>CAYTQC010000045.1:5570-11918 GCA_964439735.1 uncultured Synergistaceae bacterium
GACGGAGCCGGGACCGGAATGCTCACGCTGGACCTGATCCGGGATTTCGGGGGCTCTGCGGCGGATTTCTGTGAAATGGGGGGCCTGACGAGCCCGGAGGTCATGTATTCGGCCATGGACCAGGTGTTTTCCGACAAGAAGGACATAAAAAGCCTGCTCGTCGTTCTTATCGGAGGCTTCAACCGCATGGACGAAATGGCCGAAGGCATCACGGCATACCTCAGGGACCATTCTGTTTCCATTCCCCTTGTGGTGCGGCTGTGCGGGACCATGGAAGAAGAGGGCAAGACGATAATGAAAGAGGCGGGACTTCCCGTCTACGACGATCTTCGAACCGCCGTTGCCGATGCCGTGCGGTTCGCAGCGGGAGGGGAATGACATGGCAGTTCTCGTTGACAGAAACACTCGTGTCATCGTGCAGGGGATAACCGGAAAATCCGGTATTCTCCAGACGAAATCCCTCATTGATTACGGGACCGCTGTGGTCGCCGGGGTCACCCCCGGAAAAGCAGGGACCGCAGTGGAAGGAGTGCCGGTTTTCAATTCCGTCGCTGACGCAATGAAGGAAACAGCTCCCAATGCGGCCATCAGCTTTGTCCCCCCTCTGTTTGCGAAGGACGCCGCCATGGAAGCCATGGAGGCGGGTATCAAGCTGCTCGTGCTCACCATGGAGGGGATCCCCAAGCACGACGTTCTTGATATCCTGTCCTATGCTTCAGGGCGCGGAGTCAGGGTCCTCGGCCCCGGGACAGCCGGCGTCATTTCCCCGGGAAAATGCAAGCTCGGCGCTCATCCCGCCCGCATGTTCAGGGAGGGGAGAGTCGGCGTCGTGTCCAAAAGCGGCGCCCTGTCCTACGAAGTAGGGAAAACCCTGACCGATGCCGGCATAGGCCAGTCCACCGTGGTTGCCCTTGGCGGGGGCCCCATCTGGGGAACGACCCAGAGGGATGTCGTTGAGCTTTTTAACGCTGATCCCGAGACGGAGATAATAGTGCTTCTCGGTGAGATCGGTGGCAGCACCGAGATCGCTGCAGCGGAGTATATTGCAGAATCCGTTCGCAAACCCGTGGTTTCCCTTATAGTCGGTCGGTCGGCTCCCGAGGGCAAATCTCTCGGCCATGCCGGAGCGATCATTCGGGGAAACAAGGGGACTGCGGCATCGAAAATGGAAGCCCTGGAAAAAGCGGGTGCCCTTCTGGCCACCACGCCTGCCCAGGTTGTGGAATTAATCCGGAAGCTGGGGTGATATAAATGACCGTTCATGTGAATAAAAGGCTCTGCAAGGGGTGCGGCCTGTGTATTTCCGTCTGCCCCAAGAACGTATACGAAATCTCGAACGAGACGAACCAGAAAGGCTTTACCGTAGTATCCCCGGTGAGGGAGTCTGACTGCATCAAGTGCAAGCGGTGCGAGATCAACTGCCCTGATATGGCGCTGTGGATCGAATAATGTAACTGAGGTGCGGCGGGCGGCAGGATGCGAATCTGCCGCCCCTGGCGCTTTTTAAGATAAAACAGCCTGTAAAAGGCTCAAGGAGGTAAAAAGAGGAAAATGACACGAATAATAGGACTCGACGATATAAAAACCGCTGCCGGGAGGATTTCGGGCAAGGTCCGCAGAACTCCCATCCTTCGGGGAGACAAGCTGGATTCCCTGTGGGGAGCGGAGGTGTACTTCAAGCCGGAAAACCTTCAGATTACAGGATCGTTCAAGATCAGGGGCGCGACGAACAAAATTCTTTCACTCACTGACGAAGAGAGAGCCCGGGGAATCATTGCCTCTTCTTCGGGCAATCACGCCCAGGGAGTGGCGTATGCGGCAAAAATGCTCGGCATCAAGGCGACCCTTGTCCTGCCCGAGAACGCACCGAAATCGAAAATTGAAGGAACAAAGGCCCTCGGGGCCGAGGTGGTCCTCCACGGATTCGATTCGATACAGCGGTACAAAAAGCTGTACGAGATCAAGGCCGAGAAGGGATATACCCTCGTCCACTCCTATAATGACCCCGAACTCATTGCCGGCCAGGGAACCTCGGGGCTGGAGATCATCCAGGATCTTCCCGATGTTGATACAGTAGTCGTTCCCCTCGGGGGAGGCGGACTGCTGGCGGGTGTTGCAGCCGCGCTGAAGGAAACACGCCCTTCAGTCCGCGTAGTCGGTGTCGAACCTGCCGGGATCCAGCGGTACGCTGAGAGCCGTAAGGCCGGCAAACCGGTGGAAGTACCCATGGGCGCCACCCTTGCCGATGGGCTCATGATCACCATGACCGGCGAGCATAACTATCCCCTCATTGACAGGTACGTGGACGAGATCGTCCCTGCTTCCGACGAGTTCATCTCCAGGGGACTCATGGAGATCGTCTTCAAGAGCAAACTGCTTGTAGAGCCTTCTGCAGCCGTGGGTGTCGCAGCGGCTCTCGAAGGAAGCTTCAAAGTCAATCCCGGGGAGAAGATCTGTTTCTTCCTCTCCGGCGGCAACATAGACCCCGACAAGCTGGCCTTGTTCATAGCGCGCGAAACGGCCTGAAAAATTCAACAACGAAGAAAAAAGCCCGGGAACTCCCGGGCTTTTTTCTTTACGTGCCGTGTGTCGTGTCTGATATATCCGGTTGACGGAATCACTAAAACAAATTACGATGTATATGCAGCGGAAAACAATATATGAAGGAGGGTATTTCATGAAAAAGTTTGCAAAGATACTGGCGTTTCTTTCTATAGCGGTCCTTTTTACAGCCGGCGCAGCTCTTGCCGCTCCCATGCAGCTGACCATGGGGACCGGTGGAACGGCAGGAACCTACTATCCCCTCGGCGGTGCGCTTTCCCAGATTATCAGCGATAATTCAGGCGGTGTGGTAAACATTACCGCCCAGTCCACCGGTGCCTCCATAGAGAACATCAATCTCCTTGCCGCCGGTGATGTGGACCTCATTATCGTCCAGAACGACATGTCCGACTATGCCTACAACGGGACAGAATTCTTCAAGGGCAGGAAGATCGAAAACATCACTGCCATTGCAAGGCTCTACCCGGAGCACATCCAGGTCATCGCCTCCAAGGAGAGCGGAATCAAGACCATCGCAGACTTCAAGGGAAAGAACATCTCCGTGGGTGCCCCGGGAAGCGGAAACGAAGCCAATGTACGCCAGATACTTGACGTATACGGTCTCACCTATGATGATTTCAAGGCCCATTTCATTTCCTACGCAGAAACCACCGATCACTTCAAGGATCGCCTCGTGGACGCCTTCTCGTACACCACCGGCGCTCCCAATCCTTCGATCCAGGATATCAGCACCCTTCAGGACATCGTTTTCGTCCCGATAGAAGGCGAGATGAGAGATAAGCTCATTGCGAAATATCCCTTCCTGGCGAAGGAAGTCATCCCAGGGAATACGTACCGCGGACAGGACCAGCCCGTGGAGACAGTGGCAGTCCAGGCAATTCTTGCCGTGCGGAAGGAACTCCCCGAGGACGTCGTCTATACCATGACCAAGGCCCTTTTCCAGAACCTCGAGGCTGTCGGAAACGCCCATCACAAGGGAAAGAGCGTCCTTCTGAGCAGGGCCCTTGACGGTATTTCCATTCCCTTCCATCCGGGCGCGGAAAAATTCTTCAAAGAAGCAGGGCTTATGAAATAGGCTGAAATGTTTTTTTGGGAGGCCTCCGTTCCGGAAGGCCTCCCTTCGTGATTTTCCGGAGGAGGGAGTGGAACATGAGCCCAAATAACCTCTTTAAAACAACTCTCATCCTCGCTGCCGTTTTTTTCTCCTTTTCTCCTGTCCATTTTCTCATGATCCGAAGCGCGGACGGCTCGGTGCGAGCCTCGTACCCTCTTCAGGGGACTGAAGAGTTTGCGGTCAGATATATACATTCCGTTCAGAAAACGCCCGTTATCGAAGTTTTCCGTGTTGACTTCAGGGAGGGCCTCGAGCTGAGAGAGACAGTCTATACGGATTTCGGGGCGGGGCTGCCCTTCCTTCTGGAAGGATCAGCTGTTTTCGAGAGTGGAGGCGGGAAATTCCGAATCTATGGAATAAAAAAGTATCTTTCGGATGTTGTCTTTCGGGTCGGTCGTTTCGCGGATTATAATCTTCTTTTCCGCGGACGGGAAATTCCTTTTACTCAATTTGAAAAACCGGGAAAACCTCTCCGGTTTTCCGGAGAGAAACACCCTTTTCTTTTTGCGTTTTTTTATTGATTTTCTGAGGAGGAACGGTCATGGTCGAAAACAATGATTCGAAACCGCAGGATGGGATCCTTGATTCGTCAGCGGCGGAAAGGGCATCGGAGACTATTGATGTCGAAAAGATCCTGGAGAAGTATGACAGGGAATCGACGACGCGGACGCTCAGCCCTTCGTGGAACACCCTGGTAAAAGCTGTCTGCATTCTTTTCTCGCTGTTCCAGCTCTACACTGCCGCATTCGGTGTATTTGAGGCCCAGATACAGCGTTCCATACACCTGGGGTTCGTCCTTGTCCTTGTGTACCTGCTTTATCCTGCAAGGATCAGCTGTAGAAAATCGGGGATGAAGGTGACGGATGTGCTCCTTGCAGTGCTTGGGCTTGCTGTAGGAGCATACGTTGTCATTGAATATACCGATCTGATGATGCGCGCCGGGCTTCCCACAAAGGGAGACATCATTTTCGGCGCTATCTGTATTCTGCTGGTACTTGAGGCCTCAAGGCGTGTTGTGGGCCTTCCCATAACCATAGTGGCGATCGTTTTTCTTGTGTATGCCTATTTCGGTCCCTATTTCCCCGGGATGTTCGCTCACAGGGGCTTTGCCTACACACGGATCATCACTCACATGTACGTGACGACGGAGGGCATCCTCGGAATGCCCCTCGGGGTTGCTTCGACCTTTGTGTACCTGTTTATCCTTTTCGGGGCCTTTCTTCATAAGACAGGCCTGGGAAAATTCTTCATAGACCTTGCCCTGGCGGCAACAGGACACAGAGTCGGCGGCCCGGCAAAAGTGGCTGTCCTCGCCAGCGGTCTTTTCGGTACCATATCGGGCAGTTCCGTGGCGAACGTGGTAACAACGGGTACCTTCACCATACCGCTCATGAAGAGCATCGGATACAAAGCAGAGTTTGCGGGAGCGGTGGAAGCGGCTGCATCAACAGGAGGACAGCTTATGCCCCCGATCATGGGAGCCGCTGCCTTTGTTATGTCCCAGTTTATCGGAATAGCCTATATCGAAATAGCCATAGCGGCGGCCCTTCCTGCGATCCTGTATTATCTCGCCGTGGGACTCATGGTGCATTTTGAGGCCAAGAGGCTCGGGCTCCAGGGGATCCCCAAGGACAGGCTTCCCGACATCAAAAAGGTCTTCGCTGATGGCTGGCACCTTCTCCTTCCCCTTTTCGTCATCGTCTATCTTCTCGTCAAGGGGTACACGCCCCTGAGGGCTGCGCTTGTCTGCATTATTGTGACTGTTGTCATCGCCATGATGCGGAAAAATACCAGGCTCAACTTCAAGGATATATTCGAGGCGCTGGAAAACGGTGCACGGTCCGCTATAGGCGTGTCGGCGGCTTGTGCCTGCGCAGGGATCATCATCGGAGTGGTGACGCTTACCGGTGTGGGGCTGAAAATAGCCAATGGAATCGTTGTGCTTTCCGGGGGGAGCTTCTTCTTCACCCTTGTGCTCACCATGATCGCCTCCATCATACTCGGAATGGGCCTTCCAACCACCGCGAAATATATCGTCCTCGCATCGATGGCGGCTCCTGCCATAATGAAGTTCGGTGTGCCCATACTGGCAGCCCATCTTTTCATCTTTTACTTCGGCATCGTCGCAGACCTCACTCCTCCGGTTGCACTGGCCGCTTACGCGGGGGCGGGCATCGCGGGGGGAGACCCTGTGAAAACCGGGTTTAATGCCCTGAAGCTGGCCATGGCAGGATTCATGATACCGTATATTTTCGTCTACAATCCTGGCCTTCTGCTGATCGACACCACGCTCCCCGAGATTATGGTGATGGTAGTGACCTCTTTGATCGGAGCCTTCGCCCTTGCTCTTGCGGGTTCAGGATACTGGATGAGAAACCTGCACTTCTGGGAGCGGATCGTGTTCCTGGGGGCAGCCATAACGCTCATTTTCCCGGGGCTGCTGACGGACTCCATCGGAATTGCCATAATGGCAGTCATGTGGTTCCTCCAGAAACAGTCCATGAAGAAAAAGACTCTATAATACAATTTAGCTTTTCAGTGCAGAAAAGAGGCACCCGGGAAAAATTCAGGTGCCTCTTATTTTTGTGCGACTGAGAGAATTGAAGGAATGAATACATTATACATTTTGCTTTTCTTTCTCGGTGCGTATAGAATATATTATGCATAAGATA
>CAYTQC010000046.1:0-9016 GCA_964439735.1 uncultured Synergistaceae bacterium
ACATGGGGACGTTCATCGGGCTGCCCCTCACCACGTGGCTGTACAACATGCTCGAGCCGAAGATTGGAAGAATATTTGCCCGGAATACCATGGACAGCAAAGTAGGAGGAGAATCAGAATGAAAGCGAAAGCGGAGATCCGTTTTTTTGAACAGATGGGGCTCCTGGCCTTTGCCGGGACGATCATGATCCTCACCAACATGATCGGCTTCAAATATACGCTGATCCAGTCCCTTCAGGGATATGCCGTTCTCGGGAGCATCGCCCTCGCCGGAGTGACCATCAGCCGGTTCATGAGCCGCTTCATCAAGCTCCCCACCATGATGTACGTCTCTCTTGCCGGGCTCCTGCTCGCCTGCCCGGCTTCCCCAAGACCCCACGGATGCTTGAGGCAGGCGTCAGCATCGGCCTTGGCTGCGACGGAAGCGGAAACACGAACTCGAACCTCTTCGATGAGATGAAGACCCTCCGCAGCGCAACCATAGCCTACTGGGGGCTGCCCGTGTTCGACCCCGTGGTCCTCAGGTGCTCCGAGCTCCTGAAGATGGCCACAGCGGGAGGGAGCGCCGCCCTGAGGCACAGCGCTCTCACGGGGACTGTGGAAGTGGGCAAAAAAGCCGATGTGATCCTGCTGAACCTTGAGCAGCCCCACCTTTACCCCACCCAGAACATTGTCAGTACCATCGTGGAGAGCGCTGACGGCCATGATGTCACCGATTCCATCATCGACGGCAAAATCGTCATGAAGAACCGGGAAGTGCTCACCATGGACGAAAGGGAAACTCTGGCGGAATGCGCCCGCCGAATGAAAGAGATCGTCTCCCGGGCCGGGTACGACAGCTGAAAACACCAGGCCTGCCCTTCGGCACAGTCTGAGATAAAAAATTGCGGCCCCTCTTCTGCTTCTGCGGATAAGGGGCCGCCTTTTTGCTCTACGGGGTGAACCGGCAGCTCTTTTGCTAAAAAATGCCGGGATATAAATTACCTGCCGGTCTCCAGCTCCTGATTTCAAATCAATGAATGTGCCACCATCCTGGAACCCGCCTTCAGTGTAAAATTGAATCAGAATGGCTGATGTACTTCAAAATCTTTTGCCGGGGCATTCATCATGCCTTTTTCGTGCAGATAGTTTAACGAATGATCAGGTTAACGGAGGTGAAAAGGATGAAATTTCGAAAAACAGGGATTTTCCTGCTGTGCATGGTCCTTGTATTGTTTCTGTCAGGCGATTCCTCCCCGGCCATGGAGGAGGAAGAGGATTTTCTCCCCCGCCTGATCGCGGCGAATATCAGGGGGACGGATACGACAGTGATCCTTGAAATAAAGGAAGGAGAGCGGGTGCGTACCCTTGGCGGCTACGCCCTGTGGCGGATTTCGGCAGAAGTGGTCCGGTCCTTCAAAGGTGAATTTCTGCCGGGTGAGGAAATCCGGTACCACCGGACCACCGAGACGGAGTTTCCTCCCCCGGAGAAGGGGAGCCGCCATATCGTCAGTTTTGTCCTTGAGGAGGGAAACCTCGTCATTCCCGATGAAGGATATCACTTCCCCTGGTCACCTGACCTTGAGGAGAAAGTGGACGCTTTACTTTCCCCCTCCAGTTGAAGCGGTCGACATGGATGGTTTCTTTCGGCGGTTCGCGAAAATCAGGGAGAGTAAAAGTAAAGAATATAATAATAATACTTGACATGTCTTTCAGTAGATTGAATAATTATTTATGTGAATTCAAAACACATTGATAAAAAGAAGTCTCAGCAGAAAAGGGGGAGCAGGTATTTTCCCACCGTCACTGATGGTTTCAGGCAGTGCACCATGAGCTGAAATCAGGAACCGTTTTTTTCGCCGTTCTGTACGGGGGAATTATTTTTTTGCATGTTCAGCGGACCGGAGGCATTCTGAGTCTTTTTCTCCAGAAAGAAGGTCGGAAAATGAAAGCGAACAGCAGGGCTATAGCTGCAACGGTCGCGGTTTCGATGCTCGCCGCAGGGTATGCCGCTTCAGCGGAAGAAAAGGGCAAAACACTGGATAAATCGGTCTTCCGCACACCGGCTCCCAACGCTGACGGCAACTACAACATCATCTTCATCACCACGGATCAGGAGCACTATTTCAGCGAATTTCCCGAAGGAACCGGCTACCGTGCACGGGAACTGCTCGCACAACTCGGTACAACGTTCGAAAAACACTACAGCTGCTCCACCATGTCCACCTCCTCCCGCTCGGTGATCTACACCGGCACCCATATCACCAACACGAAAATGATCGACAACACGGACTTTGACTGGCAGGGGCCCCTTTCAACCGGTATCGTCACTGTGGGCGACCTTTTGCGCCGGGCTGGGTATTACACCGCCTACAAAGGAAAGTGGCACATGGGGGATGTCAGCCTGCTGGGGGCTGCCGGGGACGGGCAGACCGATCTCGGAGAATACGGTTTTTCGGACTGGGGTGTGGACAGCGACTACACCAGCACCATATGGGAGGGATTCGAACGGGACGGGGAAATTCAAAGCGATGCCATCGAATGGCTCCGTACAACCGGAACGGAGAAGAACAGCTCGGGGATCTCCTTCTTCCTCGCCGTCAACCTCATCAACCCTCATGATATCATGTTTTTCAACACCGACCCTGATTTCCGGGGCACGCTCCCTGTCGGGGGACCGCCTGACGCCGAAATATACAGAAAAACCTATGACACGGCCGTGCCTTCATCATGGAACCAGAACCTGGCCGACGGGACGCTTCCCCCTGCGGTTTCGGCGTACAAGACCCGGTGGGAAGGATGGACAGGATCAGTGACCACTGAAGAGGGCTGGAAGGATTTCCGGAACTGCTACTTCAACTGTATCCAGGACTCCGACAATCACCTTCTGGAGATCCTTCAGGAAATAGCGGATCTCGGCATGATGGAGAACACGATCATCGTTTTTACGGCCGACCACGGAGAAATGGGAGGATCCCACAACCTCAAGGGCAAGGGCGGAGTCATTTACGAAGAAAACATCCATGTTCCCCTCGTGGTCTATCACCCCGAGTTTGAAGGAGGCAGGAGGCTCAGCTCCATCACCAGCCACCTTGACCTCGCCCCGACCTTTGTCCATATGACGAACATCGGTGCGGCGGAGAAGGCGGAAATAACCGCAGGGCTCAGGGGAAACAACCTGATGGATCTCATGAGGAACCCTTTCGGCTCCGTGAGGGACGGCGCCCTGTTCTGCTTCGAAATGATCTCCATGACCATGGCGAACGCCGGCCGGGATGCCTCCGGAAATGTCTCGTACACCTTCGATCTGGGGGTGAGGGGCTTCGTCCGGGCGATCATCACGGAACGATACAAGTTCGCACGGTATTTTTCAAGTGACTTCAATGCTCCGTCAACCTTCGAAGAGCTTCTGGCAAAGAACGATCTTGAGCTCTACGACCTGCAGAACGACCCTGATGAAATGCACAACCTCGCGGCATCCCCGGAGGCAAACAGGGAGCTGATCCTGGATCTGAACGCACGGCTGAACGCCCTGATCGCCCATGAGATCGGAGTGGATGACGGCGCCGAATTCCGTACCATGCTCGCCGACTACCTGGCAAGCCTCGATAAGGGGACCGGCGGGTGCAGCGCCGGAACAGGAATTCCCTCGGCCGTGGCCCTTCTTCTTCCGCTTTTCGTGCTTGCCGCAGGTTCCCGCCGAAGGAAATAGGGGTATGGGAGGAGACGGCACACGGACATTCGCGGTAATGGCCAAAGTGGTGGGAGGCCTCTGCAATCTCCGCTGCGTCTACTGTTACTATGCAGAAAAACCGGGACTCCTCGCCCAGAAGCTTAAAAGGATGCCCGACGATGTGCTCGAGTCGTACATCCGGCAGAATTTGGAGATCAACGGCCGTGACGCCGTGGTGGAATTTGCCTGGCACGGAGGGGAGCCCCTTCTTGCGGGCATTGCTTTTTTCCGGAAGGCAATGGAGCTGGAAGCGCGGTACGGCAGGGGAAGAAAGATCGTCAACACCCTTCAGACCAACGGAATCCTTCTCGATGAGGAATGGTGCGAATTCTTCGCCCGGAACGGTTTCCTCCTGGGGGTAAGCCTCGACGGCCCCAAAGAACTGCATGATGCCTATCGGACCGGGCCTGAAGGAGGCTCCTTTGAAAGGGTCATGGCAGGTGTGGAGATGCTCCGGAACAGGGGTGTGAAATTCAATATCCTGGCCACCGTCAATGCCGCGAACGAAGGCCACCCCCACCGGGTGTACGACTTTCTCAGACAATTTACGGACTACATCCAGTTTCTTCCCGTTGCGGAAGGGGAGGCCGCTTTCTTCGAACTGGAGGACGGGCAGCATTTCGCCACTCCTCCGGGAATAAAAAGTATTCCCCTGAAGCATTCTATGGCTCCGTTCTCAGTTTCGCCGCAGGGGTACGGCACTTTTCTCACCGGTGTATTTGACCGCTGGAAGGAACTTGACTTCGGGAAAAAATTCGTCCAGATCTTCGAGGTCACCGCCGGGAATATGCTGGGAAAGCCGGTAAATTTGTGTGTCCACAATCCTCTCTGCGGCCACGGCGCTTCCGTGGAGGCAAACGGGGATGTGTATTCCTGCGACCATTACGCCTTTCCGAAATACAGGCTCGGGAACATTCTCGAAACCCCCCTCGGCGAGATCATGGAGAAGAACCGTCCCTTCGGCATGCACAAGACCCATGGGCTTCCGGATGAATGTTTCGACTGCCCCTATATCCGGCTCTGCTTCGGCGGCTGCCCGAAGGACCGCATGCTGCTCTCGAAGAGCGGGCAGCGGGGCAAAAATTACCTCTGCGAAGGGTATAAAATTTTCTTCAAACATTTCATTGAAAACATGCCCCATCTTCAAAAATAATGTCCGGAGGCGGAAAGGAAGGCCTTTCCGGACCCTTCCGGTGTGTTTCTTGACAGGCCGGCGGGGACGTCCCATTATTGATCCCGGGAAAGCATATTCTGCGGACAGGTGAGGGCGTCCCATGATCGACATGGAAGAGTTCCGGAAAAAGATAGTCCACGAACAGGTGGTCCCGAAGCGGGATGCGGTGTACACTCCCTTCCCGGGCAGGATGCTGCCCGGGGTGCGCGCTTTCCTGGAGCGCATGGGTATTTCCATGCTCTACGCCCACCAGGGTGAGATGTTCGACCGGGTTCTGGACGGGGAAAACGTGGTCATAACCACATCAACGGCGAGCGGAAAGACCCTGGGGTTTCTGCTCCCCGTGGTGCAGGAGATCCTTACAGCACCCACGACAAGGGCTCTTTTCCTGTACCCCACGAAGGCGCTTGCGAGCGACCAGTTCCGGGCGCTGGGACCCCTTCTGGAGTGCTTCGGGAAATCCCGTCTCCAGGCGGGGGTCTACGACGGGGATACCCCTCCTGCAGAACGGGGGCGCATCCGGGGAAGCGCAAACATCATTCTCACTAATCCCGAGATGCTCAACGCCGCTTTTCTGCCCAACCACAACAGCTACGGCTTCAATTTCCTCTTCGCCAACCTGAAGTACATCGTGATTGATGAGCTTCACTCCTACAGGGGCGCTTTCGGTTCCCATCTCGCCAACGTGATGAAGCGACTCGGGAGGATCTGCCGATATTACGGGTCCTCGCCCCGTTTCCTGTGCAGTTCCGCGACGATCGCAAATCCGGCGGAACTTGCCGAAAAGATCTGCGGATGTCCCTTTTCCACCATAGAGATGGACGGTTCCCCGTCTCCTGAAAAACGGTATTACCTGTGGCAGCCCCCCATGGCGAAGAAGGGGGATTTTCGCATATCCCCGGCCCGGGAGGCCCCGGGGCTTATTGCGAAACTGGCTCTGGGGAACACTCCCTTCCTGGCATTCTGCAAATCCCGTAATGCTGTGGAGGTAGTGCTGAAGGAATCCCGGGACAGGCTGAAGGATGCCTGCCGGGATCAGGGAAGGGCGGACATCTCTTCGCTGGTTGCCGGTTATCGCGGAGGGTACAGGCCCCTGGAACGGAGGGCTATCGAAGAGAAAATGGCGGCGGGAAAGCTCCGGGGACTGGTGGCCACAAACGTGCTGGAACTGGGCATCGATATCGGAAGGCTTGATGCCGCGGTGCTCGTGGGTTTTCCGGGGACGAGGGCGTCCTTCTGGCAGCAGGCCGGACGGGCGGGGCGAAAGGGCAGGGGCGCCGCAGTTTTCCTGCTGCTGGACAACCTGCCCATGGACCAGTACCTGGCCATCGACCCCGGATGGCTGTTCTCCGGCGGGATCGAGCATGCCGTGGCGGACCCTGACAACCTGTTCATCCAGCTCGCCCATGTCCGTGCTGCTGCGGCGGAACTCCCCCTGTCCCCCGACGATGCGGCCCTCTTTCCCGACCTCGGTGAGATCGTGCCGGTCCTTCTTCCCATGAAGGAGCTCCGGAAGGAGAGCGGCAGGTTTTTCTGGTCGGGAGGGCCTTACCCCGCCGGCGACATCAGCCTGCGCAACATGGACAAGATCCGCTACCGGCTGAAGAATTCGGCCGACGGATCTCTCATAACTGAAATGGACGAGCTCCAGGCTTTCCGGGAGATATACGGAGGCGCCATTTATCTGCACGAGGGGCTGCAGTATCTCGTGGAGCGCCTGGACCTGCAGGGCAGGGAAGCCCTGGCGAGGCCCGCGGAGGAGAATTACTACACCGTCTCCTGCGATATGACCGAGGTCCACAAGATCCGGGACAGGAAAAAGGATCCGCTGGGGCGGACTTTCTGCGGCTTCGGAGACGTCCGCGTGGCCTATACCACGGTGGGTTTCCGCCGCCAGCAGTTTCACAACCACCAGAACCTGGGGATGGAAATGCTCGACCGTCCGCTGGCCAAATCATTTGAGACGGAGGGATTCTGGATCACCCTTCCCGATGAGGTCCGGAGGCTGTTCCTTTCCCTGGGCCCCAGAAGCGACGGGTTAGCGGCCCAGTTCCGGAAGACCTACGCCGAGGGGCTCGCCTTCACCCTGCTGAACTCGGCGATGAGAATGACCATGACCACAACCGAAGACATGAGCGGAGCCCTCCTTGCCGATGATGCGGGGCAGGAGGCGGGGCTGTCGGTCTGTATCTTCGACATGTACTCAGGAGGGCTTGGGTTCGCGAACAGGGGGTATGAGCTCATCCCGCGCATCATAGGAAACGCCGTCCGGATGGTGGAGGGATGTCCGTGCGGCGGAGGATGCTCGGCGTGCGTGGGAGACTTCCGCCTCGACAGGCGGATAGTCCTCTGGGGGCTGAAGAGCATGTACGGTAAAATTCCCCTTCCGGAGAACATCCGGGCCCTTCCGCCCGGTTCTGCGCCGGCCGGGAAACGGTTCAGCCTGGAGACCCTTCCGGAACAGTGGAGCGAATTTGTGGACCATCTCCTCTCCTCGGGAGAATACCTCTCCCGCTTCCTGGCGGCTGTGCCGAAGGTCCGGAGGGATGGGGACACTCTTGTCCTTGAGGTTCCCGGCGAATTCTTCCGGGACTGGCTGACGGAGGGGGGCAACGGGGAGAAGCTGGCCGGGCTTCTGCAGCGCTACGCGGTTCTTCCTTCGGGCTTCGCAGTACGGTTTGAATGGCCGGGGGACGGAAAATCTCTGAAGGACTCCAGGCTGAACGGGATGTACCGTACGCTCACGGGAAGGGACGACCGGTGAACCCGGCCGGGGAACTCCTGGACAGGCTGAATCCCTACCAGAGGCAGGCGGTGCTTGAGGACGGGCGCGCCACCCTCGTCAATGCCTGCGTAGGAAGCGGCAAGACCACGGTCCTTATCTGCAAGGCCCTCTACGAACACGGAGCCCGGGGAATACCCCTGGAGGACATGGTGGTGCTTACCTTCACCAACAGGGCTGCGGACGAAATACGGGACCGGATGACCCTCTTCTGCCCCGGAACGGGAAGGGATGAGATGCCCTGGTTCGGAACATTTCACAGTGTCGCCATGAGGATGCTCCAGCGGATCCTTCCCGTGGAGACCCTCGGCTACACGCCCTCCTTCTCCGTTCTCGATCCCGACGGGATGATGGAAATGGCCGAACGGCTGATCGTTGAGCACGGGCTGACCATCAGGTACCGGAACAGGCTGGCGAAGAGGCTCGAAGCCTGCGCGAGGGGAAGGACGCTCTTCGGCCGGATGAAGTACGAGGACGGCATCTCAAGGCTTATGGAACTGCTGGCAGAGGAGAAAGTGCTCCAGAACGCCATGGATTTCGACGACCTCATCCGGAATGCCACTGTCCTGGCAGGAAAAAGCGGATGGTCGCCCCGGTGGATCATCGTGGACGAGTTCCAGGACTGCGACGCCGCCCAGATGGATTTTCTCCGGGCCATGGCGTCCGGGGATACGAAGCTCTTTGCTGTGGGGGACCCCAACCAGGTGATCTACAGCTGGCGGGGAGGCAGCAGGGATATTTTCCGGTCCTTTGCCCGCGAGTTCGGCGCAAAGGAGCTTTCCCTTCCCCTCAACTACCGGTCCAGTTCCACCATCCTGGAGGCGGCCAGGTGTTTTCTCGAGGACTCCTCCGACCTGGAGGGCACAAGGGAGAAAGGAACGGGCATCGTGGTCCGGAACCATTTCAATCCCTTCCTCGAGGCTGAATACCTTGCCGGCAGGATCAGGGAGCTCCATGAAAAGGGAGTGCCGTGGCGGAACGTGGCAGTGTTCTACAGGATGCAGCGCCAGTCGAAGCCCCTTGAGGATGTTTTCCGCAGAAAAGGCATACCCTTTTCGGTAACGGTGAGGAAAACGCTGAAAGACATCCCCGTGCTCCAGTGGCTGACACGTATGTTGAGCGCATCGGTGAATCCTTCCGACCGGAACGGCCTGGTCTCTGCCCTCTCTGACCCACGCTTCGGAGACGGCCTGACGGCCCGGGAGGCGAAAGATTTTTCCGGACCGGTATCGGAGCTGCATTCCAGGGTCCGTTCCTTTCCTGAATGGGCCGGGGCAGGGCGCAGTCCTCTCGAAATATACGACTATTTCGGACTGGAAAACCGGCTGTCGCCCACATCCGCCTCGTT
>CAYTQC010000046.1:9116-11901 GCA_964439735.1 uncultured Synergistaceae bacterium
ATCCTTTCGGGACCTCCGGACAGGGAAGAGGAGGAAAAACGGCTCTTCTTCGTGGGCATCACCAGGGCTAAAGACTACCTGGAGCTTTCTTACTACACCGATCCGGGAGACGGGAGGGTCCTTCCCGGGAGAAGCTGCTATCTCTCCATGATCCCTCCCCGGCTCCTCGACTTCGGAGACGATGGACCCTCCGGAAGGACAGATATTCAGACTTTCTGGAAGATGCTGCTGGAAAACAGGGAAAAAGGTGCTGTTGGGTCCGTCTTCGATGGAGGCGAAGAAAAAGCGTCTTCGAAAGCATCTCCGGAAGAGCCCGAACGGGAGAAAAGAAAGGTCCGCCACCCGAAATACGGGGAGGGAATCGTGGAATCGGAGGACGAAGAGACATATACCGTGGAGTTCGGACAGTACGGGGTGAAATCCTTCCTGAAGGACTTCTGCCCCCTGGAATTCCTCTAAAAGCGAAGAAAGAGGTCAGGGCCTCTTCCCTTCAGCTGCCGATCTGTTTCATGATGATCCCGGCGGCCTGCGCTGCCGTTCGCTCGCTTACATCTATTTTTATCGTGTCCATGCCTTCGTACAGGCCCATGCGCTCCATGCTTCGCGGAAGTCCGCCGGGGTCTCTTCTTCCTTCTGCGGTGTCCTTCTCCAGGCGCCTGATCAGGGCGGCCTCAGATGCCATAAGGGTGAACTTGTAAACAGAAACGTCTTTCAGAACGAGCCGGGAGAGGAGATCGGCCAGAATCTCCGGCCGGTGCATCACCCAGCAGAAAATGACATACCTGTACTCCGAACAGCCGAGGAAGCTGTTGAGCACAAAGCTGATGTTCTTCAACACCATCTCTTTCGTTTCGTCGTTCACGATGAAGGGATTCATATTCCAGCACCAGTCGCCGTCCAGAAAAACGGCAGGCTGCAGCTGCTTCAGGAGAAGGCTGCACACGGTGGTTTTTCCCACGCCCATCGTGCCGTTGACAAGCACCAGTTTTTTCATGGCCGACCCTCTCTTTGAACGGGCTCAGAGACGCTCTGCGACGACAGCGAATTCCGCTGACCGGGGGGCGAAGGGGGCTCCCGCCACGTCCGAATACAGCCCGGTCACCTTCAGCCCGTTCCGGGCACACTCCGCACCTATGGTCTCCGGGGAATAGCACTGAAGCCAGTTGTATATAGTCCGTACCCGATCTGCTTCCACTATGGTGTACTTGTCGAGGAGAACTTTTTCATCTTCGTACTTGAAGACGTTCAGAAAGCCGTAATAGTTCTCCGCCGACCAGAAACTGTTCATCAGGTTCCGTTCGAAGCAGGCGGTTTCTTCCCGACGGTCGAAGGTCTCAAGGGAGTAGACATCGAGCAGCACATGCCCCTTCGGTTCGAGCATGGCGGCAAATTTGCGCAGCATCGCCTTCCGCTGCGATGGGCTGAGCGCGCAGAAATCGCACATGATCATCAGGATCATGTCGAATTTCTCCTCCGTTTCGAACTCGAGGTAGTCGCAGAGCACGTAGTCGATCGAAAGCTCTTTCTTTCCGGCGGCGGAGACTGCGTACTGAATTGACCGTTCGGAGAAATCCACGCCCGTCACCTTTGCCCCACGCACCGCAAGAGGCAGGGTGTACAGGCCCGGGCCGCACCCGAAGTCGATGACGGAAAACTCTCCCGACAAGCTGAAGCGGGACGCGATCCACTCCACGGACCGCCGGATGAACGACGTCTTCCTGGACGCGACATCCACATTTTCGTCGAGGTGGAACGACAGCATCTTTTCCGAGATATGGCCGTCGGTCCACAGATCCCGGGCAGTATAGAACTCGAATGGTTCAGGACGGGAATTGATCGCTTCAAGATCCTCGAAAAGCACGGAAGGACCTCCTTTGCACAGGACATGGTGTCTCCCCGGACGAAATCAGCTGCATCCGCTCAGCCTACATTTTGGACCGGTCATTTGGAAGGATCCGACCCGCAGACTGCCCTTCATTGTAGAATAATACCATGGAAAAAAAGCTGTACTCTTTTTCGAGGGTACGATTGAAATCCTTCATTAAATACATCGGTTCAGGGAGGTTGTTTTTTGGACAGCAAGGCGCTTGTCAAGGAGTTTTACGAGCAGGTTGCCTCAAATAACCGGGGCGATGAGGTGGAACACTATGTTCACCCCGACTGCACCCTGAGGGCAGGGGAGGAGAACATCCCCATCGGGCTGGAGGGGATGAGGGAGCACCTGGCGGATGTCCGGCAAACGTACCCCGATTTCCGGATCCGGGTGGTTCGTCAGCATGAAGATAAAGACTTCGTTATCTCCGAAGTGATAATGGAAGGCACCCACGGCGGGGAATGGCTCGGCATCAGCCCCACAGGAAAGAAGATCCGGATAACTGCCGTCAACATAGACCGGATCGCCGGCGGCAGGATCATCGAGCACGGCGGAGCGGCCAATACCTTTGAAACATTCCGGGCCGAGGGGTTCATCCGGGCGGCGGAGTAGCCGCCCGGTTTCTTCAGCCTCTGCCGTACCCCATGTCGCGGAGCAGGTCGGCCAGCAGATGGAGCCGCTCGGACAGGAGCTCGTCGTCCCGGCTGAGTGCCCGGGAGAAAAGCTGGATATCTTCGTCGATCATCTGGTTGCCTGTGCATATCTCCACTGTCATAGCGTCTCCCTGGAGGCCCACCCGGTCGATGCGGGGATTTTTTTCGTCGTAGAGCTTCGGATGGCGGTATGCCTCCTGGAAGTGCTGCTTCCCCTTGCACACCAGTATGGCCAGGTCGAGCACCCGGTGGAGGGGCA
>CAYTQC010000047.1:0-11755 GCA_964439735.1 uncultured Synergistaceae bacterium
GAGGGTGATATGATCCCTTATCGCTTCAAGCTTCTTCGGGCCGATGCCCTTGACCTTCACGAGGTCCGCGATCGTTGAGAAGGAACCTGAAGCGGCCCTGTACTCAAGGATGGCCCTTGCCGTTGCCGGACCGATACCCGGAAGCCGCTGCAGCTCTTCGAGGGATGCCCTGTTGATGTTGACGGGAGAGCCTGTATCCCCTTGAGAACCGGCAGGGGAGAAAGTCCCCGGGGTCCGTATGAATCCCTGCCCGGGAGACTGCGGCGCCTGGGGAGGAGGATCCTTCTGCTCCTGCACACCGGCCGCAGCAGGTACGTGAACGTGGACTCCATCCGCAAGAGGGGCGGCAAGGTTGACCTGTACAGGATCGGCATTGGGAAGGAGTCCCCCGGCAGCGTCGACGAGGTGATGCACCCTGATGTCGGGAGGAAGACGGTAGACGCCGGGAGAGACCACCGCTCCAGTGATGTAGAGGACCCATTCCTCCACCCTGGGGGGAGCCGGAGGGTACGGGAGGGTTTTCTCAACGGGCTTTCCGTCCCGGTTCTCTTTGGGAACGCTCAGTGACAGAGCCGGACCGGCCTTGGCTCCCGACGGACGGTCCGCGAATTTTCCGGAAAAAAGGAAAACAAGGGATCCGGCGAGAAGAAAACAGGCGATCCCCGCCGCAAAGAAGAGCAGCCCCTGGTATTTAGGTTCGGAGAAAAAGTTCCGTTTCATCCCTTTTCTCTCCCTTCACTCCGCTGTGCCGAGGATCCTTCCGGAAAGGCACCAGTTCTCGGCACCTGTTATCCCGACGGACACCATCCGGCCGAGCATTTCCTCCCCGGCTTCAACAAGAACCACCTTGTCGGAGGGAGTCCGCCCCTGGAGAAGCCCTTCTCCCCTGGGTGCAAAGTCATCGAGGAGAACGGGGCAGGTACGGCCGACAAGTTCACTGTTGATCTCGAGAGCGATCTTCGACTGGAGGCGGTTCACCTCGTTCAGCCTGGCCGTCTTGATCTCCCGGGGAACCTGCTCCTCCCATGCCGCTGCGGCAGTTCCCTCGCGGGGAGAGTATGCAGCGGTGTGGACGAGGTCGAAGCGGAACTCCTCAAGGGCACTGACCGAGCACTGGAAATCCTCCGGCGTTTCTCCGGGATGGCCGACGATAAGATCTGATGTGAGCCCCACTCCGGGCAGGCGTTCCCTGATCAGACTGACTATGGACCTGTACTGCCCGAGGGTGTATCTGCGGTTCATAAGGGCCAGCATACGGTCGCTTCCCGACTGGATCGGAAGGTTGATGGACGGGCAGATGATGTCCGGGTTGGCCGCCATGGCTTCCACAACATCAGGGGTAAAGTCCTTCGGGTGTGACGTGGCGAACCGGATCAGGCGAACGCCCGTCTCGCGGGCGGCGTCCCGGAGCAGGTCGGAGAAGGAATAGCCGTCAGAAAAATCTGTCCCGTAGCTGTCAACGTTCTGCCCCAGGAGAGTGATCTCCCTGACTCCGTCCGCTGCAAGCTTTTTCATCTCCTCCAGGATCTCCGTGGGTGGGCGGGAGACGAACCGGCCCCGGACATACGGAACAATACAGTAGGAGCAGAAATTATCGCACCCGTGGGCGATGGTGACAAAGGCTTTCCACTTGTTGAGCCTTTCCACCGGGGCGACCTGAAGGTCCAGAAAAGCCCTCGGGTCATCGTCAAGGAAGAAAAAAGTCTCGCCGGGGCATGACATGAGCCTTTCCAGACCATCCGGCACCGAACCGATATGCCTCGGCCCTGAAACAAAGCGGACCCAGGGAAACCGTGAGGCCATCTTTCTGCCCACGTTCTGGGCGACACATCCGGTCACCGCGACGAAAGGTTTCCTCTCCCGGCCCCACCTCGGGGCATACCGGCCGAGGTCGCTCCAGACCTTCTGTTCGGCCTTGTCCCTGATACTGCACCCGTTGAGGATGACCACGTCGGCCTCCTCCTCGGGGGCCTCCGACCATCCCCTGGAGACCAGGGCTGTTTTCATTTTGTCGCCGTCATAGACGTTCATCTGACAGCCGTATACTTTCAGTGCGAATCGATACACGGAAGAACTCCTCCCGGAGGGCAAATATTATGAATCTCAGCCGAGTCGTTATTATACCCCTGAATGGTGATATTGAAAAATTTGCGGGAGCGTCCCGCCGGGATAGACTGTGTAGTAAAATAATGGAAAGTCACGTATGAGGAGGTTTGCCCTGTGAACTTTTTCCGTCGAGCGGGCGCAGCAGTTTCCATTATTCTTTTTTTCCTGGCCTTTCCGGCAGCAGCGGGTGAATGGATACTGCCTGACATTCCGGGGTTCAAGGCAGAACAAGAGGACCGGACACCTCTCGAGGCCCCTTCAGGGGCATATGGTCTATGGCTTGTGCGGACCTATGCCGGAGAAGGAGGGCGCCGAATGAAGGCGACGATCATGGCAGGCCCCGGGGCAGGTCCCCTTATGACAGCTCCGGAGGGTACACAGAGTAACGACAGGCCTCTCGGTTTCGGTTCCACCTACGAGGTCTTTTTGCTCAACGGCAAAACCGCGGTTTTCGAGACGGTCCCCTCTCTTGGATCGTCACTCGCGGTAGCTGCCGGCGGCGACGCAACGCTGACACTGGAGTCCGCCTCTCTTTCCAGGGAAGAGCTGGAAAAGGCTGCACTGGTGATACTCGGGAAACAGGAATGAACCAGGGGGGGCCCGAAAGCCTCCCCTGGCCGTCTCCCTGACAGTTTCAGAAAAAAACAGCATCCGGCAGGATGACCGTCCTATTCCTCCACCTCGAACATGTCTTTTCCCACTGCACAGACAGGGCAGACCCAATCGTCGGGAATATCTTCGAAAGCGGTTCCCGGGGCAATTCCTGAATCCGGGTCGCCCTGGGCAGGATCATAGACGTATCCGCACACGGTGCACACGTACTTTTTCATGAGATTTTCCCCTCCTGGTGTGGTGTTCTGTTCGTTTCCCGGAACCCATTATATCTATTTTTCATAAAAAAACGCAACAGGAAAAGGCAAAACCGGGAAGTTTTTCGTCAAACCACCGCTGCCTCCAGGCCTTTCCCTCCCGACAGGCAGACCGGCCCTTCGGCCGTAACAAGGTAATCGTCCTCGATCCGCATTCCACCCCAATCCTCGATATAGATGCCCGGCTCAACCGTGACTACATCACCCTCCAGGAGGATATCTTTCGAGGAAGGGGAAAGACGGGGCGCTTCGTGGACCTCAAGCCCCAGCCCGTGGCCCAGCCCGTGGGAGAAATGCTTCCCCCATCCTCTTTTCTCTATCACCGTCCGGGCTGCGGCATCAACCGCGTTTCCCTCAACGCCCGGGCGGATGGCCTCCACCGCTGCACGATGGGCTTCCAGCACGGCCGACTGGATCTTCTCTGCCTTCGGCGACAGGGGGCCGAGGGAAAAGTTCCTGGTAAGGTCGGACATATATCCCTCAACAGTGGCGCCAAAGTCGACAGTCACAATGTCGCCCCTGCGAAACGCCCTGTCTGTGGGCATGCCGTGAGGAAGGGCGCTGCGCTCCCCCGAGGCGACGATGAACCCGCTCCCCTTCCATCCCCCCTCCGCTCCCTTTTTCCTGAGGGTATACTCGAGGAGGGCACTGAATTCGTTCTCCGTCATACCTTCCCGTACCGTTGCGAGGACCTCGAGATAGGACTCCCAGGCGATCGCTCCCGCCCTCCTGATGATCTCCGCTTCTGCTCCATCCTTGCGTCTCCGGAGGGAGGGAAGAAAGTGGGAGCAGTCTTTCCAGGAAGGGACAGCCTTCTCGAGAGTACGGAATATGGAAACGGAGAGCCTGTCCCCTTCGAAGGCGGCACACTTCCATCCTCCGTTTCCGAGGATCCCGGCTGTTTTCTGCTGCAGTGTCCCGGAGCCCTGCAGAATAATTTCGAAGGGCGACTGATCCGCAGCCTGGAGTGCATACCGGCCGTCGGTCACCAGGAACTCCTTTTCAGCAGAGACCAGGACGGCCCCGCTGCTGCCGCGGAATCCGCTGAGGTAGGCCATGGATTCGCTGTTGTATCTCTCAGTCACTACCAGGACGAAGACATCCGTTCCCTCGGCGGCCATTTTCTGCCGGAGGCGGGAAAGCCGTTCCTTCACCTGTTCAGATGTCATTCCGATTTTCTCCGCCGGGACGGGAAAGAAGCCCCCAGAGCTCTTCCTTTACATCTTCGGGACAGTTTCCTTTCCCGTCAGTCATCCTGCCGACAGAAGCAGCACGGATCCCTTTTCGGGTGAGCCTGGAGAGCGCTTCTTCCTCATGCTCGGGAGCAATCACCGCCAGCAGCACCCCGGAGGAAATGAGATGGAGCGGATCGAAGCCAAGGTGCTTTTGGGCCCTCACCGTGAGAGGCGACAGGGGAATCTTCCCATACTCCAGATCCACACCAAGACCGCTGAGGCGCATGATTTCGGAAATTCCTCCCCCCACTCCACCTTCCGTAGGATCGTGAAGAAAACGGGCGATATCCCTGAGTGTTTTTGCCTCCTCCAGGACGGAAATAGATTCAAGCCACTGCCTCGCCTCATTTACGCCTTCCTTCCCGAGAGCATCGCCCAGGAGGTCCGGGCGATCGGAGGCAAGGATGGCCATCCCCTCCAGCCCCACATGTTTCGTGAGGACCAGCCTGTCCCCCGGACGGATATCCGTGGCGCGGTGGACATACCTCGTGGGCCCCATCATGGTCCCGACCAGGACGGGCCGGTCGTACCTCGCGGTGAGTTCAGTGTGACCGCCAACAACGGCAGCCCCGATGGAAAGGCAGGCTTCGTGGATCTCCTTCATAAGGGATTCCACCGTCTGGACGCCGTCCTTCGAGGGAACAAGAAGCGTCACGATGAAAAATGAGGGGTCCCCTCCCTTGCAGGCGATATCATTCGCGTTGATGTGGACGAGAAATTTTCCCGCTCCCTCCGAGGCGCCTACGATAGGGTCCGACGCCACGGCTACGTACTGCCCCTCCGGCCACCGGATCAGGGCCGCGTCCTCCCCGATCCCGGGGCCTATGAGCACCTCAGGCCGCCGGGCGCCGCAATATCTGAAAATACTGCCCTCTAGCTGACCCGGAGGAAGTTTCCCCTCAGGATGCTGATTCATGATCTTCACCTCTTCGAATGCTGAAAATGCAGCCGCAGTAGGACTGCCTGTACAGGCCGAACTCCTTCGACAGCGCGACGGAGCGGGGAAAGCCGTTTTTTTTCCTGAAAACTTTCGGAAGCCACACGAGACCATGTTTTTCCGCTTCGGCAGCGCCGATGGAGTTTATGAGCTTCTCGTCCTTATGGGGACTGATGGTAAGCGTGGTACAGATGGTCCCGATACCAAGGCGCACTGCCGTCAGGGCTGCTCCCTCGAGCTGAAGGCGGAAGCACAGGGCGCACCGCCTGCCTCCCTCCGGTTCCTCAGCGAAAGGAAGTGCCGCTTCCATCCATGGAGGAGAAAAGGTATCCTCGACGATCACCGGGTTTCCCTTCCGGCCGGCCAGGGAGAGAAGATCCTCGCGGCGCCTGGTCTCTTCTCCCGCCGGGTGAATGTTTGCCCCGTACCAGTAGAGCGTCACGTCATATCCCTCAACGGGGAGATCCTCAAGGGGGACGGTGCTGTCCGGCGCACAGCAGCAGTGAAGAAGGAGCTTTTTCCGGTACAACGGCCCCTCCTACTTCTCCAGCAGTTCGCCGAATGCCTTCGCCAGAGACCGTTCGTCGAGTCCCATGGCAGCGATCACGTCAGGTGAGGCTCCGGATCCGCCGTACCGGTGAACTCCCACTGACCTGAAGGCACACGAGAGGCCGAGTTCCGTCATGCGGGCCGCGAGTATGGACCCCATTCCGCTGTTCACTGAGTGATCTTCGCAGGTGAGTATTCTTCCCGTTCGGGCGGCTGCCCTGAGGGCATCGTCATCCGGGGAAAGGGGGCTTGAGACCGAGTAGACAGCTATCTCGACTCCCTTTTCATCGAGAAGGATCTGCCTGGCCTTGAGGGCCCTTTCAGCCATGGCCCCGAGTGCGAAGACGGCCCCGTCCTTTCCTTCGCAAAGAAGGTCGGCTTTCCCGTAGCGGAACGTGTAAGAACCGGCAAAAAAGGGCTCCCCTTCCTCGTTCACAACCACGCCGAGCTTGCTTCTCCCCATGGCGAGGCAGATACAGCCAGGTTCCCCCAGCGCCCACCGGAGAGCCCTGTCCGTCTGGTTGGGGTCGGCAGGCACCACCAGCCTCCATCCGAAACAGTTCCGGAGGAGCCCCACATAATCGATGGCCTGGTGTGTCTTTCCGTCCTCTCCCACGTCCAGTCCCACATGAGTGAGCACTGTCTTGATGCTCGCAGAGTTTATGTCGTTGAGCCGCTGCTGGTTGTAGGTCTCCGAGAGGCCGAAAACTCCGAAATCAGCCCACAGTGAGACGACACCCGCCGTGGAGGCCGCTCCTGCCGCGGTAGCAGTGGAATGCTCCTGGATGCCTGCCTGGATGAACCAGTCAGGGCAGTTCTTCGCAAAATCCCCCGTTTTTACGGAACCGGCGAGGTCGCAGTCAAACACGAGAAGAGGTGTTCCGCCTTCCCTGCCGTAGTTCTTCTTTCCCACGTCAGCGAGTGCCGAACCGAATGCGGACCTGTTGTCGGTCTTCTTGTCCGCTCCGTAGGTTGCCGGGTCTCCGAGGATAAGATTTCCTGAGAGCGGGGCGACGTGCCGGCCTGCAGGCATGGGTCCGGAGTTCCTTTTCTTCCGGGCCGCTCCAAGGAGAGAAGGGTCCTGTCCAAGTTCCTTCATGGCCTGCACATACAGATCCTCCCGCGGGGCTTTCCCATGGTATTCAGGGGAATTTTCCATAAAAGAGACCCCTTTGCCCATGACGGTCCTGCAGAGAATAACCGTCGGGACACTGTTTGCAGCACTTTTTTTGAGAGCAGCGTACAGTTCGGGAAAAGAATGCCCGTCGCTCTGGAGAACTTCCCAGCCGTCAGCCTTCCAGAGGGCGGGAAGATCCGCAGGCATGACCGAATCTACGGTCCCTGAGATCTGGATCCTGTTCCAGTCCACAAGGGCGGTGATATTCGACAGTTTCTCCTTTACAGCCATCCTCCTGGCCTCGGCGGTCTGTCCCTTGGTCTGTCCTCCGTCCCCCATAAGAACGTAGGTCCGTCCACTGTTCTTCCTTGACTTTTGTGCAAGGGCAAACCCTACAGCAGCGGAAAGGCCCTGACCAAGGTTGCCGCTGCCCCAGTCGATCCCCGGGACATCCCGTTCCACATGTCCCTGGAACGGAGATCCGCACTGCCGGAAATGGGCTATGGCGTCCATGGGATCGAAAAATCCCAGTTCGGCAAGAACTGCGTAGGCTCCCGGAGAGGTATGGCCATGGCTTATGACCACGTAGTCCCGGTCAATTTCGGAACAGTTCTCCGGGGTAAGGTTCGCTGCCGTATACACCGCGAGGTACATCTCCATGCTGGAAAGAGATCCGGCAGGATGTCCGCTGTCGGCAAGGGTGACCATGGCAACGGCGTTCCCGCGGCATCTCCCGGCTGCCTCTTCAAGGGCACGGACCGCAGGCCCGTCAAGGGACTCCACGGGAAAATTCCTCAGTACAGGGAGATTCAGGCTCATTTCTGTATCGCCTCCTTGAATTGTGACAGGACAGATTATACCCAAGAAGAGGAAAAAAATCAGGAAAAAAGGGCGGCTCCCGGAGCCGCCCGTCCTTTATTCCAGGTACACCCTCGGGACCCGCTTCAGGAACATGATGGGGACTTCGTAGTTTATGGTCCCCCTCACTGCGGCGATCTCCTCGGGCGTGACGGTTTCATCCCCCTGGCGGCCCACGAGGACGACCTCGTCTCCCTTTTTTACATCCATTCCGGTAACATTCACCATGCACTGGTCCATGCAGATGTTTCCCGCATGAGGAACCCTCTTCCCGCCGATGAGCACGTCCACTTTCATGGATAGGGCCCGTGAATACCCGTCTGCGTAGCCTACGGGCAGTACTGCTATCTTTTCGGTGTCTCTTGTCATATATCTGAGGCCGTATCCCACACCGCTGCCGCCCGGGAGTTCGCGCACCAGGGCGACTTCCGTCTTCACCTCGAAGGTGGGGAGGAGAGGAATGGACCTGACGCATTCTCCGGAAGGATACATTCCGTACAGAATAATTCCGGGACGGACGCCGTCAAGATATTTTTCGGGACAGGCAAGCGTACCCGCGCTGTTGCAGGCATGACGGAGCGGAATAGGGATCCCACTGGCCTCCGCTGTCCGCAGGGCCTCCATCAGTCCCCCGAACTGCCTGTCAGTGTAGGCAAGGCGAGTCTCGTCCGCAGTTGCGAAATGTGTGAACATTCCTTCGATAAAAAGGCCGGGAAGTGTGAGCAGTTCATCCAGTATCCCGGGGATCTCCTTAGGCAGAAAACCGATCCGGCCCATACCCGTGTCCACCTTTATGTGTACAGTGGCTTTTTTCCCCTGGCGCACAGCCTCGGTGCTCAGGACTTTTGCAAATGAAAGATCAGTTATGGCTGCTGTTATGCCTGTCCTCACATATTCAGGCGCCGAACGCTCAGGCGTGGGGCCGAGGACCAGTATGGGCTCCGTCACACCCCCCTCCCGAAGCTCAAGGGCTTCGTCGGGGATAGCGACGGCATATCGCCGGCATCCCGCCTCCGCGAATGCACGACAGACCTTCAGGGCTCCATGCCCGTACGCATCGGCCTTGACTACGGCAAAAATCTCGGGGCCAGGCCCCACATGGCTGCGGATAGCCTGAAAATTCGCTTTCAGGTTCGCTGTGTTCACTTCCATACGTGTTGCTCGGTGCATGAGGATCTCCTTCCTTTTCTGAAAGAAAAGAGGAGGCGGAAGACCGCCCCCTCTTTCTTCCGCATCAAAAGGTCCACAGGAAAAACTAGATTTTCAGTTCTCCGCTCTTCCGCTTCTCGTCGAAGTCCTTCACGAGCTTCCTCAGTTCGCCGGAGAGGAGAAGGAGGGCAATAAGGTTCGGGGCCGCCATGAGTCCGTTCAGAGTGTCGGAGAGGTCCCAGAGGTTGCTGAGGAATCCTGCCGCGTCACCGAGGAATACTCCTCCTGCCGCGCCGAGAACGATGCAGGCGATCCAGAGAACCTTCAGGACGGGAATGATCCACTGTCCGAAAATGTAGGTCCCGCAGGTCTCGCTGTACCAGTACCACCCGAGGATGGTGGAGAACGCGAAGAGCGCGAGCCCGACGGAAAGGATCATTGTGCCGGTGCCGCCGAGCACGGCCTCAAAGGCAGAGAGGGAAAGCTGGGCGCCGGAAAGGTCGGGCTTCCCTGTGAGGACTCCGCTGGTCATGATCGCAAGGGCTGTAAGGGTGCAGATCACTATTGTGTCGGTGAACACTTCAAAAAGCCCGTACATGCCCTGGCGTACAGGATGATCGACGACTGCAGTGGCATGGACCATGGGGGCCGAGCCGAGACCGGCTTCGTTGGAGAAGACGCCCCGGGCGATTCCCTTTGTGATGGCGAGTTTCACTGTCCAGCCGGCGACTGCTCCGGGCATCGCCATGGGATCACTGATGGCAAATTTCACGGCGCTCTCGAAAGCGGGCATGATTGCATCGGAATGGGTGAAGACGACGATGACAGCGCCGACGATGTAGAAAATGGCCATAAAGGGCACAAGGTAGGTGGTGACATCGGAGATCCGCTTCAGTCCGCCGATGATCACGAGGGCGGTGAGAACCGCCACCGCGATCCCCGTGTAGAGACTGGGGATGCCGAAGCCGAGGCTGAATCCCTCAGCAGTGGAGTTCGCCTGGACAGCGCATCCGATTCCGAAGGATGCAAAGAATCCAAAGAGCGCGAAGAGCCATGCAAGCCACTTCTGGCCGGCTCCCTTGTCCAGGATGTACATGGTGCCGCCGCGCCAGTTCCCCTGCACGTCCTTTTCACGGAACTTGACTGCCAGCGCAACTTCCGCCATCTTTGTGGTCATGCCGAAGACTGCGGAGACGAGCATCCAGAAGAGAGCCCCGGGACCGCCGAGGTGAAGGGCTGTTGCTACTCCGGCGATGTTGCCCGTTCCGACCGTGGATGCGAGAGCTGTGGAAAGTGCTGCAAAGGAAGAAATGGTGCCTTCCCCTTCCTTTTTCTTTCCGAGGTTACCGAAAACTTCCTTGAACATAAGGAAAAAATAGCGGAGCTGGGGCAGTCCGAGCACCAGCGTGAGGTAGATGCCCGTTCCCACGATGAGTGTAAGCATCCATGGTCCCCAAACGATTCCATTGATTACGCCGTTGATTCTCATTACTTCCTGCATAGCGTGCGATTCCCCCTCTCATGAAATTCAGTGAACCGTTGTCTTTGCAGTATTTTTTGCCGCAAAGACGTGCTGCTGGAACTGAAACATGGTGGAATCCGGTACGGAAGGCACCAACGCCATATGTCACCCCCCTTCGATGTTGGAATATGCTTTTTCTTTCGGAAAAATTATAGCACAATCTGTCTTGCATGAAAAAGGGAAGGTCTCTGAAACCTCCCCTTGAAATTCTACAAATACCCGCTGCCCTTGAGGATCTCCTCCGCTTTTTCCAGGTGCTTCGCCGGGACCTTGATAACGGGACCGGTGCATCCCATGGATGACTCAGCGTAAATTCCCTCTTTCCAGAGAACTTTGACCCCGTCCTCCACCGAGAGGACGTCCACACCGTGGATCTCCTCGTCGGTGGGCTCAGCGGGGGGCTGTATCACGGATTCTGTACAGGGAGCCTTCGGTGCGAGCCCCTCGAGGACACCGTCCAGTCCCGCTTTTTTCGCCTCCGCAACTTCAGCGGCCACCTTCTCGGGAAGCCCTCCTGAGATGACCCGTGCCGTGTACTCCAGGGCCCCTGCGATCACCGGGGCACCGGACGCCCTCGAGATGATGGAGATGACCTTTTTCCATCCTTCCCCTGCCGATGGGCCATATCCCCATCCCAGGGACTCGTAGGAACCGCCTGTGGTGAAGGACGAAAACATCTTCATGAGCACGTTCCCGGTAAGGGTATCCGTGACGCATACGTCAACGGCCCCTGCCAGTATATCGTTGCCTCTGAGGACAGCTCCCCCGTCCTTCCGGACACTTGCGCCGAAGGCGATCGGATACCCTTTTTCCCTCAGAGAATTCAGCGCCTTGAACACAAGCTGGGCGCCCTCGACGTTGAGTATTCCCACCGTCGGTTTTTCAATTCCCAGGGACTTCGCGGCGGCTATGCCGTAAAGTGTATTGCGGATCATCGCCTCGACCCGGTACACCGCAGAGGTCCCCGTTGAGGACGCGATGATCATTGGCTTTCCCTTTCCGGGCGTGACGACTCTTCCTATGGTTGTGACGCCGAGGGGGAACGGATAATGAAGCGCCACAGCTCCCGAAATACGACCGTCTGCAATTGCCGCCTCCATGGCCTTCGCCACGTCTTCTTCGCAATCAGGGGTCTCGATCCACGAAAGTTTCCCGAACCCCGGAACCTTCGGGCCGATCATCACGACCTCCAGCATCCGGAAGTTCTCCTGTGCCATTTCAGCGCCCTTTGCAAGCTCCTCAGCCCCGAGTTCGCTTCCCATGGCCATGAGTCCCACCGAAACCCGGGGACCGCCGGAACGGGCGTCTCTGACAATGTCAGCCAGGGCTTCGCCTATGAGTTTCCTGATTTCAGACATTTTCACTCCTCCCCGTCTACAGCTTCCCGGACAGTTCAGAGAGAACCTCCAGAAG
>CAYTQC010000048.1:0-6395 GCA_964439735.1 uncultured Synergistaceae bacterium
CTGCAGGCCTCCCGGTCTGCCTCGAGTATCCTTTCCGGTGTCTGCCAGTCGGCGGGGGACAGGGCGGCGAAAGCCCGGGCCCTGCTGAAATGGTCCGGGGAGAAAAGCCAGACGCGCCGGACCTCCGCTGACCCGATGCGTTCGTAAAACCGCTGTATCATTCCCAGGGCCACGTCGTGATGGGGGGTGATCCCGCCCCTTACCCGAACCGGCCGGTTCCTCTCCCCTTGAATGTTCCGCAGAGAGGAGGCGGAGCGGGGATATGCCCCGGCTTCCGTCTCCCCTGGAGACATGCTCCCCGCTGTGAGAGCCAGGAGAACCATAAGTGTCGGAAAAAGTTTATTTCCGAAGCTCTTCATACCATGCAGGATGATATTTTCTGAGTTCATCCGCCCTGTTGTTGTCGTAGACGATCTTCTTCCACTCCTCGTCGGTCATCCGGCCGTCTCCGAGGGAGCGCTCGAACTCGTAGTACGAAAAGATGAATCCTCTCGTCACCCGGGGACCCCCGGAAGCGTCGTTGACGAATACGTGGATCCTCTGAGGCCTGCCGGACGCGATGTGCAGCACCCTGCCTCCAAAGTAGTCGGTGGCGATATCCGTGACCAGCGCCATGCGGAGCTGCTCCGTGTCCCGGACCATTTCACCGGGCAGCAGGAGCTGGGCGTTGAAAGCACGGGCGAGGTACTTGATGTTCTCGTAATCCTGTGTTGTCAGGGGCTTTCCGCCGACCTCCCTTGCCGCGATGTCCCGGGCGGTGGTCAGCAGTTCCGTCATGGTCTCGAGCCTGAGGACATAGGGGATGCCTTCCTTCTGGAAGTCCTCTTCTTCAGGCTCCATGGCGAATCCGGTGACAAATTCCTTCAGCCGGGTGACCGCCGCCAGCAGGGCATCGAAAGCCTGGGGGTCTGGTTCCACGTATCCCCTCGGCTGCGGCGGTGCAAAAGGCCCGGCATCGTAGCCGCCGTCCCCCATCTCGGCGCCGGACTGTTCGGCATACAGCACGGTGTCGTGCTTCAGTTCGGCCCAGGAGGCTGAGATTGTGGAGAGCTTCTTCAGCTGCCACGCAGGGGACCTGTAGAAGAACTGGTCCGATCCGGAATCCCTGAACCCGTCCCGGAACGCCTTTATCCACAGGGAATAGACAGTCTCTCCGGCGGCAAGGTGGTCCTCCATCCAGAGCCTGAGTTTTTTCAGGCCGTCAGCATACCCCTTTACCCGGTTGTTTTTCGCCGCAAGGCTGTCAGCCGCCTTTGATCCGAGGGCAGCCATGACGTCAGTTCCCTGCGGGAGGTTGCGGGGGTTCTCGTCGGTCCCGACACGGGGTGAGGTGAGCATGTTCATCACGTAGGCGTCAGGTGTGAACCGCTTTCCGGACAGACGGAAGACGGGAAAACGGGAGGCGAAGTCCTTCGTCTGGTCGTCACCGCCGGGGGTGCTCTGGATCAGGGGGCCGGGGACGGTTTTTTTTATTTCCTCCGCGAGAGCCGCGAGAACCTGCGCGTCAGCCAGCGGTCGGGGTGATTCTGCAAGGGGGCCCATGTGCTCTTTGGCCAGCCTGCGGTATATTCGGGACCCTCCCGTGTTCGATGCGCCCATAAGGAAATCGATGGGGGCCTCGAAGGCGTTCCACTGCTCCGCCTGTTCCTCAAGGGCAAGGGCAGCCAGGGCAGCCGCCGCGATATTTTCCGTCTTCGGCGTGCCGTCCTCCGCGAAGAGGACCAGCTCCGCCAGGCCCAGCCAGCTCATGGCGCGGAAATACCGTTCCAGTTCGGGCCTGAGGGTATAATGCCCCCTGGGGAGGAAGGCCGTATAGTCGATTTTTCCTCCGGTCACAGGGGAATCAGTCACATCCTTCGCGGCGAGGATCCGGCGCACCTCTTCGGCTGCATTTCCCGACAGCTTCGTCCCCGTTCCCGGCTTCTCCTCGAGGAGGGCGAGGGGGATGGAGAACATGTCCCGAACCGTTGCCCAGGTCTTCACAGCTCCTGCAGAGGCGCATGCCCCTTCTATTCCGGCGAGGGACGAAAGGGCTGTTTTCATGCTCTTTTCGAGGGCGGGAGCCAGGTAGGTGCGCTCGAATTTCTGCAGCATCCGGTCGAACACCAGGTGGAAGGCGTGGAGGAAGAGGTCCGTTGTGATGAAGTCTGCCTGGAAATCAGTGGTGTACCTGTAGTAATCCGCCAGGTCGTCGATCTGGAGGGCATATTCCTCCATGGTCCATGGGGCGTCGATATAAAAGCCCTTCCTTACAAGGGATGAGGCCATATCCTTCGATACGGGAAGGAATTCCGTCATTTTTTCATCCTCGGCGCCAGTTCCTTTGAACCCGTCGCCGTAATTCCCCCGGTAGGTCGAGTACCGCATCTTCGACGGGATGAGCCGTTCATCCACACGGGAATTGTCGGGAACGTACCCGTCAAGGGAGGTGAAATCCGCCTTTTTTCCCCAGGCGTACCGGGACCCTACACCGCCGCCGCCGAACCTCATGTCGGTGGAAAATTCGAGCAGCAGCCAGACCTGGCCGCCTTCAGAATACTCACCAACAGCTGTCACCGTCTCGCCCCGGGCAACGGAATAGCCGTATGCGGAGAGGCTGTGCGCCGTACCTTTTTTCCCGGGCTGAAGCCATAATTTCGCCCCGTCTGTCTTCACCGTATAGGTGCGGGGTTTGAATCGTTTGTGCTCCGGTACTTTCTCGATGCCTTTTTTCTGGACGTAGCAGAGCACCTGTCCGTCTTCGGGCGAGAGAAGGGCGAACCATCCACCGGAGAACTTCTTGAACCTGCTGTCCTTTATGGGGCGCAGTTCCACGTGATTGCCGTAGACCACGATCCCATAGAAATTCGGAAGGTCTCCCGGGTATTCCACCCTGGGCACTTTCGCCACGGGCTTCTCGAACAGGGGCAGTTCTTTTGCGGTCACCACGTACAGTCCGCTGTCATCGGACGGTTTCCCGGCTGTTTTCGCCTGCGCCCCTACAGCGAACAGGGGAAGCGGAGAGAAAAAGGCGGCACATATCACGACCGCCGTGATCAGAAGCAGATTCACCCTTGATTTCACGGTACCACTTCCTTTCATTCTGTCGTTGCCGCCGAAGCCGTCACGCATCCCCGGCCCCGGCGCTGCGGAGAGAGAATTCGCTGCTCCCCTGCCGTTTATACACAATACCATGAAGGATGTTTCCGTGTCATGCAATCTTCACATAATTCTATTCCCTGAATACTTACGTTGCTTCTTCCCAGGCTCGTTTCCGCTATGAAGCGGCCGGAAATCCCCCCTGCTGCGCAGCATATTCCGGGCAGAGGGAAACGCTACAGGCTCTTCCAGCTCTTGAAACCTTTTCCGAGCACTTCCGCGGCGTCGGTCATGGACATGAAGGCATTCGGGTCGTTTTCCGCGAGGAATTTTTTCAGAGAAATGGCCTGCCTTGGTTCAAGCAGCGTTATGAGAACGGGACGCGGCTGCTTCGAGTACCCGCCGATGCCGTCGAGCCTGGTGACCCCCCTGCGGAGGGTGAGAGTGATGTAGGCAGACACTTCGTCCGGGATATTGGTGATGATGAGGGCCTGTTTCCTGCGGTCGAAGGCCCTCGTCGTGTTGTCGAGAACGATGCCGAATACGTAGAGCCCCACGGCGCCGTAGATCGCCGCTTCGAGCCCGATCACGAAGAACGATAGCACGAGGATGCCCGTATTGATATAGATGGAGAACTGCCCCATCTCTATTCCGTACCGCTTTCTCATGGCCATGCCGGGGATGTCGAGGCCGCCTGTGGACCCGCCCACCCGGAACACCATGCCTGCGCCGAGCCCCCGTATGACGCCGGAGACCATTGCCGCCATGAATTTATCACCGAGAAGGGGAACCGGAACGAATTCGAAGGCCTTCAGCAGCAGGGAGAAAAGCACGACCGCCCAGGCCGTCCACAGGACGAACCTCGGGGAGAGTTCCTTCCAGGCCCATGCCATAAGAAGGGCGTTGCAGACGAGGATCACCCATGCGGGGGAAATCCCGAAAACGTAGTTCGACAGCACCGCGATACCCGACACCCCAAGGTCGGGGAAACGGTTCGGAAGCACGAAGAGCACCACTGCCATCGCCTGGATGGTGACTCCGGCTGTAACGGCGAGAAATGCCTTCCACTCCCCCTTCACTTCCTGAAAAAACTTTGCAGCCGATTCCCTGACTGCCGACCGGACAGATTCCAGCTTCACTTTTTTCTCCTCCTCACGCCTGTTTTTGACCCTGTTTTGCCCTGAAAACCCGCTCCGCTTCTGATATAATAGTTCAGTTGGACATTTATGGAACGGAGTGGAAAAACATGTTTATTCCTCTGGAAGGACAGGGCATCATCTCCATCCGGCGGATCATCGCCATCGTACGCCATGAAGGCGAGACCGCAATTTACCTTCGGGACGGATCATTACTGGCTACGGGCTTCAGGCCCGAGACGCTGGCTAAAAGATACAACGCTTTCCGCAAAGAGGCAAGGGAGAACACCGTGCCTTTTCGCAGACGAACGGGAGGAAACAGATCATGACAATGAGTCCGGCTGCCCGGCAGTACACGGCAAGCAGCATCCAGGTCCTGGAGGGGCTGAAGGCCGTCCGCAAACGTCCGGGAATGTACATCGGCGATACGGCTGCCAGGGGGCTTCACCACCTGGTCTACGAAGTGGTGGACAACTCTGTTGACGAGGCCATCGGCGGGTATTGCACGGCTATTTACGTAACGATCCACACGGATGAAAGCATTTCTGTCGAGGACGACGGCCGGGGGATCCCCACCGACCCGCACCCCTCCAACGGACGTCCCGCGTCCGAGGTGGTGCTGACGACCCTCCATGCGGGGGGAAAGTTCGACAATGCCGCCTACAAGGTGAGCGGAGGGCTCCACGGCGTAGGGGTCTCCGTGGTGAACGCCCTTTCCGAATGGCTCGTGATCACCATCTGCCGGAACGGGGAGTCCCGGACCCAGAGGTTCGAACGGGGAATTCCCGTGACCGACCTTTCGGAGGGGACTCCAACGGAAAAGAACGGGACACTGGTGCATTTCATGGCCGACAGCGAAATTTTCGAAGAGGTCAAATACTCGGCCGATGTGCTGGGTGCACGGCTGAGGGAACTGGCATTCCTGAACCCGGGCCTTTCCATCATCCTCGAGGACAAGCGGGAGCAGAAAATCAAGGAGTACAAGTACGACGGAGGCATGAAGTCGTTCATCGAATACCTGAACCGCGGAAAGACCGTGCTCTTCTCCGAGCCTGTCACCATATCCGGTGAGAAGGACGGCACCTCTGTGGATCTGGGTCTGCAGTACAATGACGGGTACCTCGAGCGTGTCTTCGGGTTCGCGAACCTCATCCACACCATCGAGGGGGGAACACATGTCTCCGGCCTCCGGACGGCTCTCACCAGGGGTGTGAACGAAGCTGCACGGAGAGAAAAATTCCTGAAGGAAAAGGACGAGAATCTCTCTGGTGAAGACCTCAAGGAAGGGCTCACGTGCGTGGTGTCGGTAAAGCTGGCCAATCCGCAGTTCGAGGGGCAGACGAAGACGAAGCTCGGAAACAGCGATGTGAAGGGGATCGTCGACTCTATCGTCTATGAAGGACTGCTCGCCTGGTTCGAGGACAACCCACAGGTGGTGAAGTCGGTGGTGGAAAAGGCCATCAAGGCCCGGCAGGCCAGGGAAGCCGCGAAGCGTGCGAGGGAACTGGTCCGCAAGTCGGCCATGTCGGGGATGAGCCTTCCGGGAAAACTGGCGGACTGCTCGAGCAAAAGCCCTGAAAACAGCGAGGTCTACATCGTGGAGGGAGACTCGGCAGGAGGCAGCGCCAAGCAGGGCCGGGACAGGACGTTCCAGGCGATCCTTCCGCTCAGGGGCAAGATCCTCAACGTCGAGAAAGCGCGCCTCGACAAGGTGCTGGCCAACCAGGAGATCCGCACCATGATCCAGACCTTCGGCGCCGGGGTGGGGGACGACTTCGACCCGGCAAAGCTGCGGTACCACAAGATCATCATCATGACGGACGCCGACGTGGACGGAGCCCATATCAGCACGCTGCTGCTCACGTTTTTCTATCGCTACATGCCCGCGATCATCGAGAAAGGGTACCTCTACCTCGCCCAGCCGCCCCTCTACCGTGTGCAGAAGGGAAAGACGGTCACCTACTGCTACAGCGAGAAGGAACTCCGCGGCATCCTTGACGGCGCCTCCGACGCATCGAAGATCTCGGTACAGCGGTACAAGGGCCTCGGCGAAATGAACCCCGACCAGCTCTGGGAGACCACCATGGATCCCCAGAACCGGGTGCTCAAGCGCGTGGAGATCGACGATATCATGGAGATCGACGAGTACTTCAGCATCCTCATGGGGGACAAGGTGGAGCC
>CAYTQC010000048.1:6495-11728 GCA_964439735.1 uncultured Synergistaceae bacterium
TATTGTATGCTATTATTGCATTCAATTTCCCGGTTTCATCCATAATACAGGGTCCGTTCGACCAGGGAGGCTGTTTACGTGTATCTGGCAGGCATTCTGCTCTCTTGCGGTGCCGCGTTGTTCTGGGCGCTCGGCCCGGTTTTTCTGAAGAAGGGACTCTCATACCTCGATCACGCGGAAATGACCGCGGTGCGCACCCTGGGGTTCCTGGGCGCTTCTCTTGTTTTCTGTCTCGCGGACCCGGAAGCTACCGTGGTCTGGCGGTATCCGCCCTACCTGCTGAGTTTCGTGCTGCTCAACATCATCGTGGGGAACATCATCGGGGACCTGTGCTACTTCCGTTCCCTCGAGCTCATCGGCGTCAGCCGTGCCGTAGGGACCACGTCCTCCTACCCTCTTTTCGTCGCCGCCATTTCATTCTTCTGGCTCGGGGAATCCCTGACCCTCCCCCTCGTCCTCGGCATCCTCGTGATGATGGCCGGCCTTCTGCTGCTCAAGGCAGGTGCGGACCGCACAGAAAGCGGGGAAAAAGTCCCGTCCTCATGGAAGGGATTTCTCTTCGCTCTCGCTGCTGCTGCCTGCTGGGCGCTGATGATGGTGCTCCAGAAGTGGCTCCTTTCGGTGCACAACCTTCCCGCCGCATCCATTACGTTCTGGCGTGCGGTCTTTCTCAGCTTCGTCTCGTGGAGTTTCTGGAAATGGCGCTGGATCAGGCACCCGGAAAAAAGGGGAAGACTTCTGTCCGCTCCGCTGAATATCTGGGTGTATGCCACAGCTGCAGGTATTTTCGGCCTTGCGGCAGGAGGATACAGCTTCGCCCTGGCCATACAGCTGATCCCCGTCTCAGTGGCCACTCCCATCACGGCTTCCAGCCCTATTCTCGCGGCAGCCATGGGGGTGTTCTTTTTCCACGAGTCAATGCGCCCGGTGCAGTGGGCGGGTATCCTGTGCATCCTCGGCGGGGTGCTGGCCGTAAGCACCTGATCCCTGCCGCTGAACGATTCCAGGCCCTCCTGTACGGGAGGGCCTGCTGTTTTTTCTTTTCTGTGCGGAAGTCTAAAACTCGAGGATGACCTTGCAGACCTCGGAGGGATTGTCCTGGATGAACTCCATTGCCTCCCTGATTTTTTCGAAGGGATAGCGGTGGGATACGAGAAGTTCAGGTTCCACCGAACCTTCCCCGAACCAGGAGATGACCTCGGGAAACTTGTTCCTGTTGAGCCGTGACCCGTATATGGAGAGCTCTTTCTTCACCACTTCCAGCTGTACAAGCTCCGACGGAGCCTTCGAGAACCCCAGCAGCCCTATCCTTCCCGCCGGCGATGCCATACGTAGGAACACAGGGAAAAGATCGGGGATCCCCACGGCATCGATTATAAGAGGAACGCCTTTTCCGCCTGTCCACTTCTCCATGGCTTCCTCGAGGGACTCTTCCTTCGTGTTGACCGTGACCTCGGCGCCGAGCATGCGGGCCTTCTCGAGGCGTACGTCCACGATATCCGCCACCGCGCAGGCGGTTCCGAGCCTCCGTGCCGCCTGGAGGATCACCTGGCCGATGGGCCCAGCGCCCATGATCAGCAGACGGTCAGATCCGGAGCACTCTGTCCGGGACAGGACGTTGGCAGCTATGGTGAAGGGTTCCACCAGGGCTCCCTTCTCAAATGACCAGCCTGAGGGAATTTTATGAAGATTTTTCACGGGAAGAGCGACGTACTCGGCAAACCCTCCGTGCCTGTGGACCCCGAACACCTCGAGGTTCTCGCACACATTGGAGCGCCCGATGGAACAGGCGTAGCATGTGCCGCAGCTGGTGACCGGGTCGACCGCCACGCGGTCGCCGATGCTGAAGCCCTGCACTCCCGGCCCGAGGGACCCGATCTCTCCCGAAAACTCGTGCCCGATGATCCTGGGATATTTTGCAAGAGGGTTCGTACCGTGATAGATGTGCATATCCGATCCGCAGATGCCTCCCGCGCGCACCCGGACGAGAGCTTCTCCCTGCCCCGGTTCCGGCATGGGCATTTCCCTGATCTCCAGGCTGTGAGGCTCGGCAACATAGACAGCTTTCATATCAGCTCTCCCTTTCTTCCCGGCGGCAGCTCATTTTTTCCGGACATCTGAAACGGACTCTACCGGCAATAAAAAACTTTTCTGCCCTCGCCGCGGTTCTTTCTATTCCGGAAATTTTACCGTGAAAGCCATCCTCCGTCTACCGGCACAATACAGCCCGTGAGGTAGTCTGAAGCAGACGAGGCGAGGAATACCGCCGCTCCCTTCAGGTCATCGGGTGTTCCCCACCTGCCTGCGGGAATGCGGGAAAGGATCTCGCGGCTCCTCACCGGGTCCTTCTGGAGCGCCTCGGTGTTATCGGTAGCCATGTATCCCGGCGCAATGGAGTTTACCTGGATGCCGTAGACGGCAAGTTCGTTGGCCATGAGCTTTGTCAGGCCTGCCACGGCGCTTTTGCTTGCCGTGTACGACGGGACCCGGATACCTCCCTGGAACGAAAGCATGGAGGCGATGTTGATGATCTTTCCTCCCCTTCCCTGCTTCTGCATCTGCCTCGCGGCCTCCTGCGAGAGGAAAAACAGGCTCCTGAGGTTGACGTTCATCACGTCGTCCCAGTCCTTCTCCGTGAACTCGAGCACATCGGCCCGCCGGATGATCCCCGCGTTGTTTACGAGGATGTCCACCGACCCCATGGCAGCCACCGTCTCGGGAACGATGTCGGGGATGCGCTCTCGTGCCCCCAGGTCCGCATCTATGAACAGGAACTTCCGGCCCAGGGCCAGGACAGCTTTTTCCGTCTCGGGCATGGGGATCGGGCCCACCCCGACAATATCGGCGCCGGCCTCGGCCAGGCCTTCGGCGATACCCCGGCCCAGCCCCTTCCGTGCCCCTGTGACCATGGCCACCTTTCCGTCAAGCCTGAAGAAATCGAGAATCATATACCTTTTCGCCTACCTTTCGACCAATTCCCTTAATATGTTATGAGCACCTTCAGAAATTTTTCCGGCTTATCAAGTATATCGCGAAAAGCCGTGTCGATTTTCTCAAAGGGATAGACTGCCGAGATCAGCGGTTCGGGGTCCACACGTTTCTTTTCGAACCATTCAATGACCTGCGGAAAGCGGCGGCAGTTCATCCTCGACCCGACTATCCTGAGCTCCTTCTTCACTATCATGACCTCGGGGATCTTCGCCGGTTCAGGGTGGAACCCCAGGACAACGATGCGGCCCCCGGGGGCGGCACATACCAGGCTTTCCTCGAGCAGTCGGGGCATGCCCACCGCCTCGACGACCACGTCGGCTCCGAAACCTCCGGTGAATTCGGAGAGTTCTGCAGCCATGTCCCCTGTCTTTCCGTTGACCACCCGGTCTGCCCCCAGCCGGCGGGCAGTTTCGAGGCGGCTGTCCACGAAGTCGGTGATGAGTACTTCCGCCCCGGCGATCTTCATGGCCTGGAGGATGCAGAGACCTATGGTCCCGGCTCCGAGAACGAGTACCTTGTCGCCCTCCAGCACCCCGCTCCTTGCGAGGACTTCGGCCCCGATGGAGAACGGCTCGACAAGGGACGCCTTTTCCCATGACAATCCCATGGGAAGGAGATAGAGCTTCTGTGCGGGAACGGCTATGTAGTCGCAGTACCCGCCGTCCACCTGGACTCCCAGGCATTTGACGGTGCTGCAGAGATTGTCGTATCCCCGCCTGCAGGAAACGCACTCTCCGCAGGAGACTACGGGGTCTATGGTCACCCGGTCCCCCTTTGAAAAACCCGTGACGCCGCTTCCCGCAGATTCCACCTCGCCCACCAGTTCGTGGCCAAGGATCCGGGGCAGTTCCACGTCCGGGCGCTCTCCCTTGTAGATATGAAGATCGGATCCGCAGATTCCCGCCGCTTTTACCCTGACGAGAACCTCTCCTTCCGTGGGGAGTGGCATCCTGTCCTCGAAAATCTCTATCCGCCCCGGGGCAACAAGCTTGGCACTTCTCACGAGGTTCACCTCCACCCTTCGCAGGTCCTTGATATGATATGGCCGGGCGCGCCGCTCCGGGCAAACGCCGTCTTCGAAAAAACCTCGGATCTGTCGGGAACGGGAGAGTCCGGCAGGCCCTCCCGTCCGGTCTCATTCTACTTGTTCGCCGCTATGATGAGATCGAGCAGTTCCGTTCCGAACTTCGCCCTGTACTCTTCCCAGACGGACTGGACTGCCTTGACGAAAGGCGCGACATCCACTTCGTTGAATTTCACGTTATGTGCCTTCAGATCCTCCACGGTCTTGCCGACGAAGGCGTTCCAGTATTCACGCTGCTTCACCTCGGCCTCGCGGCCGGCCTCGAGCATGGCTTTCTGCTGTTCAGGGGTGAGCTTGGCGAAGGCCTGCTTGCTGATAATGACCAGGTCGGGAACCATGAAATGCCGGGTCCATGAGAAAATATCGGAAACTTCGTAGAGCTTGAGGGTCAGAAGGGTGACGGGGTTGTTCTCCCATCCGTCGAGCACGCCCTGCTGGAGGGCGCTGTAGACTTCGCCCTGGGCCATGGGGGTGGCGATGGCACCCATGGCGTTGAGGGTGTTCACCATGAGCTTGCTGTCCATGACGCGGATCTTGAGCCCCTTCAGATCCTCCGGCTTTGTGATGGGACGCTTGTTGTTGATGAGGTTTCGGGAGCCGCCGTCGCCCCAGTAGAGAAAGACGAATCCTGCCTTGTCGATGTCTGCCTTGAGCATTTCCCCAGCCTTGCCGTTGAGGGCTTTGAACATGTGGTCCGTGCTCTGGAAGACATATGGGAGCGAGAGCACGTCCATGGTGGGGACGAACTGCCCCATGGGCCCTGCGTTGGCCATGCACATCTCGATGGTCCCCGCCTGGAGGCTCTCAAGAGCTTCGCGCTGGCCGCCAAGGGCGCTGTTGTTGAAAAGGCGGACCTCCACCGTTCCTCCGGTCTTCTCCTTTACCTTTTCGGCGAAGAAGACCATGGAATCCGTGGTGGGATTGCCGTCGGGCAGAACGTTGGAGAGCTTCAGGATCACAGGTGCCCCGCAGGCGAAGGACGCCGCCAGAAATACGAAAAGGAGCGCAAGAGCAAAGGTCTTTTTTCCGAACATGACATTACCTCCTTCTTTTCTGCTTCCATATCCCCTTCTCCCTCGGGGAGGGAGTCCCGCTGACTGGTACCGCCAACATCCCGCAACCTTGACGTCTTTCCTTTTCAACTCCTCCTTCCCGGGG
>CAYTQC010000049.1:0-2048 GCA_964439735.1 uncultured Synergistaceae bacterium
ACGGCGAGTCCGGGCCCGTCGGCGGAAACCAGGGCAAGATTGTTTGTGCTGATGCGGATGTCCTCAACATATGTGCCGGTCCGTACCCGGATTGTGTCTCCTGGAGCGGCGGCGTCTACGGCATCCTGGATCGCCGTGTACATTTCACCCGGTCCTACAGTGAGTACAGCGGCATCTGCGGGCAGTGAAGCCGCTGTTATTCCCGCGAGCAAAAAAACGGATATGAAATATATTTTCAAGGCTGTCCATCTCTTCATAACGTATCCCTCCCCGACACTGGAAGCTGTGAAGCCGTCCGGCTTCTCTCCGGAACATCTTTTCTTCGGCTGAAGTCGTTCAAAAAGGGGGATACGGGATCGTTAAATAAAAAGAAAATTCAGATATAATGTACGAATATAATAGAGATGTGCGAAGAATTTGTCAAGTATAGTCATATAATTCTGTCATGTATTTTTTTAAGGAACGCAGATTCATGAACCGGCAGCGTTATTTTTTCTCCGCGGATCAGCGGCAATGAAAAAGAGTCCGGCAGAAGGGCATTCAGAATAAAAACCTTGCAGGGATATGGAGGCGGAACTGTCGGTTCTTTTGAGTATAAAAATGCTTCCTGTTCATCCCGGCCTGTTTTTGCACCGCTTTAATGGGTTACAATAGCGTTGTTCAGCCCTGTTCTGTATTGTGTCCTTACTGAAGCCGGCAGCCGTGGAAGGATCCGGCGGCCCGATCCGAAAATCCGAAAAGAGGTATCCGCGAGTGGAGCTGTTTCTTCTTATTCTTGCCATCTTTTTTACATACAAGGGAGTGCGGGCCCTCCGCAGACATTCCTCCGCCCGAAAGCAGGGGAAAGACGGACCGGCTCCGGGCGCTGTCCGGGTCGAGTTTCCCCGGGGAGCTCCGGCACAGTGGTTCGGGGCTGACACGACCCCCGTGGTGAACGGATATTCCATATCCGGGGGGCTTGTATATGTGGGGGGGAAACTCCTCGACTACACGGGATTCAACGACCCCTGCCTCATCAATACCGACCTGAAGGCTGAACCGGGAGTGAGTCCGCATGAACCTGTGGAAGATTCCTTCCCCGACTACGGAAAACTCTCCCCCGGGCAGCGGGGAGCGTATCTTTCATGGCTCTCGGGGGAGAGAAGCGACCCGTCGGCGGATATCGCCTACGTGTTCCTTTTCTTCTACGGCCTGGAGCGGAGGCTCCTCGTGGACGGGCAGCGCCGGCTGGTTTCCCCGGAAGAAAGGGGAGAGATCGTCCGCGAACTGCTCCGCCTGCTTCCCATATACGGCGGGAACCGCGCGTTCCGGGGGTATTGCCGGAACCTCCTCGCCGTGGAGTGGGTGCTCTACGGCAAGCCTGACGAGCAGCCCCCCTACGTTGACTTTTCAGACAGGTACTGCGCCGAACCCTTCGCGGCCGTCCTCGCACGGTATGCAGCTGCCGAGGAGCCCATACCCCCTGACACAGCCCTTCAGTGGCTGATCCTCAATCCGGAACACGGTTTGAAAACCGCTGCGAGGCGATGCCCCGACCTCTTCCGGAAACTCTTTGCCGTGCGCTACAGGGAAAAATTCGGCGACGGCATGATCATCCGTTCCACGAAGACCTCCCTGACCCTCACCTACAAGGCAGCGAGTCCCTCACTGGGAGACGGGCTCCGTCTTCGGATCCCCGGCCTTCCCAATCCCTTTATCCTCAAGAGCCCCCTGAAGAAGATCGCCGCCATAGCAGGCCGGTGCGCCGACGAACTGGAGGCCTACTGCAGGCACATTGCAAAGGGAGGCAGCCCTGACGCGCCGGGAGCGGCGGCCCTCCTGCCCCGGGATCTTCTCGCGGAGGCCCCCGCGGGGGAAGGAGTGCGGGAACGCCTCGCCCGACTGTGCGGGGGAGAGATGCGCCTTGTGGACGCTGACGCCGTCTTCGGGGCTCTCGGGCGGCCAGTCCCGCCCAAAATGGACCTGAAGCGGTCCGAGGAACTGGCGGAGACCCTTGAAACATTCGGCTTCGGCATGGCGCCCGATGTGCGGATCCACGGCCTCCGTCC
>CAYTQC010000049.1:2148-11545 GCA_964439735.1 uncultured Synergistaceae bacterium
CCGTGGCGGCTGCAGACGGAAGGGTGGATCCCGCCGAAGTCCGACAGGTGGAGAAGCTGTACGCATACCTCGGCCTGGAGCGGGACCAGGCTGCACGGAATATCCACGCCGCCGTGACGGGGACTCCCCGGGCAGTTCCGGCGCGGCAGGGAAGTCCGAGGGCCTTTTCCCTTGACATGGATCTCATCCGCCTCCGCGAGGAGGAGACCCGGCGGGTGGGAGGGATCCTTCGGGAGATCTTTTCATCGGAGGATGAAGAGGCCGCTGAACCGCTTCCGGCCCCTGATCCCGCAGACCCCCTTTCACCCCTTGACGAAGGGCACAGAAAACTGCTCCAGACCCTTCTCCGCAGGGAGACGTGGAGGAGAGAGGAGTACCTCTCGCTCTGCGACAAGCTTTCGCTCCCTCCGGACGGCGCGCTGGAAATCGTGAACGAATGGGCCTTCGCCACCGCGGGGGCACCCCTTGCGGAAGACGGAGACCCTATCTACATCGACATTGCCCTTGCAGAGGAGGTCCTTTCCAATGGAAAGCAGAAAAACGGAAATCCGGCCCCGTGAACGGGACGCCATCATCCAGTCCCTCCGTGCAGGTGTAACTCCCCGCACGGGACTGCACCACATCCAGGTAGGCCGTGCGAGGGAGGTTGAGGCGCTGCTGAAGGATCTCGACAGGATCCTCGACGGCGGATCCGCCTTCAGGCTCATCATCGGGGCCTACGGAGCGGGAAAGAGCTTTTTCCTCCAGCTCGTCCGGTCCATCGCCCTCGAGAAGGGACTCGTCACCCTCCACGGGGACCTCTCCCCCGACCGGAGGCTGTACTCCACCGGCGGGCACGCCAGGAATCTCTACGCGGAGCTGACGAAGAACCTCTCCACCAGGACCAAGCCGGACGGGAACGGCCTTCCCGGTCTCGTGGAGCGTTTCCTCGCCGAGGCACGGAGGGAGGCTGACGCAGAAGGGGGAACGGTGAAATCTGCGATCTCGAAGCGCCTTGAGAAGATCTCGGAGATGGTCGGCGGGTACGACTTCGCCTCAGTCATAGAGGCATACTGGAACGGCTACGAACAGGCCGACGACCGTCTTCGAGCCGATGCCGTCCGGTGGCTCCGGGGCGAGTTCGCGACCCGGACCGACGCCAGGAACGCCCTTGGCGTGCGCACAATCATCGACGACGGCAATGTCTACGACTCTTTGAAGATCCTGAGCCTCTTCGTCCGGCAGGCGGGCTACGGAGGCCTGCTGGTGAACCTCGACGAAATGGTCAACCTGTACAAACTGGCCAGTTCCAAGGCCCGGCTCTCCAACTACGAGCAGATCCTGCGGATGCTCAACGACTGCCTCCAGGGTACCGCCGGGGCCATCGGCTTTCTCCTGGGCGGCACGCCGGACTTTCTCTACGATCCCCGGAAGGGGCTCTACAGCTACGAGGCGCTCCACTCCCGCCTCACCGAGAACACCTTCGCGAAGGCCGCGGGGGTAACGGATTACGACGCCCCCATCCTTCACCTGGGAAGCCTCTCCGCGGAGGAGCTCTACGTGCTGCTGGGCAATATCCGGAACGTCTACGCCTCGGGGGACCCGGCAAAACACCTTGTCCCGGACGAGGCCCTCGCCGCCTTCCTGGCCCACTGTTCGAAGAAGATCGGGGAGGCCTATTTCCGGACCCCCCGCACCACCATCAAGGCCTTCGCGGACTTTCTCGCGGTGCTCGAACAGAACCCGGAGATCCGGTGGACCTCCCTCATCGACGAAATACCCGTGGAGGAGGACCGCCCCACGGACATGCCCGAGATCGCCGATGAAGGGGAGGAGGAAGCCCCTGAAGACGGGCTGTCCTCCTTCAGGATCTGAGGGTGCCGTGGAGGCATCCGCGGGGTTCGGCCGGTTGGCAGAGGGAGTCCGGCGCTGGGTCTGGAGGCAGGGATGGCCCTCCCTCCGCGAGATCCAGGAGATGGCCCTTCTTCCCGTGCTCGAGGGAAAGGAGGACGTGATCCTCAGCGCCGCCACGGCCGGGGGAAAAACGGAGGCCGCGTTCCTTCCCGCCTGCACGCGGATGGCCGAAAGTCCTCTCCCCGGGATCGCCGTGCTGTATATCAGCCCCCTCAAGGCCCTCATCAACGACCAGGCCCGGAGGCTTGAGAGTCTCTGCGGCTCCGTGGGCTTTCCCGTCACGCCGTGGCACGGCGACGCCCCGGAGGGGGGAAAGAACGCCCTGAGGAAGGATCCCCGGGGCGTGCTGCTCATCACTCCCGAATCCCTGGAATCCCTTCTCATGAATTCCTCTTCCTGGTGCCGGGAGGCATTCGGAGGGCTGGTGGACGTCATCGTCGACGAGTTCCACGCCTTCCTCGGCACCGAGCGGGGGTGCCAGCTCCAGTCCCTCCTGCGCCGCATCGAATTCCTCATCGGCCGGACGGTCCCCCGCGTGGCCCTCAGCGCCACCCTCAGCGGCATGGAGATCGCCGCTCTTGCCCTCCGCCCCGAAAAAACACTTCCCTGCAGGATCCTCGTCTCCGAAGGAACGGGGAGCGAACTCCTGCTCCAGGTCAGGGGATACAGGCTCCCGGCCCCCCGAAGGGGAGAAAGGGCTCCGCTGCCGGAAGGGATGGTGAACGACATCTACCGTCTCCTGAGGGGAGACTCCCACCTCCTGTTCACCAACAGCCGCTCCCGGACCGAGGAGCTTGCCGCCGCCCTCTCAGCGCTCTGCGAAAAGAATTTTGTCCCCAACGAATTCTTCCCCCACCACGGCAGCCTCGCCCCCGAACTTCGCCGAAGCCTGGAGGAGCGGCTCCAGAAGAAGGACCTTCCCACCACCGCGGTGTGCACCTCGACCCTCGAGCTGGGTATCGATATCGGGTCGGTGGCGTCCATCGGCCAGGTGGAGGAACCCTCCACGGTATCCGGTCTCCGCCAGCGCCTCGGACGGTCGGGAAGAAGGGGCGGCCCCGCCGTGCTCCGGGTTTTCGCGGAAGAGCCGGAGATCACCCCGGACAGCCACCCCGCCGATTTCCTCAGGTTTTCGCTTGTCCAGACGGCGGCGGTCCTCTCCCTGCTCCTGGAAAAATGGAGGGAACCTCCCCGGAAGGGGCTGTACCATCTTTCCACCCTCGTCCAGCAGACCCTGTCGGTGATCGCCCAGTACGGCGGCGTCAGGGCGGACCAGCTCTGGACCCTGCTGTGCGGCACAGGCCCCTTTTCCATGGTGGGCAGGAACGATTACGCTGAATTCCTGCGGGGCCTTGCGGAAAAACACGCGATCAGCCAGCTTGAGGACGGCCGTCTCGTACTTGGCACCGGGGGCGAGCTCCTGACGGACCGGTACACCTTCTTCACGGCATTCGCCTCGCCCGCAGAGTATCGGCTCGAATACGGGGGAACCCTCCTCGGCACCGTCCCCCTCGAGATACCCCCTGCTCCGGGTCAGAGGATCCTTTTCGCGGGACGTGCATGGGAGTGTGTCTCGGTGACCGGGGAGACGAAGACCATTCTCCTCCGGCCGTCCGCCGGGGGATCTCCTCCCCGGCTTTCGGGAGGGACCGCCATGGTCCACGATACGGTCAGAAGGAGGATGAAGGAGGTCTTTCTCGCCGGCGACCCTCCTTCATACTTCGACCGGACCGCCGCCGCCCTCTTCCGTGAGGGGGCCGAGAGGTTCCGCGGGGCCGGGCTCGGGGAGACGGATATCCTTGAGGGCAGGGACGCACTTCATCTCTTTCCCTGGAGGGGCGACGAGGCCGTCGAGGCAGCCGCCATGCTCCTCCGCAGGAAAAAACTCCGGGCGGAAGCCCTCAGGGGCGTGATCACCGTCCGGGAATGCGGCCGCATGGCTCTTTTGTCGGCGGTGAAGCTCATCCTCTCGGAACCTCTGCCGGAAGGGGAGGATCTCGCTGCGGACGTTCCGGACACGGAAGCGGAGAAGTTCGATCCCTTCGTCCCGGAGAAGCTCCGGAGGCGGGGCTGGGCCGCCCGGCACCTGGATGCGGCGGGGGCCGCGGAGTGGCTTTCCGGGCTGACGGAACAAAAATGATAGAATAGCAGGCAATCCTGTCCTGCCCGGTCGTCTCTGCGGAAGGACGGAAAAGGAGCTGAAACCATGGAATCAGGCAAACGAATCGCCGATTACGGCGTCACAACAGGGATAATGCCCCGGGGGCCGCGGAACGCCATCACAGACGTGGAAGGGGTCCGCGTGGGCCACTGCACCCTCTCCGACGGCCCCGTGCAGACGGGAGTGACGGCCGTTCTTCCCCACGGCGGCAATATCTTCAGGGAAAAACTCCTTGCTGCCGCCCACGTGATCAACGGCTTCGGCAAATCCGCCGGGCTCATCCAGATCGACGAAATGGGCACACTCGAGACCCCGGTTCTCCTCACCAACACATTCTCCGTAGGCGCCGCCTCGGAGGCCCTCGTCCGGTACATGCTCGGGGACAACCCCGACATCGGCCGGGAGACGGGAACGGTGAACCCCGTGGTCTGCGAGTGCAACGACGGATATCTCAACGATATCCGGGGTTTCCATGTCCGGGAGGAACACGTGCTGCAGGCTATCGCCTCCGCTTCGGCGGAGTTCCGTGAAGGAGCGGTGGGAGCGGGGCGCGGCATGTCGTGCTACCAGCTCAAGGGCGGCATCGGGACCGCGTCAAGAATAGTGGAAGTTGAGGGATCGTCCTTCACCCTCGGCGCGCTCGTCCTCTCCAACTTCGGCCAGATGGAGGACCTCCGGGTGGACGGCAGGCATATCGGCCCGTCCATCATGGAGACAGACCCTCCCGGCGACGAACAGGGCTCCGTCATCGTGGTCATCGCCACGGACATTCCCCTCACGGAACGGCAGCTCGGCCGGGTGGCCAGGCGCGCCTCAGTGGGGATAACCCGTACGGGGGCCTTCATAGGCAGCGGAAGCGGAGAGATCTCCCTTGCCTTCACCACGGCCAACCGGGTCCTGCACGACGAAACGGCGCCGACAGTCCCTCTGGCCATGTTCAACGAAAACTACATCAATCTCGCCTTCCGGGCGGCGGCGGAATCTGTGGAGGAAGCGGTGCTCAATTCCATGACATGCGCCGGGTCCGTCACGGGCAGGGACGGGAATTACCGCCTTTCCCTCGCGGGGTTCTCCGGCCTCTTCGCCCGGGGATGACCATGACCGCCCGGGACAATAAAGGAGACGATACCTGATGACCGAAGAGATGCAGAACATTGAAATGAACGATAAAGAAACACCCGAAACGGAAACGCCGGATGCGCAGACGCAGGACAGTGAACAGCAGCATGCCCGGATGGAGTTCCTTGACAAGGCGAAAAAGCTCCACGAATGGTGTTTCGTGGCGGACGGGCACAACGACCTCCTTCCCCGGGTGCTTTTCAAGAGAGCGAAAGGGCGGACAAAAGTAATAGAGCAGGACTACCTGCCCCTGTTCCGGGAGGGCCGGGTCAACCTGGTGGTGTCGTCCCTCTTCATCGGCGACGAATATCTTCCCGAGATGGGGCTCAGAAGGGCCCTGGGCTGCATCAGCGCCCTCCGTGCGGAGATGGAGGAAAGCCCCGGGCTCTTTTCCCTCTGCCGGAATACGGCGGAAATCGAGGCGGCCAACGAACGGGGCGAGCTGGCCATACTTCTCTCCTTCGAGGGGCTCGAGCCCATAGGGAACGACCTCTCGCTGCTCGGGATCTTCCACGAGCTTGGAGTCAGGGGCGTGGGCATCGCCTGGAGCCGCAGGAACTACGCCGCGGACGGATGCTCCTTCTCCCCCGTCCGGGAGGGCAGGAAGGGAGGCCTCACGGAATTCGGCGTCCGGGTCCTCGAGGAGGCGCTCAGGCTCGGCATGTACCTGGACATCAGCCACCTCAACGACGAGGGGGTGGAGGACGTATTCTCCCTCTTCGACGTTCCCGTGACGGCATCCCACTCCAACTGCCGCGCGCTGACGCCGGTGATGCGGAACCTCACCGACGAACAGACCTCACGGCTCGCCGCCCGGGGAGGCGTCCAGGGTCTCAACGTCTGCAGCGCCTTCGCCGGAAATCCTGATGAAAAGCAGGTGGATGAAAAAGACCTCGCGGACCATGCGGACCACATAGTGAGAACCGCAGGACCCGGTGTCCCCGTCTTCGGCTTCGACTTCTGCGACGAGTTCCGTGACTTCTCCGGCCCCGGCCCTCATCGGTACTACGACTGCATCAGGGGATATCCCAAAAGCTTCGGCCTCACGGCGGAGCTCCTGTCCCGGGGGTATCCGTCGGACCAGATCGCGGGCATAATCGGCGGAAACCTCCTCCGCTTTCTGAAAAGCACCATCGGCTGAACAAAAAAGCCAGGCGGCACATCGGGTGAGCCCGGCCCCCAAAGGAGACTTAAATGAAAAAAACGATATTTATACTGGCACTGATCCTTCTGCTGCAGGCGTCCAGCCTGCCCGGAAAAGCTGAAGAAACTCCCTGGCAGCCCCTTCACGAGTACGCCCTCTCCCTCTACCGTTCCGGCATGTTCTCCGAAGCCGTCACGGAAGGGATGAAGGCCCTCGAGGCCGCTGAGAAAGGAGGCGGGCCGAAATCGCTTCCCGCAGCGTCCACACTGGGTCTCATAGCCAACGCGTGGCACAGCCTCGGACAGTATGCCGAGGCGGAACACTACTACCTGCGCGCGCTGGCGATCCACGAGGAGCACAATGGCCCGAACCACCCCGACACCGCCTCGACCCTCAACAACCTCGCACAGCTCAGGCACTTCCAGGGCCGGTATTCCGAGTCGGAAGCCCTCTACAAACGGGCCATCGGATCCTACGAAAAAGCCCTCGGAGCCGATGATTTCTCCCTTGCGACCCCCCTGAACAACCTCGCGGAGCTCTACCGCTCCCAGGGGGATCCAGGCGCAGCCGAACCCCTGTTTTTCAGGGCAATGGGCCTCTACGAGGAGCACCTGGGCCCCGATCACCCCAACGTGGCCATGTGCCTCAACAACCTTGCCCTTCTGAACCAGGCGGACGGCAGGCCGGACCAGGCTGAGGCCATGTTCCGACGCTCACTGGCCATATTCGAGACCCTCGGCCCGGAGCACTCCTACGTGGCCGCGTCGCTGAACAACCTGGCACTGCTGCTCCTGGAGGAGAAAAAAGCCGCCGCGGCGGAGCCCCTGTTTCTCAGGGCCCTGGCCATCTACGAGAAGAACCTCGGGGAAGGACACCCCTCCGTTGCCTCGGTGATCCACAACCTGGGGGATCTCTCCCGGGCAAAGGGGGACGCGAAGCAGTCGGAGGCCTATTTCAGAAGGGCCCTTGCCATAAAGGAGCGGTACCTCGGCCCCGACCACCCGTCGGTGGCCGGCACCCTTGAAAACCTTGCCGCCCTCTACAGGGAGACGGGCAGAACAGATGAGGCCCTTCCCCTGGAGAAGCGGGCAGCGGAGATACGGCTGCTTCCACGCTGAAATTTTTCGAAGACGGTCCGGTAAAAAAACGTGGTCCCCTGAAAACGGGGGCCACGGGCGTATCAGAAGATCACTGTATATCAGTCATCCGTTTTCCCGGGAATTCCGTTCAGGGGTCTTCCGGGTCGTCTTCAGGTCTCCAGTCTTTTTCCCGTATCTTGATCGACGATATCCTGTCGCCCCATCCGCTGCCGTGGAGATCAGCGATTTCCGTAATCCCCTTTCCGTCCCCCCTGAGGGAGATGCACGGAGCCCCGTAGCGGACGAAGGCGCACACGTAGGCCTGAGCGTTTTTCCCGATCTTCAGGGAGCTGATCCTGTCGTTCCAGCTTCCCTTGGTGTCCCAGAGGGGAAGCTGTGAGAGATCCGGCAGGCTTTCCCCGACGGAATACATTCGATATTCTCCCCTGAAGTGCGGATCCTTGAAAAATATTATCTCTTCATCGAAGGGGACTATTTTCTCCCTGCTGACCTCTTCCGTTTCCCCAGTATCAGCGGGGCCGCAGGTCTGATCCGTACCGCCGGTACCGGTGCCGGTGCCCTGTCAGAAGGAGTGATCGCTCATCCTGACCCTGAACGACGAGACTTTGTCTCCCCATCCCACGGAGTGGAGTTCGACGGCCTTCACCGTCTGCCCCTCCCCCTGGATCTCGCCGAGAGGGGATTCGTAGTTGATGTGCTCGAAGAGGACCAGTTTTGCGTTTTTGCCCACCTTCACGGCACTGACGGCATCGTTCCAGCTTCTCGAAGAGCCCTTCAGGAAAATCTTCGTGAGGTCGGGCATCTCGCTGTCGAAGGCGTACACCAGCCTGTCCCCGGTGAAGTCGGAATGCTCGAACAGGATCGCCTGGTGGGGCTCCGGCTCCTCCTGCTCCTCCCCGTCCGACTGTCCTGCTTCTTCAGAGCCGCTGCCTGACGGGGTCTCGCTTGCGGGGTCCCAGTTCCTTTCCCTGACCTTCAGGGAGGAGATTCTGTCCCCCCATCCCTCTCCGTGGAGGCTCGAAATAAACGTTTCGCCGACACCGTCTCCCCTGTAGGGGACGCAGACGCCCCCGGAATTGATATCCGTGCAGACGTATACCATCACGTCCCTGCCGATCTTCATGGAGCTGATCCTGTCGTTCCAGCTTTTGCTTCCCGTGATGGCCCATGCCCGGAGATCGGCGATATCCCTGCCTTTATACAGGAACAGGCCCGCCCCGTCGTAGTTCTCGTGTTCGAAGAGAAACACCTCGTTCGCCTTGGGAATATAGCTCTTTCGGACCTTCAGCGAGGAGACGGCATTCCCCCATCCGGTGACGTGAAGATCGGGCACTTCCGCTCCGTTTGTACCGTCGCCCTCGAAACTGACGCTGGCTCCACCGTAGTTTGAGTTCTGGTAGAGGGTTATCCGCGTATCCTTTCCCGCTTTCAGGGAGCTGATCCGGTCATTCCATTTTTCACCCGAGGGCAGGTTCCACCTGGTAAGGTTCGGGACATCGTTGTCGTAGGTGAATCCCAGGCTCTGGCCTCCGAAATCCGCTTCCTCGAACAGGAAAACCTGGTGCGGGGCGGGTTCTCCAGCCGTCGGACCGGAACTCCCCTGTTGCTGTTCTTCCTGCTGCTGTACCGGCCGGGCCGTAACTTGCAGGGAAGAGACCCTGTCCCCCCATCCCGCGGCGTGGAGATCGCCGATAAGCAGGTCATTTTCGCCGTCTCCCCCGTACGGCACGCTGTCGCCCGCGTAATTGATGTGCTGCCAGAGGATGACCTTCACGTTTTTTCCCACGGCAATGGAACTTATCCGGTCGTTCCACTTCCCCCCGGAAAGAAGGTTCCACTTCGTGAGATCGGGGACATCGGTGCCTGCCATAAATCCTATGTTCTCGCCTTCAAAACCGGTATGTTCATACAGAATCACCTGATCGTCGGCAGGATCCGGCGGATCCGCCGCCTGCGCGGAAAACGGAATGGAAAGAAGGA
>CAYTQC010000050.1:0-11532 GCA_964439735.1 uncultured Synergistaceae bacterium
CAAGGAACTGGGCGATGAGGGCGATGAAAGAACCGAGAGCCGTTGCCACAGCTGAGAGAATGGCCGACTTCTGGCCGAAATGGCCTCCGAGAAACTGGGGAAGGGTGATCAGTTCAGTGGACCTCAGGGGCTTGACGAACCAAAGCCCCATGATGAGACACCCGATCCCGCCGCCAAGGGTAAACCACCATGCCGACAACCCGTAGTGATAGGCCATCTGCACCGTTCCCACGGTGGATGATCCCCCCACGAGACTTCCAAGGATTATCCCTGATACCCCTCCTGCAGAGGCTTTTCTGCTGGCTACCGAGTATTCGGACGAGGACGTTATTTTTCCTGAAGAAAATATTCCGAAGATGAAAAAAGCCGCAAGAATCCCGAGAGCTGACACTATGAACATAAAGACACCTTCTTCTGATATTGTGCCGGCGTTCGCCTATTTTCCCCGTCCGCCGTATACCTCTTCTATTTCCCGTATCCTCGCTTCGGTGAGGGGGCGGCTGCAGCCCATGGTCTCCGCGATCCAGGTCATCCGGGCAGCGGCCTCGAGAAGCTCCATGCGGTCGAACGCCCGAAAGAGCGTTTCCCCCATCGTGAGGACCCCGTGATTTTCCATGATCACCGCGTTTCCCTGTCTGGCCGCCTGTCCGACAATCTGCGCAAGTTCCTTCGTTCCCATGAGGGCATAGGGGGCCCTGACCGGTACACCAAGGACGTGCCATGTCTCGGCGGTGAGCCTCGTGTCTATCTCCGCATCCATGGCAGCGAAAGCGGAGGCGGTAACGGGGTGGGCGTGGACGATACCCTTCACGTCCGGCCGGTTCCGGTACACTTCCAGGTGCATCTCCGTCTCGATGCTGAGCCTCAGACCAGGCGCAAGGTTTTCTCCTGAAATGGTCACGGCGCCGATCTGTCCGGCCGTGATCTCCCCCTTGTCCGTTCCGGAGGGCGTTATGAGCACAACATCGCCGCACCGGAGGCTCACGTTGCCCCCGGAGCAGGTTGTCAGTCCCCGGCGGTACAGCCGCCTCATGACGGAGGCGACTTGCTCCCTTTCTGCTTCTCGGCCGATCACCATGAGCAATCATCTCCCTGAACGATCATCGTACTGTATACTACCATAAAGAAGGAGGGGGAAGAACGGATGGCGGAAAATAGAGAACGCACTGTGTCCGTTATATACGAGGATCCCTGGTTCCTGGCGGTACACAAGCCGGAGGGGATGCTTGTCCACCGCTCCCCCCTTGACAGGGGGGAGACCCGTTTCGCTCTCCAGGAGGCGAGAAATCTGGCGGGAAAGCGGCTCTACCCTCTTCACCGTCTTGACCGCCCCACGTCGGGGATCCTTCTCTTCGCAACCGCCGGAGATGCAGCCCGGGAAGGAACAGCGCTTTTCCGGAAAGGCGGCGTGGAAAAGACCTATTTTGCGGTGGTGAGGGGATGGCTTCCTGACGAGGGACTCATCGATCATCCCCTTCCCGACGACCTCGGCGGCCTTCGCGACAGGGCCGGGGAGACAGGCACCGAAAGAGACGCCCGAACGGCTTTCCGCCGCCTGGCGAAGGCGGAACTGCCCTTCGCGGTGTCACAATTCCCCACCACGAGATATTCCCTGGCAGAGATCCGTCCGCTTACGGGAAGAAGACGGCAGATCCGCAGGCATTTCAAGCATATTTTCCATCCACTCATAGGGGACACCACCTTCGGGGAAGGGCGCCACAACCGCTTCTTCCGGGAATGGTTCGGCTGCAGCCGGCTGATGCTCACTGCAGTAAAGCTGTCTTTTCCCCATCCTTTCACCGGAAAACGGTGCGACATCTTCTGCCCTCCCGCCGAGAGTTTCCTCTCCGTACTCCGGGCGCCTGGATGGGAAGAGGCCGCCCCCCGTGATCCGGAAAGCGGCCTCCTCTAAGCCCGGGTGATCAGGAACCGACGAAGGTGGTTTTCCTGTTCGGCTTCGGGGCCTTCAGCACCAGAAATCGAAGGTCTTCGCCGCTGGTGTTGTACCAGCAGTGCATTATGTCCTTCGGGCTTTCGATGAGCGTGTCTTTGCCCACTTCCTGCTTTTCTTCACCTATTTCCACTGTCCCTTTTCCCTCGAGGACATAGAACGCCACGTCCACCGGGGTTATATGCCGCTTCAGTGACTGGCCCGGCTTGAGTGTGATCACCGTCAGGACGGCGTCATCGGTGTCGTAGATGTTCCGTGCGTCCACTCCGTGGGCGTTTCCCATAGGTCCGAAATCTGCAAGGTTTCTCGTGATCATGCTGTCTCCTCCTCTGACTGGATGTTCTGTTCTTTATCAACAGGACGGCCTTCGCCGGCCGTTTCCTCTGTTCTCCCGTCCCGGATATGGTAGATCCTCCGGAATGTGGGGATGATCTTCTCATCGTGTGTCACCACGATGATCGCTGTCTCGTACTGTTTCGCCATGGCGTTCAGTATGGTGATCACCGAAAGAGCCCGTTCGCTGTCCAATGGAGCAGTCGGCTCGTCGGCCAGTATGACCGGCGGACGGTTCGCCAGGGCCCGTGCTATGGCCACCCGCTGCTGTTCCCCTCCCGAAAGCCGGGATGGCATTGCGGAAGCCCTGTGAGCCACGTCGAGGGCTTCCAGAAGTTCCATGGCCCTTTTCCTGGATTCCCCGTCGGGATGACCCGCGAGCATGGGAAGCAGGGCCACGTTGTCCGTCACGTTCAGGAACGGAATGAGGTAGGGAGCCTGGAAGATGAAACCGATACGGTCCCTCCTGAGTGCCCTGAGGTCTTTTATTTTCCACTTTCCGTCGTAAATCACGTCACTGCCGAGGGTCATTCGTCCCCCGGTGGGCTCGATGACCGCGCCGAGACACTTGAGCAGCGTGCTCTTCCCGGACCCCGACGGCCCGATCAGGCCGACAACCTCTCCGGGGGAGACGGTCATATCCACTCCCTTAAGGGCATCCACAGCGGTATCACCTGATCCGTAGCGCTTTCGCAGTCCTTCTATGGTTATTCCCCTTTTTCCGGTTTCAGCCATCTCAGCCTCCTATTGCATCGGCAGGGTCGACCTTCAGGGCCGCCCGGATCGCCAGTATGCTCGCAAGGACGCACATGACCATCACCGCGACGAATCCTGTCACCGCATCCCTGGCCTGGAGAAGGACAAACTTGGGGAAAAAGGGGGCCCAGAAAGTGGCCGAAATCTTCCCGATCATGAAGCCAAGGATCCCGAGGCCGACAGCCTGCTGGAGGATCATGGACACTATGGTCCGGTTTTTCGTACCGATAAGCTTCAGCACCGCTATCTCCCGTATTTTCCCCAGGGTAAGTGTATAGATGATGAACGCGACAATGGCGGCGCTGACGATGGCGAGGATCACCAGGAACATGCCGATCTGCCGGGACGACGTGGAGATGAGCTTGCCGAGAAGAATGTCCTCCATCTGCTCCCTCGTGTATACCTCGAGACGCATCCAGCGCCTGATGTGTGCCGCGGTGCTCTCCGGGTCGGCTCCCGGAAGAAGACGCACGAGCACGGAGTTCACGAACTGGTTCGCTCCCTGGGAGGCGATGACGCTCTCCAGGATACCGGGAACCCCGGGCCTGTTGAGGGAGGGATTTGCCTCCGTCCTCCGGCGCTGCTGCAGTATAGAGTCGTTGTCCTTAAGGAACTGGGCTTCCTGGGCATCTTTCAGCGGTATGAACACCATGGGGTCTCCGCCCGAGGAGACCATACGCCGGGTGATTCCGACGACGGTATACGTGTTCCGTCTGACCCGGATCTGGTCCCCCAGCCTGAATCCCGAGGCGCCATCGGCGACCGCCTCGTAATGGCTGCGGGTGATATGCCTTCCTTCAGCCAGGTATCCGGGCTGACCCGGCGATCCGGGCATTCCGGGATCCACGCCCACTACCATTGCCCTCACATCTTCGTCACCCCTGCGGACCTGGGTCGTCAGGTAGGTGACGCTCGAGACCGCCTCTACGCCGGGCATTCCTGCCACGCTCCTCCACGTGTCATCGTAGATGCTTGAGGATTCGGCGTAGGGACCGAGGGTCTCCTGCTGCACGACCCAGAGGTCGGCGCCGCTGTTGTCAAGGAGCACCATGGCGTCATCTACCATTCCCCGGTAGACGCCTCCCATGGTAAGGGTCACTCCGATGAGCAGCCCCAGTCCGAGGCCGGTAAGGGTAAATTTTCCCCACCCGTGAAGGATATCCCGGCCCGCAAGACTGATCATTGCCTGATTCCCTCCAGGGTATCATATATCTTCACACGGCTTTTGGGTGTCAGCGCTTTTACACTGTAGGCGACGACCCGTTCTCCGGGCTTCAGACCTTCCCGGACCTGTACGCGGCCTTCCAGGTCACGCCTGCCTGTTTTGACAGGGCGGAACGCAATGGAGCCGTTTTCTATGATCCACACGCCGAGGCTTCCGTTCCAGCGCTGGAGCGCCGCATCAGGGACCACCGGCGAAACGGGAAGCCCCGGAAGGGTCACGGTCACCTCCGCCAGTTCTCCGAGAGGGGGAATGACCTCGGGTATTGTATCGAATGCAGCCTTGGCCAGCAGTTCCTCTGTAACGGGGTCGGCGAGAGGCTCCACCCGAAGGATGGTACCGCTGAATACCTGTCCGTTCCGTGACCGAAGGACTATTTCGGCGGGAAGGCCGGCCCGGAGGCCTGACGCCATGGCCTGGTCGAAACGTACGGAGATCCTGATGTCCCGGATATCGATGACCTCGGCGACCGGCTGTCCTGCCACAACGGTCGTCCCCGGTTCAGCCGCCCTTGAAGAAACCAGCCCTGAGGCCGGAGCAGCAAGATCGAGGTTTTTCTTCTGGGAGAGAAGCGCGTCCAGGTCTGCCCGCGCCCGTTCGAGTTCCGCCCTTGCAGCCTGCAGATCGGCGTTTGACGAGGCCCACGCCGAGGCTGTCACCTGACGTTCCTGCCGCTTCGCCTCCGCCGAATCCACGCTGACTGCTCCTGATTTAAGAAGGTTGTCGTACCGTTTCGACTGTGCCTCCGCGTATTTCTTTTTCGCGGCCGTCTCGGAGGTCCTGGCGCCTGCAGCTCGAACGACGGCCTCCAGCCGTGAGATCGATGCTCTCTGCGCCGCTGTCCGCTGGTCGAGGTCCACCGGGTCCATCACGGCGATTTTCTGTCCTGCCTCCACCCGGTCTCCCACCTGGACGAACACGTTCTTCACGCGCCCCGGCGATGTGGGCCCGATGCGAAAGACCGCCCCTGACTCCACCACTCCGATCCCGTAGAGGGCCGGCGAAATGCTTCGCTCCTCTACAGCAGCTGCCGTCACAGGAACAGGGGCCAGGGGACCGGAGCGCATCATCACGTAGAAGAAGAGAGCCGTCAGGGCTATAAGGCCCAAAAGCAGCCCAATTGTCCTCCAAAGCCGCTTCATGACCTCTCACCTGCCGCTATTCCGCGACGGAAGAGGGCGAACACCCCGGACGCATTCCGGCTTACTGATGCCGATGATCCAGAGATATGGGACTGAAGCACAAGTCCCTGGATCATTCCTATGAAGAGTCCTGCCGCCACCCTGCTTTCCACCTGTTCATCGATCAGGCCGGCTTTTTTGCCCGCCTCGAGCATGTGAAGGATCCTTCCTCCGTACTTTTCCATGAGGAACCTGGCCTGCTTCCGGGCCGGGCTCTCCTCAGAACGCTGGAGTTCTCCGAAGAAAATACCGGGAACTCCCGGGTATTCGGCAATGAAAGAGATATGGGCGGAAAAGACCGCCTCGAGGCCTTCAAGGGGATTTGATGCTGACAGGGACGCCTGGTCCGCCCTTTCAAGGAGACGTTCCGAAACCCACATCATCACCGCTTCCCATATGGCATCCTTGCTGGGAAAATGGCGGAACAGCGCGCCCTGCGTCAGCCCCATCCGGTCCGCTATGGCAGCAGTAGTGATCTTGGAGGGGTTCCCTTCCGCCGCCAGAACCAGGACCGTTTCCACTATGACTGCCCGCCGCTCTTCTGCCGGAAGATATTTCCCATTTTTTGCCATGTGCGCGACCTCCTTAGATAGTAATTAATTACTATCTTATGTGATTCTGTCCTTCCTGTCAAGATTTTTCACGGCTTCTGTACAAAAGAGAAAACAGCACGAGACAGCTTCGGCATGAGTGAATTTTCGGGGATGATTTTCTGCACATCCTTCATGGAACGAGTCATTTTAAAAAAACCGGGCGAGTGAATTTTACCCCGCCCGGCTTTTCTCCTGTTTCGCCTGAAACACTGCGCAGTCGGCGTCCTTCGGCTTTTCAGCGGGGATATCTCCTGGAGCTTTCTGCTTCTCCGACCTGGAGATCCTTTCTCTTCCCGGAGGAGGAACACCATGTCCTGCAGGGATTCGGGCAGGGGCCCGGTGCCGAAGGAGCATTACGTCGTCGGGGCGGACGGTGACCCAGAGATCGTCGCCTTCCCGGATATCCCGAACGGCATCCTTCGGAAGCTCGATCCGGATGTTCGAGTTCGCCCGGCCGGATCCATTCGTCCCGGGACTCACTATAAGGATGGTTTCAAACACGTCTTCCGCCTTTCGCAGAACATTGCAGGCAAAGGCATTTTCACCCGGTCCCCCGATGATATTCAGGGAGTGGGCGCGCACGCCTACATACCGGGAGTCCTCCGTGACGTCGTCACCGCAGGTAAGCTCCACTCCCCAGTCCAGAGCGGAAACGGTCCGCGGTGAGAGGCGCTCGATACGGGAGTAGTTCTGGCACCCCGAAAGCAGGGCCGCAGGGAGAGTTCCGGGTTTCTCAAAAAGTTCGGCAACTCCGCATACGGGATCGGAAATTCCCTGGTGCATGACGCATACCTTCCGGCAGATCCGGTAGACCTCGCTCCGGTTGTGGGAGACGTAGAGCGTAGTTCCTTCGAACTGCTCCAGCAGGCGGACGAGCTCTGCCTCGAGCTGCCACCGGAGGTAGGTGTCCAGGGCCGAAAGAGGTTCATCGAGCATTACGAGAGACGGATCGCTTGCCAGAATGCGTGCCAGGGCCACCCGCTGCTGCTGCCCTCCCGAAAGCTGGGAAGGATAGTGGGATTCCAGCCCCTGAAGATAGAATTTTTCCAGCAGCGCGGCGAGCTTCTCCCGGCGGCGTTCCCGCCTCTCTTTTCTCAGCACGGTAAGGATGTTCCCTTCCACAGTCATGTTGGGGAAGAGGGCGTAGTTCTGGAACAGAAGGCCGACCCTCCGTTCCTGGGGCGGAAGATTGATCCCCCCGCGGGAGTCGAAAAGGACCCGGCCGTCCAGTACGATCCGCCCCTCGTCCGGTTTCAGTACCCCCGCGAGGCACTTGAGGGTCATGCTCTTGCCGCATCCGGAAGCCCCGAGCAGGGCCAGGACCTCGTTGCCGGTCTCAAAGTTAACGTCCAGGAGAAAATCACCCATCCTCTTCCGGATATCCACGGAGATGGTCACCTTATCACGTCCTCTTCATCGGACAAAACATCTTTCGCCGCCCTCCCGGGCTGCCTGTAGCGGTTCTCGAGCAGGTTCACCACTATGAGCACCGCAGCAGAGATGATCAGGTTTACGCCCACCCACCTGTAGGCCAGGGCGTCGTTCCCCTCCCGCCAGAACTGATAGACCGTCGTGGAGATCGTGGCCGTCCGGCCCGGGATATAGCCCGTCACCATTGTGGTCGCGCCATACTCGCCGAGAGCCCGGGCGAAGGCGAGGACCGTCCCGGCCAGGATCCCCTGCCTGCAGTTCGGCATCATGACCCGCCAGAAGAGATAGGTGTTGGAAAGACCCAGCGTCTGCCCCGAATACAGCAGTGTTTCGTCGAAGGCCTCGAAAGCTCCGCGGGCCGTGCGGTACATCAGAGGGAAGGTCACGATCGTCGTGGCGAATATGGCGGAGTACCAGACCATTACCAGCCTGGCCCCGAAGAGTTCAAGCACCCGTGATCCCACAGGGCCAAGGGGACCTATCGTCTTGAGCAGAAAGAAGCCTACCACAGTGGGAGGCAATACCATGGGCAGCGTCAGCACGCAGTCCAGAATGCCTTTCACGACCCTGGGCGTCTTTGCGATATAGTAGGCGGCGGCGATGCCGGTGAAGAAGGTGATGACCGTGGAAATCGCCGCCACACGCAGGGAGTTGTAGAGGGGAAAAAGATCCATGTCGTGATGTCAGCCCTCGTCAAAGGAGGGCTGAACCAGGGCCTATTTGCCGGGCTTCGAGAAGCCGTAGCTCTCGAAGATGGCGGCGCACTGCGGACTCTGGAGGAACGACGCGAAAGCTGCGGCCTCCACGGGTTTCCGTGTTGCCCGCATCACGGCTGCCGGGTAAACGATAGGCCTGTGGGAACCTTCCGGGGCCCGGGCCACTACCTCGACCTTGCCCTTTGCCGACGCGGCGTCAGTTCCGTAGACTATCCCGCAGTCCACAGCGGCGGCGCCCACCTGTGAGAGGACCTCCTTCACGTTGCTGCCGTAGGTGATGCGGTTCATCTCCTTCAGCTGGTCCCACAGCCCGAGGTTCTTGTAGACCTCTTCGGAGTACTGCCCCACGGGGACGTCTGAATTGCCCAGTGCCACGAGAGAAACCTTATCCGTCGTGACGTCCCTGAAATCGGAGATCCCCTTCCCGTTCCGCCCCCTGGGGACGATGAGGACAACCTTGTTGGACACGATGTTGAACCGCGTTCCCTGCTTGACGAAGTTCAGCCCGGCCTTGGTGCCGGCTGAAATGTCCAGCTCGTTCATCTGCTTCTGGCCTGCGGAGATGAAGAGGTCGCATTCGGCCCCCTGTTCGATCTGCGTCTTCAGTGTACCGCTGGAGTCGAAGTTGATGACGATGGTCACGCCGGGGACAAGTTTCCCGTATTCTTCGGCAACCTTGTTCATGGATTCCGTCATGGAAGCCGCCGCAAAGACCGACAACTCCGTAGCCCCTTCCGAAACAGGACAGAAAACGAGGGAACCGAGAATAAAAAAGAGCACAAGGGAACGAAGGACACCTGTACAGCGTTTCATGGAAAATCCTCTCCTTCGGGAATAAAGTACTCATGACTGCATCCGGAGAAGTACCGCCATGACGCAGCCTCGCATACAGCCGATTATAGAGGGGGAAAGATTATTTTGCAACTTAGTTGCATTTTTCTGCCGGGAGTTGAGCGGCGAAACCGGATCCCCGGGCATGAGAAACGGGGCGCTCCTCCGGAACGCCCCGCCAGGTCGCTGATATTCGTGAATGCCGGGAGGCTCTCAATGCCACCCCGTATTGCCGTCGGACCTAAAACACCGCGTAGTCTGCATCCTTAGGGTCAGCTACGAACATGTGCCCCGGAGCGTGGGTAATGCAGAACGGGGGCTTCACATCCATAATGGCGGCCTGGGGTGTGCATCCGCAGGCCCAGAAGACGGGAACCTCTCCCGGGTTGATATCCACCGGATCACCCATGTCGGGCTTGTTCACGTCCTTAATGCCGATAATGGACGGATCGCCTATGTGTACAGGGGCGCCGTGCACCGCCGGGAAACGTCCGGTACAGAGGACCGCCTTCGGGACCTGTGCGGCAGGTATCGGGCGCATGCTGACTACCATGGGCCCCTTCAGGGCTCCCGCGGGAGCGCACTGGATATTGGTGATATACATGGGAACGTTCCGGTTCTGTTCGATATGGCGCACCGGAATTCCGGCCTCGAGCAGCGCTCCCTCGAAGGAGAAGGAGCATCCGAGCAGGAATCCCACCAGGTCATCCCGCCAGTACTTCTTCACGTCCGTGGGCTCCTCGACGCACTCTCCGTTCACCCACACTCTGTAGCGGGGCAGGTCCGTAGAGAGGTCGGCGCCCGGGGCCACGATTTTGGGCTCCGGATTTCCCGGTTCCGTGACGTCAAGGATGGGACATGGCTTCGGGTTCCTCTGGGCAAACACGAGAAAATCATAGGCCAGGTCTTTGGGCAGGATAACAAGGTTTCCCTGGACATGTCCCTTGCACATGCCCGGCGTGGGGAGCGTCCATTTCCCCTCGCGGATCATCTGCCGGACTTCTCTCGGCGATACATTGGCGTAATCGAAGGCCTTCATCCCTTCAGCACCTCCCGGATTTTCTTAACGGTGACTCCGTTCTTCTCGAGAGTCCCGCGGATATGGCGCGCCATCTCTACTGCGGCAGGATTGTCGCCGTGAAGGCAGATGGAATGGGCCGCAAGATGGATGTCCTTTCCTTCCGCGGACCGGATGACGCCCTCCTTCACGAGGCGCACCATGCGCTCGCCGGCTTCGTTGAAATCGTGGACGAAAGCGCCCGGTTTGCTTCTCGGAACGAGGGAACCGTCGTCCATATAGCCGCGATCCGCAAATGCCTCTGCTGCGTAGAGAACGCCCACTTCACCGGCGGCCTGTTCGAAGAGCGAGTTTGCCAGGCCAAGGAGGATGAGGTCTCCTCCCGCGTCTTTCGTCGCCTGTGCTATGGCCTTTGCAAGGGCAAGGTCCTTGGCGGCCTGGTTGTACAGGGCGCCGTGAGCCTTCACGTGCTCGAGAGGCACACCCTGGGCGGTGCAGACCGCCTTGAGGGCGCCTATCTGGTAGAGGGTGTAGGCATAGGCTTCGTCAGGCGTGACAGCCATGGTACGACGTCCGAAACCCTGGAGATCGGGGTGACCCGGATGGGCCCCCACGGCTACGCCTGCGGCCTTCGCCGCCTTCACCGTTTTGATCATTACTTCCGCGTCGCCAGCATGAAAGCCGCATGCCACGTTCGCAGAGCAGACACTTTTCATGACCTCGGCGTCCATTCCCATCTTCCACGGGCCGAAACTCTCTCCGAGGTCACTGTTCAGGTCAATCACATGCATCATTTCACCTCCTGCAGTTCTTCCCAGGAAACCCTGTGTTCTACCCCGTCGACCTTAAGGATGGCTTCCCCCGATGCGGGAAGTTCCTGGCCTCCGGCGGAAAATGGAACCGAAGAACGGGGCGTGGAGCGCCAGGCCGCCCGCAGGCGGCGCAGTTCGTCCCGTTTGCGCTGTTCCTCTTTCACGAGGGAGAGCGCTTCGTCCAGCGAAATTTTCACAAACCGGACGCCGTGCCCCGGCAGGCGCTGGGAAAGAGCGGCGATATCCACTGAGCAGACAACGCCGATCTTGGTGTATCCTCCCGTGGTCTGCCTGTCGGCAAGCATGACGATGGGCTGACCGTGGCCGGGCACCTGGACCGCGCCCAGAGGTATGGCGTCGGAAATGATATCCGCCGCGGCGGTATGCTCGATCTCGGGACCGTCCATCCTGTATCCCATACGGTCTGCACTGTTGGAGACAGCGTAGTCGGATCCGTAGAATGTCTGTATTCCCTTTGCCGTAAAGAGGTCTTCCTGGGGACCGGCGACCACCCGGAGAGGGGCATCGGAGAGATAAACAGCCCTCAGTTCCCCGGGGCACACAAGTCCCTCGCACTTCTTCCACAGCGGCTTTGGTTCACCGCAGTTGACCCTGTCGCCTTTCCTGAGGGCGCGGCCCTCCAGGCCTCCCACTTTCGCCCTGGTATAGGTGGACCGGCTCTCCATAA
>CAYTQC010000051.1:0-8862 GCA_964439735.1 uncultured Synergistaceae bacterium
CTTCCCACGAGTAGTCCACGTTGGCAAACACGGAAAAGTTCCTGCCGAAACGCTGATTCAAACCCACTCTATACTCAAAGTTGACATCGCTCCAGTACCTGAACGCCATATCGACCTCGCCTGTATCCCAGGCGTAGGGGCCGGTGAGGGCATAGCCGACACCCTTGTCTGAATCATAAATGACGCTCGGGATGAAAATGCCGAGGACGTAATCCTTTTCGCCGTGAAGGGGAACCACGTAGTCAAAGGGGTATGAGAAAAGAAATTTCTCCGCAATATAGACGCGGGGATTCTTTGCGATGACACGAACCCCGGGAACCACAACGAGCCGTTTCGTCATGAGACGATAATGGGGTTTCGTGGACGGGCACGTGGTCATGGAGGCATCGGTCCACTTTGCGACCTGTTCCTCCTCGTCTTTTACCCTCCTGGTATGGCGTTTTTTGATCCATTTTTTCTCCACGGCGGTATCAAGAGGAACGACATCGAGGTTTTTTCCCCTGATATACACAGTCCCCCCGTGCATTCCCGCCGGAAGGTCCCCCATGGCATCGGTCAGAACACCCTCCCGGGTGGTCATGTCATATTCCAGCGTCTTCCCCCTGAAGCGGTTTTTCCCATAGAGCAGTGTCACCGCTTCGCCGGGTTTTGAGGTTGCAACGGCCTGCTGATTTATGGTGTCATATTCCATGCGGTGGGAAAAAATGCGGACGTCATCCTGCCGGAGCCTGGAGTCTCCCTCTGCTTCGGCCATTCCGCTCTCCTGGTCGTAAATCACCTTGTCCGCATCGAGAATAATATCCCCGCGTCCCTGTTCGGCACCATTCGAGGGCAGAGCTCCCCAAAAGACAAGGATGATCAATAACGCCGGCACTGAAGACATTATCCGCTTCATTCTCTTTTCCCCTCCGGATCGAACCATACCAGCGACGCTCCTTTCTCGGCCTCCAGAACACCTTCGGGCAGAAGTTTCACGTGAGACCCGCTGAAGCGCCCCATATCCCCTGAAGCCACAACTCCTTCAGGGAACAGGATAATATTGGTCTTCTGCTCCCATTTCGCCAAAGGAGCCCTGTAGTAGAACACCATGCCCTTTTCCGTCATCGTTCCGTCCGGATCGCTGATCTCGGCGCGCATGTTCTTTTCGAAATACCTGCCCTTGGGGGCCTTGAGGGTCCAGAGCTGCCCCGTTTTACGGGTCAATACCACGTCTATGTCGAAAAAGTTCGCCCAGTCCTTTCCCCGTTCGACCTTCCCGATGTCAGCCTTCCACAAATCACCTTCGATTTCCCGGTCGATCCTGATGTTCTCGAGGATCGTGTCGGGAACAGCCGACGGGATCCTGCCCTCGCTCAGGTCGAGGGCAATATCACGAACCGCTTCAAAGGCAAAATACCCGCCTGCGGCAAGAACTGCCAGAAAAACAGCAAATTTTTTCAAGCGGGAAAAGCTCTTGTTTTCGGGTGTTTCCGACACGATTGTACCACGTCACTTTCGAGTTTCGGGATTGAACCGCAGGGCCCGGCAACAGTACCCGGCCCTGCGGCAGACATTGAGAAACCATTCATTTTCCATACCCGGGGTTCCGGGAGAAACACCCGGAGCCTGGATCAGAGCCTGACGTCGATTATAGCCGACACGCCTACTCCCTGGACCCTGCGGAACCGCTGGACCGGATTTTCCGAATCGATGGGAACAAGGATCTTCACCCGCAGCCTGTCCATGAACGTCGCCTCGATCTGGGCGACAGCTTTCGTGCTGGTGATGGCATCACCTCTCGGCCCGGCTACCTGGGCGGCCCCGATGTGGGTCCCTGAGCCGATGGAAACTATGGGAACCACCTTCGTGTGCCCCTCGACCTTTGCGCCCTTGTTCAGGGTTATGGTATTTATGAAATCATTGAGGGGCCCAGCGATAGCCGAAACGACAAATCCGCCGCCGATGACCCCGATAAGGTCACCCAGGTTGAATGCCCATGCGCTTCCGCCGACTGTGATCATAAGGGCGGCCAGAAGCGCGAGCCATCTGCTCCTTATTTTCTTCATGAATACCTCCTACTGTGCTTCAGGGACCTTGTCTCCGCTTGCCGGTTCCGCTGTTTTCAGCATACCCTGCAGTCCTGCAGGGACCGGGTAGGCAGACACCCTCATGGCCCGGGCGCTTTCAGCGAAGACCACCGAACCTGCCGGGATCTCCTTCAGGTCGCCGCGGACAAGGAACCCTCCCGCAAGACCCACAGGTCCAAGGAGGATCGCGCCGACAACGCTCGTACCTGCAGCAGCCAACTGTGCCGACTCTGCCTCGGATGCCTTTTTGGCCTGTTCCCCCACTGTGAGGGCTATTTCCTCCGGCCCGAGCGGGAAAAGCTTTTCGACTGTTATCTTCACTTCTCCCGGACGGCCGAAGCTCCTCGGCTTCGTTACTTCCGTCACTGTGGCCTGCATCCTGCTGCCCCTCGGAGCGACAAGGCTTGCCCCCACCACGAAATCCGACTGGAGAACGATGTCCACTATGTCGCCTTTTTTTGCCGTTTTCGGAGAGAGGGTGCTTACCGTGGCGCCCTTCACCACCGAGCCTGCAGGTATTTCCGCATCCTGCATGCTCACCGGTTCGGAGAGCAGCAGGCTCAACACGCGCTCAAGCCTCATGGAAACCGGGCGGTCCACCTGGGGTGTTCCCTCGAGGTTGACCTCAAGTGCCTCCACCCGCTTCACCGCAGGTTCAAGGGCGTTGATCTTCTGCTCCACCGCCCACTCAGCAACGCCGAGCTTGAAGAGCACGGAAGGCTGCTCGAGGGTTCCCTTCTCGATAAAATTCAGCAGCGCGTTCTGCCTTTCGGCGATGCTCCCGGGCAGTTCCCGCCCGAACATTTCCTTTTCAACGGTATTCAGCCGTTCGATCAGGCCCCCCGTGCGCTCGCTTCCGTAGAGAAGGCGCTCCACCCTGCCCATGAGCAACACCGTTGACTGGGCATCCTCCGCAGCAGCAGCCATACCGCACGAAACCGCAACAAACGCCGCAAGACAAAGGCCGAAAAGTACTTTTTTCATCCGTTTTCCCTCCCAGATGTTGAATTCGCAAGCTGAACCGCCGCACCGATGAACCCCATGAACAACGGGTGTGGCTTCACCGGGCGAGACCTGAACTCAGGGTGAAACTGGACTCCCACGAACCACGGGTGGTCCGGAAGTTCAACTATTTCCACAAGGTTCTTCTTCGAATAGATCCCCGCTATTTTCAGTCCCTTCTCTTCCAGGCGGCTTCGATAGTCGTTGTTGAATTCGTACCGGTGCCGATGGCGCTCGAAAACCTGCGCTTCGCCGTATGCCTCCGCAGCCCTGGCGCCGGGAACAAGATCACAGGGATAGGCCCCCAGGCGCATGGTGCCTCCCTTGTCCTCCACGTGAGCCTGTTCTTCCATCAAGTGTATCACAGGACTGGTGCATCCGGGGTCTATTTCCGAGCTGTTCGCTCCCGGAATGCCGCACACATGGCGGGCGAACTCCACTACGGCCACCTGCATCCCCAGGCAGAGTCCCAGGTAGGGGATCTTCTTCTCCCTGGCATATCTCGCTGCAGCTATCTTCCCCTCTATTCCCCTCGCGCCGAATCCTCCGGGAACAATAATTCCGTGGGCTCCGGAAAGGATCGCCCCAGCCCCGTGTTCCTCAATATCCTCAGCTTCCACCGACCGTATGCGCACGCGCACATCGTGATGTATCCCTGCGTGGTACAGCGCCTCCGTGACACTCAGGTACGCATCCTTGTGGTTGATGTACTTGCCCACCATAACGATCTCCACTTCCCCCGACGGATCACAGAAGCCGTCGACCACACGCTTCCAGTCCGCAAGATCCGGTTCTGCGGGAGACTCGAGGGAAAGGAATTTCAGCACAAGCTCGTCAAACCGCTGTTCGTAGAGGCTGAGGGGCACTTTGTAGATCGTAGGCTCATCAAGCGCCTGGATAACGGCCTCCGGGGGAACATTGCAGAAAAGAGCCATTTTGTCCCGCATCCCGTCCTCGATGGCATAATGGGAACGGCACACCAGGATCTGGGGAAGAATTCCTATGCGGCGAAGTTCCTGGACGCTGTGCTGGGTGGGCTTGGTCTTCAGCTCCCGGGCAGCCTCGAGCCAGGGGACAAGGGTCACGTGGCAGTACACCACGTTATCCCGGCCCACCCTGGTCGCCATCTGGCGGATGGCCTCCAGAAACGGCTGCCCCTCGATATCTCCCACCGTGCCTCCTATTTCGGCGATAACAACGTCCCGATTTTCACCAGCCCTCAGGATCCGTTCCTGGATTTCGTTGGTTATGTGGGGTATCACCTGGACGGTACCGCCGAGGTAATCGCCCCTCCGCTCCTTGGAAATGACGGATGAATAGATCTTCCCGGTGGTCACGTTATTGTCCGCGCTGAGGGATTCGTCAATGAACCGTTCGTAATGTCCGAGGTCCAGGTCCGTCTCCGCACCGTCGTCCGTAACGAAGACCTCGCCATGCTGAAAGGGGTTCATCGTTCCGGCGTCCACGTTCAGGTATGGATCAAGCTTGATGATGGAGACGCGAAACCCTCTTTTTTTCAGAAGCACGCCCAGCGATGCCGCCGTGATCCCCTTGCCCAGGGACGATACTACTCCGCCTGTTACAAAAACATACTTCGCCATTTCCCCAACCTCCACGGTAAGAAAGATTTCAGCTGCACGCCTCAAAAAAACATGGACCAGGGAAACCCCGGTCCAGAATAGCGAAATTGTTTCAGGATGTCATAGTCAGTATTGCCTATCTTAACATCTGCAGCGGATTAATGGGACTCTTGCCCTTCCGTATCTCGAAATGAAGGTGGGGCCCCGTTGTCCTGCCCGTTGTTCCCACATACGCCACGGTCTGCCCCTGAGAGACCGACTGGCCCTTTCTCGCTGAAAGGGAGCTGCAGTGAGCGTAGAGGGTGGAGTACCCGTCGCTGTGACGGATCACGAGCACCCGCCCGTATCCCCCCATCCAGCCGGAATATTCCACCACGCCGGATTTGGACGCGGTGATCGCCCGCCCCCTGGGAGCCTTTATGTCAATGCCCGTGTGAAAGTCTCTTCGACGCGTCACGGGGTGCCTGCGCCATCCGAACGGGCTGTTGATCTTCCCCACCACCGGCCACCGGTAGCTTCTCGAGGCTGTGGAGATGGTGATCGAATTTTTCTTCGCAGCAGAAGAAGGTCTCGACGAAACGGATTTCTTGACAGGAGCTTCTTCCACCGCCTCGGGCCTGGCCCCCGGGAGGAATATCTCTTTGCCCGGGACTAAGGGGGAAAGCGCGCCTTTGTCGTTGGCTTTCCTGATCCGATCCAGCGGTATGCCGTAGCTTGAGGCTATTTTTTCCAGCGCGTCGCCCTTTTTGACCGTGTAGAAAATACCGTCCTGGTTGGGGATCCTCAGCGTCATTCCGGGCCTGAGACGGTCGGGGTTTTTCAGATCGTTGCATCCGAAGAGGGTATCGATCTCGAGCTTCTGGGAACTTGCGATAGTCCACAGGCTGTCCCCCGCTCCCACCACGTACGCCGTCACTTTCACGGGCACCACTTTTTCCTGTGCGGCGGCGATCCGCGCCTTCCGCAGCAGCACTTCCTCCAGGGTGGCTTCAACTGCGTCGCCGTTCTCGGGGATGAGAAGCAGCTGCTTCTCCGAAAGCCTATTGGGATCCTTCAGTTCGTTCGCCTTCACGATATCGCTCATGGAGACGCCGTACTCGATTGCGATATCCGACATGGTCTGTCCCGCCTTCACGAGGTGTTCCTTCCAGTTCGGCTTTACCTCCGTCAGGACAACGTCTTCCTCTTCTGCGGAATTCTCGGGGTCCTCCTCTTCCGGCAGATTTTTCCCGTCCGATGCGGCACTCAGCACTATATCCTCGTAATCGGACTCCATCTTCCCGGGAAGGGATTCCTCGGGAGAAGGGTCTTTCTCCTCCCCCGGCTGCTTATCCTCTTCGGCCGCGGATGCCGGAAGAGGAGACTGTGGCTGAACTGAAAAAGACGGGAGCCGCGACTCGCCTGAATTGGCAAAGGTCATTCCGGAAATTCCGAAGGAGGTCCCCTCTACCGGAAGGTTCTCCGGCATTCTGACGCGAAAACCGGAGAGCCGCGATTTTCCCGTATTGGAAAAGGGGCTTTCCGAAACGCCCGCCGCACCTCCGTCAACACTCAGCCCGGAAGGCCATTCGAGAGAACTGTCAGCGCCGGATGAAACCCTGCCTCCTGAAAAAACCGAGGGTGAACCGTTTCCGGGAAACCGGTCATCGGCGAACTCCTCCCGCGGAAGCCATGACAAGGCTTTCTTCTCCTGTCCGGAACCGCCGGACGTCCCCATCCCCGGGATCACCGGGGCGAAAAAGCCCCTGGAACCGCTGTTGAACCTGACGCTTTCAGGATATACGTTCGACATGTCTACAACAATGAAGCCCGATGAAGGTAAAATGAACTCTTCCGGGGCTGCGGAATCCGCCAGCCCTCCCCACGCCACGCCGGCCGTCCTGTTGCCGGCAGCTACGGCGAGAAGCACCGCCGAAGCGAACATAAGTCCGATGGCAAGAAGGAAACCGGGCCGGTCTTTTCTGATGCCGTTTCCGCCCTGCTTCCTGTCCCGGCTGCTGTCGCAGGTAAAAGGAGAATGGTCCTTTTTCATCTCCTCTGCCTCCTCTGCTGTCTTGAAATTTGCGCCGCCCCAGTTCCACCTCATGATTTCTTGATGGTGAGCAGAAAATCCCTGTTGGTGGCAGACTGCTTCAATTTATCGATGATCAGGTTCACTGCGCCTGACTCGTCCACGTTCACAATGCGCCTTCTGAGGAGCCATACCCGGCTGAGCTCGTCCTCCCCGAGAAGAAGCTCCTCACGCCTGGTTCCCGACTTCGTAATGTCGATGGCCGGGAAAATGCGCTGTTCCGAGAGTTTTCTCGACAGGTGAAGCTCCATGTTGCCGGTACCCTTGAACTCCTCGTAGATGACTTCGTCCATTCTGCTTCCCGTATCCACAAGGGCCGTCCCGATAATGGTCAGGCTGCCCCCTTCCTCGATATTCCTGGCTGCGCCGAAAAAGCGCTTCGGGAAATAGAGGGCCGCAGGGTCCATGCCTCCTGAAAGGGTCCGCCCCGACGGCGGCACAGTGAGGTTCGACGCCCGCGCAAGGCGGGTTATGGAATCAAGGAGGAGCACGACGTCCTTTCCGACCTCCACGAGCCTCTTGGCCTTCTCGAGCGCCAGGTTGGCCACCCTGAGGTGCTCGTCCGCAGGACGGTCAAAGGTGGACGCGATGATCTCTCCGTCCACCGACCGGGCCATATCGGTCACTTCCTCGGGGCGCTCGTCTATTAAAAGCACCATGAGGATGATATCCGGGTAATTCACCGTAACGGCATTGGCGATCTTCTTCAGCAGCGTGGTTTTTCCCGCTTTCGGAGGTGACACGAGAAGGGCGCGCTGCCCCTTTCCAATGGGGGCAAACAGATCCACGAGACGTGTGGATATTTCCCGTGATTCGGTTTCAAGAGTAAGCCGCTCGTCAGGGAAGATGGGCGTTATTGCACTGAAATGAGGCCGGTGTCTTGCCGCCTCGGGATCGGAAAAATTGACCATCTCCACCCGAAGAAGCGCCTCGTAGTGTTCAGAGTCGCGGGGAGGACGCACGAGTCCCCAGATCACGTCGCCGTTCCTCAGCCCGAACCGGCGGATCTGGGAGGCTGAGACGTACACGTCGTGATCGCTCGGCAACAGGCCTTTCGGCCGGAGGAAACCGTATCCTTCCGGGAGAATTTCCAGGGTCCCGCCTCCGAAGCGATAGTTCAGCTCCTCGGCCTGGGCCCTGAGAATGGCAATTATGAGATCATCCTTGCGGAGTGAGGAAAAACCGGTGAGCCCGAGTTCTTTCGCGATTTTTCGAAGCTCGGGATTAAGAAGGGCCGCAAGATGGCCGAATGTGTACCTTGGCTTGGGCGCCGGCTTCTGCACAGTTTCGCCTTCAGGCCCCTGGGCCTGGGAAACTTCGGGAAGAGCCTGTTCCGCCTCTTCGGCCGCCTGCCCGTTCACTTCGTTCTCAAGAACTGTATCCGACATGACCGGCTTATCGCACGGAGGGCATTATTCTGCCCCCGGGAGGACTGCAAAAGTAAATTTTATGAAACAGCAGATGAAAGAACACGAAAAAAGACATCCCCTTCCTGAAAAGCCCTTCTCCGAAGAATCAAACCGGAGGGAAAAGGGCTGAAAATCAAAAAAACGGCAAAGCTCACTCGGAAATTGCAAACGGCACATCCGAAAAAACCCTGTCATACAATGAAATGCGCACTGAATACGAACCCTTGGGAAGAGGGGAGCCGTCCTCAAGAAGAAGGCAATACGCCCTGGCTCCGTCACCAGGCTCAAGCCTGAGTGTTTCTGAATGTATGGGCCGTCCCCTGAAAAACCACCTGACCCGGACTCCGTCTCCCCCGGACGCCCGGGAGTAATCGAACCAGAGGCACAGCTGCCTCGAACCATATGAAAAAACCGACCCTGCGTTCACCGGCTGCATTTTGTCGTCCACTTCGTCGCACAGCAGGACGTTGTGGATCTCGAAAGAGCCCGCCGCCCTGTTCGAACGCACTGCCCAAAAAGAAAAAACGAGCAGAAGAACAATAACACAAAAGATCAGAAGAAGAAAAAATCTTCCATTCTTCGACATTATACCCACCGCCCCCGGGAAAAAACAAGTCCATCGAAGGAAAAAACTGCAAGGGCACAGAAAAAAACCGTCCCGCCAGTCCAGAAAGAGACAAAAATGATCCTGTCTGGCTCTTCCCCGAAGCACTCTACCACGAATATGATTAAAA
>CAYTQC010000051.1:8962-11431 GCA_964439735.1 uncultured Synergistaceae bacterium
AAAATGATCCTGTCTGGCTCTTCCCCGAAGCACTCTACCACGAATATGATTAAAATGGCAAGAAGGAGCGGATTTCAGAGAGAGGAGGATCTCTCCCCTGCCGTCATCCTGAACAACGCGAAGGATCCCGTCCGTGCTTTTGTTTGTTATCCCGAACGAACGCGGGGGATCCCGTTTTTCCCTGAAATTCCTCAACCCGAATAATCAAAAAGGAGGCATCTTGTATGGACACATCGCTTTCAAAAAAAATCGCCCTTCGGGGGCTTCTCATCGCGGCGGTCACCGGGGCCACCATGCTCAGCGTTCCCGTGCCCGGTTTCCGGCTATATTTCAACTTCGGTGAGGGAATCATTTACACGGCAGCCCTTCTCCTGGGCCCCGCATGGGGGGCCGCAGCCGGAGGGATCGGGGCTTCCCTGGCGGACATTCTCCTCGGATATCCCCTCTGGGCCCCCTTTACGCTCATCATTAAAGGAGCTGAAGGCTACGTCACCGGAAAACTCGGCAGAAAATCGGCCGTTTTCGGCATCGCTTCAGGAGCTACAGTCATGACAGCCGGCTATACGGCCATGGCGGGAATTCTGTACGGATGGGCAGCCGCGCCGGTAGAACTGGTCACGGACCTTATCCAGTGCGGCATGGGTGCCGGCATCGCGCTCATGATCCTGCCCCCCCTGAAAAAAGCACTGTTCAGGACAGGCATGCAGGAGAAGTAACGGCCTCCTTCAGGGAACGGACGATCTGCTCATGCACCCCTATATGGAACCCGTCCACTGTAGGTTCGCCTTTTCTCGTCACACCGTCCACTGCCCCGGCACGCACCATGGCTTCAAGCATGAGGTGCAGATCCTGTTCCCCGGGTCCGATCCACTGGGGCCTGCCCAGGGACAGAAGGGACGCAAGGGCGTAGCCTCCCCAGTCGGACACGTCCACGGGCAGCGCCGCATCGGCCCCCACTACGGAAAGGCACGGTGCGTAGGAGGGAAGCAATTCCGACAGGGGCACGCGGAAGTTTCCCATGCCTGCCTCATTCCCTCCGTCCCCGACGGCAAGGACCCTGGCTCTCTTCGGTTCAAGGGCAGCCCCGTCGAGAGGAGCCGCTGTTTTCGACACATCCTCCCCGCGCATGTTGTAATACTTCCCGTCATCCGCCCGCCCGAGCCGCTCGATGAAGACAACGAGATCCGGGCGGCACGAGAGGATATCCCCGGCGGACGAGGCCTCCCTGACATCAGGTCCGTCGGCCGCGCCGGAACATGCCCGCAGGACATCGAGACACAGCCTGTCGGTGAAAAGCGTCACGTCATGGCCGCATTTCCGAAGCGCCCTGCCGAGGATCACCGCTCCGCCGGGGCCGTCCGTCTCCGGCGCGCTGCACGCCTGGACGAAAAAACCTGTGACGACTGCCGTCCGCCCCGGCTTTTCCATGAGCGCCAGGGCTTCCGAAAGATATTCGGGAAGGAAAAGGGTGGAAACCATCCTTTTTCCTCTATCGGAGGCGATTATCTGCCCGATCCGGGAAAAGATGTCCATGTTATATCCCCAGCTTCTCCACAAGAGCCAGCATCTCGGGATTGAGGCTCTTCGGCGACTTCCAGGCGTCCTCCAGGGGGCAGAGTGTCATCCGGCCGCATACGGAGCCCACCATTACCCCGGACTTCCCCTCCAGAAGGGCCTCCACGGCAAAGGATCCCATTCTTGATGCCAGTATGGTGTCGAATGACGTGGGGCTCCCTCCGCGCTGGATGTACCCCAGCACCGTCACCCGCGCGTCGTACCCCCCCGTGTCCTGGAGCTGGTCTTTCAGCTCCAGGGCCGACATGACCCCCTCCGCCAGGATTATGAGCGAATGGGTCTTGCCCCGTTTCCGGGAATAATGGAGCTGTTCGCACATCTTTGCGATATCGAGCCGTATCTCCGGTACCACCACATATTCCGCCCCGGTGGATACAGCCACTTCAAGGGCGAGAAATCCCGCGTCCCGTCCCATGACCTCCACGATGAAGAGCCGGTCATGACTGCTCGCCGTGTCACGGAGCTTCTGGACCGCCGAAAGTGCGGTGTTCACTGCCGTATCGTACCCGATGGTCACATCCGTCCCCGCGATGTCATTGTCGATGGTGCCCGGTATCCCCACTACGGGAAGGCCCATTTTCCCGAGCGCTTCCGCACCCCGGAACGACCCGTCGCCTCCAATGACCACAAGGGCGTCAACTCCGTGGTTCCGGATCTCCTCCATAGCCCGTTTCTGTCCGTCCACCGTCCTGAACCGGTCACTGCGGGCAGTTCGGAGGACTGTTCCCCCCCGGTGGATGATTCCCCCCACCGATGCCCTGTCCATGTCGAAATACTCGCCGTCCATGAGCCCCTCGAAGCCCTTCATAACGCCCACCGGCTCCAGGTTGCAGTACAGGGCCGTCCGGACCACCGCCCGGATGGCGGCGTTCATCCCGGGAGAATCTCCTCCGC
>CAYTQC010000052.1:0-11421 GCA_964439735.1 uncultured Synergistaceae bacterium
TGCCCGGGCAATTCCGATGCGCTGCCTTTGTCCGCCGGAAAACTCGTGGGGGTACCTGTCCATGTATTCCGGCTGCAGCCCCACTTCCTGAAGTACCCGGGCGATCCCGGCCCGATCAAAGGGAAGGCCGTGTATCAGGGGGCCTTCCGAAACGGCTTCAGCCACGGTCATCCTGGGGTTCAGCGAACTGAAGGGATCCTGGAAGATCATCTGGATGTTTCTGCAGAGGTCCTTGTTTTTTCGTCTGTCCGCATGCCGGACCGTCCCGCCTTTATAGCGGATCGTGCCGGCACTTGGTTCCTCCAGGCCGACGATCATTTTCCCGGCAGTTGTCTTGCCGCATCCGGATTCTCCCACGATTCCGAGCGTCTCTCCCTTTGCGACGGAAAAACTGATCCCCCTCACGGCAGTCAGGACTTTCTTTTCGCCCTTTTTGCCGGTAGAGAGAAAAGCTTTTTCAAGGCCTGCAACACTTAAAATTTCCGTTTTCTCCGATACTGAAGGGCGAACGGCGGCCCCTGCCTTCATGGAATACGCTTCCCTTATCTCCGAAGCAGTGGGCGCCTTTGAGCCCGGTCTGTAAAGCCAGCACTCGACCAGATGATCCTCTCCTGCCTCGAAGGTGAGGGGGGGAGATTCCCTGCAGATCTCCGAGGCAAAGGGGCAGCGCGGAGAAAATCTGCACCCCGGTGAATAATTTGCAGGGGACGGGACCATGCCGGGAATGGTGGATAACTGGTTTCTGTGCTCTTTTTTCAGGTCCAGCCGGGGGATGCTCTCTAAAAGACCGATGGTATAAGGATGGCACGGTGTACTGAAGAGACTCCCGGTCGCCGCATTTTCCACGACTTTGCCGGCGTACATGACGACCACCCTGTGGGACATCCTGGCAACGATGCCGAGGTTGTGGGTTATGAAGATCACACCCATCCCGAATTTCTTCTGCAGCTCCTTCAGCAGTTCGAGGATCTGGGCCTGGATCGTGACATCCAGTGCGGTGGTCGGCTCGTCTGCGATAAGGAGTTCAGGATTGCAGGCGATGCTCATGGCGATCATGACCCGCTGTCTCATGCCCCCCGACATCTGGTGTGGATAGTCGTCGAGCCTGCGGGCAGCATCGGGAATGCCGACGAGCTCCAGAAGCTCGATGGTCCTCTGCCTTCTTCGGCTGCCGCTTAAACCGGAATGGAGGCGGAACACTTCCTCGATCTGGTACCCGATCTTCAGGACGGGATTGAGGGAGGTCATAGGCTCCTGGAAGATCATTCCGATGCGGTTTCCCCGGATGGATTCCATGGCCGGCTCAGTGAGCGAGGAGAGATCCTCGCCTTTCCAGAGAATATGGCCTGCTTCTATTTTTCCGTACCCGCCGGGAAGCAGTCTCATGATGGAAAGGGCTGTAACCGATTTTCCGCATCCTGATTCACCGACGACACCGACCATTTCCCCGGGGCGAACGGAAAAATTCACACCGTCGACGGCCCGGATCTTCCCTTTATCAGTATCGAAACAGGTTTGCAGGTTTTTTATCTCAAGCAGATTTTCCATAATTGCCATGCGCCTCAATGTTTCATCCGGACGTCGAGAGCGTCCCTGATCCCGTCTCCGAGAAGGTTGAAGCCGAGAACGAAAAAGACGATCGCCGCACCCGGGAAAACGGCAGCCCATGGGGAGGAGAGAAGAAGTTTTCGCCCGTCGGCGAGCATGGCTCCCCATTCAGGTGCGGGAGGCTGGGCTCCCAGACCGAGAAAACCCAGGGCCGCAGCGGAAAGAATCGCCGACGCAAATGTGAGGGATGTCTGCACTATGAGAGGGGAAAGGCTGTTCCTCAAAATATGGATCCGGATGATGCGGGAATCCGAAGCTCCCAGCACTTTTGCAGCCTGGACGTATTCCAGTTCCCGCACCGCGAGGACGGATCCCCGAACGACCCTGGCGAACTGCGGGACCTGTACAATGCCGATGGCGATCATGGCATTCCAGATCCCCGGTCCGAGAATGGCCACGATCAGGATCGCCAGAAGCACATAGGGGATCGCCATGAGGATATCCATGCTTCTCATGATGAGGCTGTCGATACGCCCTCCCCAGTATCCTGCGGCCAGCCCCAGGGGTGTTCCGATAAAAAGCCCGATGATGACCGAAATCAGGCCGATCACAAGGGAATATCTCGCACCATGAAGAACCCGGCTGAACACATCCCTTCCCACATCGTCGCTTCCGAACAGGTAGCGCCGGTGGGGCTGTCTCTCTTCATCCGCAGGCCCCTGATCGAAAGTGATCACCGTCGTCTCCTGTATGCCTTCATCGGAAGGGGCCGGCAGCGCCGCACCGGACTCCATCGTTTCCCGCCCTGGCCGGTCTTCTTTCACTGAAAGCCCGAAATTCCCCCACCAGAAAGGGGGAAGATTGTTGTCTTCTATCATTCCGTGAAGGGGGTCGTACGGGGCAAGCCAGGGTGCCAGAACAGCGATCCCGACGATCAGGAGGACGATCACCAGGCCAAGGCGGGCGTTCCTGCTGCGCTTGAGCCTTCTCCACGAATCATGCCAAAGCCCGCGGTTCTGAAATAGATCCTCCATCTTTTTCACCTCAATACCGGATCCTCGGGTCAAGAAAAACGTAGAGAACGTCAACGACCAGGTTCACCAGGACGAAAAATGATGCCACGAAGAGCGTTCCCCCGGCAATTACCGGGAAATCGCGCCCGAGGATCCCGTCGAGGAGCCACCGGCCTATCCCCGGCCATGAGAAGACCGTTTCCGTAAGGATCGCCCCTCCCATGAGGTAGCCGAACTGGAGCCCCACGACCGTCACTACGGGAATTGAAGCATTCTTGAAGGCATGAACGCAGAGGAGCCTCAGAATCCTGACCCCTTTTGCACGCGCCGTTCGGATGTAATCCTGGTTCAGGGTCTCCAGCATGGATGACCGCGTCATACGGGCGATGATGGCCATGGGGACGGTTGCCAGGCATATGGACGGCAAAACAAGATGCCTGGCCGCATCAGCCGCAACAGCCCAATTCCGGGCAGCAAGAGCATCGAACAAAAGAAAGCCGGTCGCGGATCGAAAATCAATGACTGCAGATATCCGTCCTCCCGTGGGAAGCCATCCCAGAGTCAGGCTGAACAGGATGATGAGCATGAAACCGAGCCAGTAGATGGGGATCGATACACCCACAAGGCTGGAAAACATGGAAATATAATCAAAAAGGCTGTTTTGTTTCCAGGCAGAGATGAACCCTGCCACAGTACCCAGGGTCACCGCGATGAAGAGGGCGAAGAGTGACAGTTCAAGAGTCGCCGGTGCTTTCTCGGCGAGCTCGGATATGACACTTCTTCCGGAGAGTATTGATGTTCCCAGGTCCCCTTTCAGCAGCCGGCCGAGAAAGAGCGAATACCGGGTCAGCCACGGCTGGTCCAGTCCGAGGGAGTGGCGCATTCTCTCAAGGGCTTCCGGCGTTGCATGCTGTCCCAGCATTATCTGGGCCGGGTCACCGGGAATGGCTTCGATGATCAGAAAAATAACGAAAGAAAGGGCAAGAAGAACGGGAATCATGTATAAAATTCTGCGGAGTATATAAGAGCCCGTTCTCAATGTGTTTTTCTCCCCTTCCTGCTGTTCTTAGCCAATGGTATTCCCGAGGACTCTCAGGAAATTAAGCCCGAGGATCTTTCTGATATCCGCATCGCTGTAGCCCCTTTTCCGCAGGCAGCTGGTAAAAACAGGCGTCTCCCTGTGCCCGTCGATCACGTCGTACACATCAATGGCCTTTCCCATGCCGGAATAATCGAGAAACGTTCCGTCGAAATCAAATCCGATACCGATATGATCAGTCCCCACAAGACCGGCCATGTGATCCACATGGGAGACGAGATCGTCCACTGACGCTTTCCTCCCTGCGGCAGAAGGGACGACAAAGGCGCTGAGGGCGTTGATCCCGATGACGCCGTTTTTTGCTGCAATAGCCTTTATCTGGTCGTCCGTAAGGTTTCTCGGATGGTCGCACAGAGAGCGGCAGTTTGAATGGGAAGCGATAACAGGGCCCCGGGCAACATCCATAACGTTCCAGAATCCCGAGTCGTTCAGGTGGCTGACATCGATGAACATCCCAAGTTCTTCGGCATGCCTGACAAGCTTCAGGCCGAAAGCGGAAAGTCCTCCTTCACTCCCCGCCTCGACGGGGTGAAAGGTACACCCTTCGGCGGCTTCGTTCCGTCGGCTCCATACGAGGCCGATACCGCGGACTCCCAGGGAATGAAAGATCCTCAGCAGCCGCATGTCTTCCATAAGGGGCTCGACTCCTTCAAAGGAAAGAAGGACAGCCAGTTTCCCCTCCGAGTTCGCTTCTTTTATCTGGGCTGTGCTGGTGCACAGCTTCAGCCGTCCATGGCTTTCCTCAATTTCATCATGCAGGACCGAAATCTGGCACAAGGCCTTTCTCAGGGCCATTTCCGGAAGGAAGTGATCGTGCAGGAACAGGGCCGAGAACACGCAGTTGATCCCTCCGGCAGTGAAATCCCTGTCATAATGATTGAGGTAGACGTTCTTTTCCCCTCGTTCCCTGCGGTCAAGCATATCCATGGTCAGGTCGAAATGCCCGTCGAGGATGAACAGGTCCTTCCTCAAGTCTGTTTCATTCATCGAATGACTCCCCCTTTTTGCGCCTGCGGCTTAAAGAATGTAAAGCCCCGGCGGGAGTAAGAAAATTTCCCGGATCAAAAATCAGCACCTCGAAAATCGGGGCAGAGAAAGAATCTCTGCCCCAAATTTTTCTCAAAGATACCGCTGTGACTGCCGTTTTTTGAATGTCCTCTATTGCTTCACTGAGACCTCGTGGAACCAGAACTGGGCAGTCGGGTGAAGATAGAATCCCTCAACTTCCTTTCGGAGAAGCACAACGTTGTTCCCGTGAGCGATGGTAACCATGGGGGCCTGGTCATTGACCCGGTCCTGGGCTTTCTCGTAAAGGGCTATCCGTTTTTCCTGGTCGGCGATCTTCCTTGCCTCCATGACAAGCGTGTCGAACTCCGTATCGGACCAGTTGGGGAAATTAAAGATGCTTCCCGTTACAAAAGGACCGTACATGAATGCGTCCGGATCAATGTAATCGGCAGTCCTGCCCAGGAAGCACATGGTATGTTCAAATTTCATGGCCTTTTCGACGTACGTTCCCCAGTCGTAGGTCACAAGTTTTACATTGATCCCCACTTTTGCCAGGTCTCCCTGGATGATCTGGGCGACAAGCTTGCAGTCCGGCAGGTAAATACGGGGCACAGGCATATACCAGAGCTCCGTCTCGAATCCATTCGGCAGTCCGGCTTCCGCTAGGAGGGCTTTGGATTTTTCCGGATCGTATTCGTATGGCTTCAGGGAAGCATTGTACCCCCAGAGCGTGGGCGGGACCAGTCCTTTTGCAAGAGAACCCATCCCCCTGTAGGTTTCTTTTATTATCCGCTCCATATTGACGGCATGAGCGACAGCTCTTCTCACCCTGACATCGTCAAAGGGTTTCTTCTGCGTATTCATGGCCATAAACCCCGTGTTGAGCCCTGGGGCTGAAAGCATCTTGATCCCGGCGGCCTTTTTGTCCTGGAGTATTTTGATCGTATCGGGGGTCACCCCGTCCATGCCATGGATCTCACCGGCCAGCAGTGCCATCACCCTGGCCGTGTTGTCAGGGATCGACCGGATGATCACCCTCGGTGTGGAAGGCTTCTGCCCCCAATACCCTTCGAATTCTTTCAGGACGACCTGTTCGTTCTTCTTCCATTCCTCGAGCCTGTAGGGGCCGGTCCCGACAGGATCCAGGTTAAAGCCGTCGGCTCCCGATTTCTGCATTGCCGCAGGGGAAATGATCATGGCCAGATTGTTTGCCATGAGCGAAAGGAACGGGGCGTAGGATGAGGAGAGCTTGACTGAAACCGTTGTGTCGTCGATTTTTTTGATCTCTTCTACCTGGCTGAAGCTGGATTTCCAGAAGGCGGCATTCGCGACCGCATAGGGGTGGGCAGGATCCTTCTGCCTCATCAGCGAGAAAACCACCGCGTCAGCGTGGAAGGGCGTTCCGTCATGAAACTGCACGTTTTCCCGGAGATGAAAGGTCCAGGTGTTGTCAGATTCTTCGAATTCCCAGCTTTAGGCAAGAAGGGGCTCGATTTTTTTCCCGTCCTTGCTGAACCGCACCAGGGTCTCAAAAATCTGGTTGCACGAGTTGATCGACTCGTTATCGGTTATTGTTGCAGGGTCCAGGCGAACAGCATCCGCCCCTCTCGCGAAAATAAACGTCGGTTCCGCTGCATAGGCACTGCTCCCCATTAAAAATGCGATCAAAAACAGGGTAAACAGAAGCCGTGATCCTTTCATTGCCCTCCACCTCCAGTATTTTGTATGACTGTACCGAATCTATCCGGGAAACCTCGACTTTTTGGCTTTTTCTGAACATCCGCTTGCACGTGACGAACCGCTTCTTCCAGGTCTCAGGACACGAGAGGCCTGATGGAGAGTGAATCAGACTGCACTCCTTGACATAAACGGTAACGCGAACTGTTTTGTGCATGGTATATACCTGGTATTTTCATGATTATATACAGGCGTACAGGTGCGGTCAAGAAAATTTCCGGAGCGGATTCCGCAGCCTGGGGGTGTGAAAATCGTGCTTCCATGTTCCTTTCTCGTTTATGGGATGAATTTGCTTTTCTCTCTCCGCGGTATTTTTAAAAAACAGGGTTGAATTTTTTTGTCTCCCTTTTTGTTGAAGGAAACGGCCTCTCCGAAGAGAGGCCGTGCGTATTCCGGGGCATGTTTTAAAGAGCGCCGCACTTCGAAACATCCGGTAAGCCTATGAGGGGATAAAAACAGCCATGGGAATTGCTCACCCCTTGTACAGAATCCTCCGGCCGGGTTTTTTCCCCGTGGGAACTCCCTCGTCAAGGACTTTTTCGCCGTTGACTAACACTGTTTTTACCCGCTCCTCTTTCAGGTCAAGGATGACAATATCGGCAGGGTCGCCTTCACCGAGGGTTCCACGGCGTATTTTGAGTATACGTGCCGGGTTGACGGTGAGCTTGGCGATCAGACGACGCAGAAGCTTGATCCGGGCGTGTTCCAGGGCTACAGAGTTGACGAGCTTGAAGAGGTTCTTCAGCATTATCCTGGCCCGTATGCCGTCGCCCAGTTCGTCGCACTCAATTGCCTCGACCCTGTCGGAGAGGGCGCACGTCACGTTGTTCTCGAAAAGGTTGACCTTGTTGTAATAGAAGGGAGGTTCCGCCGAAGCCAGATCTTTTATCGGTGTCGCCTCGAATGTCTCGGGATTGATCTTCACAACCTCCCCCTTTTCGAAGTATTCGATTACCAGTTTGCTGCTTCGGCTGGTGCTTCCTGCAACCTCTGAAAGGTGGGTGTCGGTGGTTATGTTCGGATTATCCTCCAGCAGCGCGATTGCCTTGGCAATGCTGTCTCCGGCACAGGTGCTGCCCACGTGACAGAGGTGCATGCGCCGTCTTGCGCAAATCTCGACTGCCTGGCGGATCCCCTTCATTCCCGCGCCGGTGTGCAGCAGGATCGGGATATCGTATTTGTCAGTTTCATCGAGCAGTTTGTCCAGGAATTCACCGCTCATCTCGCTTGTCACGTGCGCAGTGCCCCCAAGGGGAAGGACGACCTCCCCTATTGCGGTGATCCCGAGGTCGATAAATTCTTCTATTCTTTTCCCTATTTCATCGAGGGGTACCCCTAATTTGGCGTAGGTTTCGTGTCCCCCGGTGTCAGGGGGTTCGATAGAAACGGCGGTTGCTATATTGACCGTCTGCCCGTCGCAGGCATCCAGCATCCCCTTCAGGCTTCCGTAGTATTCCATGATCGGAATTCCGTTTACATTGCAGGGCATGATCAGGGGCGTGGTGATGCCGCATGAAGGAAGAATATCAGCGATGTATTCGATGGTCCTTCCGGGATTGACCTGGAGGTCAATGAACCCGGGAACAACAAATCTCCCTGCTGCATCCACAGTCTCACAGTACGGATCTGTCTGTAAGCCTTTTGAAACACTTTTGACTATGCCATCCTCGATGAGGAGGTCGAAAAGCCCCTCCCGGGCGCTCCCTGGATCGACAAGGTAGCCATTTTGAATAAGCGTTTTTTTCATGGTATCCCCTTTCTGGAAAACATGCTTCCTGAAAAGAGTGCGGAAGCGATGGGGATCTTCCGCACTCTTGTATTACGTGGTTTCTGCTACAGGAAGGTCGATACGCCGGGGCCCATGGGCCAGCCCATGTAAAGCCAAAATCCGAAGAAGGCTGTCCATGATATAAACAGGATTATAGAGTAGGGAAGCGTCAGGGAAATGACGGTCCCTATTCCGATTTCCTGCCCCTCGCTCCGGTAGCGCTCCATCATGCCGAGCATGACGGGTATATAGGCGGAGACCGGCGAGATGATGTTCGTCGTGGAGTCTCCGATCCGGTATGCCATCTGTGTGGCCGCTGGAGATATGGCCATCATGGCGAACATGGGGACAAAAATAGGCGCAAGGATCATCCACTTCGTGGTACCGCTGGTGATGAAGAGATTCATAAGGGCACAGAGCACCACGAACATGAGGATAAGAGGAATGCCGTCCAGGTTGAAGGCCTGCAGGATCTGGGCTCCCTTTACCGCGAGAATGATCGACATGTTGCTTTTCCCGAACCACGTGACGAACATGGCTGCGGGAAGGCAGACCACCAGGAATCCCGCAACGCCTACAAGGCCGCTCTGCATGTATTTCGCCACGTCGCTGCCTGATTTTATGGTTCCGGCGGCCTTGCCGTAGGCAATGCCGACGACAGCAAAGAAGGCGAAGAGAATGGTGAGTATGCTCTTGGTGAAGGGGGAACTGGGAAGCAGGTCGCCATTGTCTGCGCGGAAGAAAGCACCCTCGGGCACCATCAGGAAGGCCATCACTGCGATGAAAGCAAGGGTCGCCAGGCCTGCAGCCTTCATTCCCTTCAGCTCGCTCTCCGTGACCGTGAACTCGGCAAGGGCATTTCTCTGGGCCTTCATTTCAGGGTCGACCGGGTTGAACTCGCCGAGTATGGGGGTGATGATTTTTTCCGTGACGATGGTAACGATAAGAGCCAGCATCAGCGAAGACCCGGCCATAACGTACCAGTTCATCAGCGGGTGAACGGGGGCGGTAATATGGAACGATGATACCGCAGACTGTGTGATGCCTGCCAGAAGAGCGTCCGTTCCTGCGATCAGCATGTTCGCAGAAAAACCTCCGTACGCGGCCACGTAGCCTGCAAACATTCCTGCCAGGGGATGCCTGCGAAGGGCGAAGAAGACTGCTCCACCGATGGCCGGCGCGAAGACGATCCCGGCGTCGGATGCAAGGTTGGCACAGATGCCGACCAGGGCGACGATGAACGTCACAAGGTAGGGAGGAGCTCCGGCTACAAGCTTTTTCATGACGGCAGTGATCAGTCCCGCCTTCTCGGCGATAGAGACGCCCAGCATCATGACAACGACGATACCTATGGGGAAGAACCGGATGTACGTGTTCACAAAATCAATCGCGAAACTCTGCAGCTGCGCCTTGGAGAGCAGGTTGACCACGGTCACCGTGGTTTCCTTGGCGCCTTCGGCTGTCGCGGTGGTGTATGTGACCGAGGTCCCCATCTTCGCAAATATGAACGAGAGAACTAAAACCAGCACCGCAAGAATAGTGAAAAGTGTGACGGGATGAGGCAGCTTATTTCCTCCGCGCTCAACTGCTTTGATAAAACCCTCAAGCATGGGGCGTTTCTTCTGTTCCTGAACTTCCTGTGTCATTGTCGTCTTTCCTCCTCTTAGATGTTTTGTCCGTCGAAATGCAGGAGCAATATCAGGATCGGGCATCATCCTCCTTGCCTGTTTCTTCCTTCCCGTCTGCCCGCGGCTGAACATTGAGCGACTTCGGCGAAGGAGATATATATGTTCTGTTGAGCTTCCACAGGTTTTCAAGAGAAGCGAAGCGTTCTTTGAGGGTGTCTCCGTATTTCATCGAAATGGATATTATGAGGCAGTTGATCATACACAGGGGTGCAGTGAAAGAATCGAGGAAAGAAATCGGGCTGAAAGGCACATACACGACATGGGAAGAAAAAGGAACAAGCGGGCTTTCTATATCATCGGTAATGGCGGCGGTTTTCAGCCCTTTTTCCTTGGAATGCGCCAGAATATCCACTGTCCATCGGGAATAGCGCGGAAATGTGATTCCGATTACGAGACTGTCCGCAGGTGCATTCTGAAGAACTTCGTAGGCTGTTACTTCCGGAAGGAGCGTCACCGATTTTCTCACCCACGAAAGATAATAATGAAGGTAGTAGCCCAGAACAAACGAACTGCGGGTAGCGGCTATGAAGATTGATTCCGCCTGTACCGCCATGTCTGCAAATGATTCAATCTGAGCCCTGGGGATCTGACTGCGGAGTTTCAAAAGAGTGTCCACATCCATGGCCATTACCCTGTCAAGATACCCGTTACTTGCTTCGATACGGTAACTATCGATCCGCCGGAGGGTGGAGAGTGTATCAAGAAGTGTCTTGCTTATTTCCCCGCGCATCTCCCCGTAACCCGGAAAGCCCAGAAAAAAAGCAAACCTGACAACTGTCGATTCGCTCACTCCGACTCGCCTGCCCAGACGGGTAGCCGTCATAAAGGCGGCTTCTTCCGGGAAATCGAGGATGAACCGGGCGATCTTAACCTGATTCGGTGTCATTTCAGAAATTCTGGACTGAATGAGGTTCCTCATTGTACCTCCGAAAGATATATCAAATTTTTACGTGAATGATTTTATGCAATGTAAAATACCAAGTGCATTGAAATATGTCAAGGAGAATATTTCGTCATTTAATCATTTTTTCAACTAACTAAAAAAACGTAAGTGTTAAAATTATTTTTTCATACTTGGGAAACGCATATTTTTGCGGTAATACTGGTAAGAAGGGTCTGTAATGAGCTTTTTATGCCTGAGTTCTGTAATAAAAAAGACCTCTCCGGAGAGAGGTCAGATCTTTCAAAAATATGTTGGTTCCACGGCGCAGGATCTTTTTTCCGTGAGATTATAGTTTTTCCTGTTCACTCCTGAGATCAATGGTTTTAAATACATCGCCTCTTAGCTTGGAACCGATAAAGTGCTCGATGATCGCTTCTTTTATCGTTTTAACGCTGTCTCCTTTTCTGGCGGTGATCATATTGTTCTCGACGATCTGGAGCAGATCGGCCTTTTTCAGTTTCATTGCGGTTATAATTTTTTCTCCCGCCTCGCGGCTTCCGCAGGAGGAGAGTTGTTCCGCAGCAGATTTGAGGAATGATTCATCAACGACGGCGGGAGCAGCTTTAGCTTTCGTTTCTTTTCTTTTCGCTTTCGCCTCCGTGACGAGCTTGAGTTCA
>CAYTQC010000053.1:0-3132 GCA_964439735.1 uncultured Synergistaceae bacterium
CCGGTGCGGAACCGTGAATGGGTTCGAACATGGAAAGCCTGTCGCCGATGTCCGCACCGGCGGAGACTCCAAGCCCACCCGACAGCCCGGCCAGCAGATCGCTCACAATGTCGCCGAACATATTCGGCGCAACGATCACGCCGTAAAGATCGGGACTCCGTACAAGGTGATAGCACATAGCGTCAACATTTACCGCGGTCAGGCCGATCCCGTGGTGTTCTGCCTCGTCCCTTGCCACTTCTTCCCAGAATCCATAGATCTGGGGCAGGGCATTTGACTTGGACGCGAGGGTTATTGTTTTCTCGTCCCTGGCTTTCGCCGCCCTGCATCCGTAGGCTACAACTCTCCGGATGCCCGGTTCCGATGCCACGCCAAGCTGAAAGGCACCCTCAACACCTCCGGAAAATTCGCCCTCAAGCTTTCCCTTCATGGTGTAAAGGCCGCGCACTGCCGACATGTCGATGGCGGCCCTTCCTTTTTCGGTCGTTCCGCCGATCCCCATGTAGAAGTCCTCTGTATTTTCCCGGACCACGAGCGTATCAAGGTCTTCTCTTTTTTTCGGACGGACGGGGAGGGGAACGCGGGGGTAGCTTTTAGCCGGCCGAAGATTCACGTACTGATCGAAATGGAAACGAAGGTGAAGGAGTATTCCCCGTTCCAGTATTCCCGGCTTTACCCGGGGATCTCCCACCGCACCGAGAAAGAGCGCATCCATTGATGCCATTTCGTCCACCGCCGCGGAGGGAAGTATTTCTCCGGTGCGGGTGTAGTAGTCTGCTCCGAAGGGATAATCCGCCCAGGAAATGGAAAAACCGTGTTTTTCACCCGAAGCCTCGAGGATAGCCGAAGCCTCCCGTATTACTTCAGGGCCGATGCAGTCTCCGGGAATCCGGGCAACCGTATATTTTCTGCCGCTCATGCACTTTTGCCCCTTTCTTCAAGACGCCTCCGCACGTAGGGGACGAGTCCTCCCTCGCGGATCAGGTCCTGCAGAAATGGTGAGAACGGCGCCACTTTGAAGGTTTTTCCCTTCGTCCGGTTCTCTATTGTTCCCCCCGAAGGATCGATGACGATTTCGTCGCCGGTCTCTATGGATGCTGCCGCCTCGGGGCATTCTAATATAGGAAGGCCTACGTTGATGGAATTGCGGTAGAAGATCCGGGCGAAGGAAGCGGCAATGACGCAGCTGCAGCCGACTCCCTTGATCGCAAGGGGAGCGTGTTCCCTCGAGGAACCGCATCCGAAGTTTTCCCCGGCTACGATCATGTCTCCCCGGGACATTTTATGGACGAAATCCTTGTCGATATCCTCCATGCAGTGTTTCCCTAGTTCCGCTTCATCGCTCGACACAAGGTGGCGCGCCGGGATGATCACGTCCGTATCGATGTGGTCGCCATACTTCCACGCTTTTCCGGAGAATGTGCTCGACATGGTCATTTTCCCTCCAGTGTATTGAAAAATTCAGCAGAAGCTACGTCCCTCGGGTCCGTGAGCCTGCCTGTCACTGCGCTTGCCGCTGCTGTAAGGGGGCTGGCGAGGATGAGTTCACTCTTCGGGCTGCCCATCCTGCCGACAAAATTCCGGTTGCTGGTTGAGACGCACCGTTCTCCCGCAGCCAGGATCCCCATGTGTCCTCCCAGGCAGGGTCCGCATGTCGGTGTACAGACTACCGCCCCGGCCTCCGTAAACGTGCGGAGGTATCCCTTGTCCATGGCTGCGTTGTATACCTCGTAGGATGCCGGGATGACGATGCAGCGGACGCCGTCGGCCACTTTTTTGCCTTCCATCATTTTTGCCGCGGCTTCGATATCCCGAAGCCGTCCGTTCGTACATGCACCGATGAATACCTGGTCAATTTCGGGAGAACCGCACTCCCTGACCGGTTTCACGTTGTCGGGGGAGTGGGGCATAGCCGCTACCGGAGTCATTTCTGCAAAATCGAATATTTCTGTCCGCACGTAGGATGCATCCCGGTCCGGGTAGAGGGGAGTGAAAGACCGTGCAGCCCGTGACCTGGCATATTCAAGTGTTTTCCCGTCAGGTACGAACAGTCCTGTCTTGGCGCCGGCCTCAACTGCCATGTTTGCGATGGTGAACCGGTCGTCCATGGGGAGGTCTTCTATGCCTTCACCCCCGAATTCCAGCGCCATGTACCTGGCCCCCTGGACGGATATCCGTCCGATGAGCGAGAGGATCATGTCCTTGCCGGTTATCCATGAAGGACGCTTGCCTTTGAACTCCACGCGGATCGTGGGGGGAACCTTGAGCCATGTCTCGCCGAGGGCCCATACCGCCGCGAGGTCTGTACTGCCCACGCCTGTGGACAGCGCTCCAAGCGCGCCTCCTGTGCAGGTGTGGCTGTCGGCGCCGATAATAATATCCCCGGGAAGGATATATCCCTGCTCAGGCAGAAATGCGTGTTCTATTCCCACACGTCCCACTTCCCAGTAGAGCATACCCTGCTTTTTTGCGAACTCTCTGCCGTTCTTCGTCTGCTCGGCTGATGCAATGTCCTTGTTGGGCGTAAAATGATCGGGGAGAAAGGCGCACCGCTGCGGGTCAAAGACCGTCTCCGCACCCATCTCCCGGAACGATGCCGCTGCCGGGGCCCCGGTGATATCGTTCGCGAAGGCGAAGTCGACCTTCACCTGGCAGATCTCCCCCTCCATTGCCTTCTGTGACGAATGGGCCGCAATTATTGCACTAACCAACGTTCTTCCCATACAAACGCACTCCTTTCACTGCCGCCTTCTGGAGAAGGCGGTTCATTCCGTCAATGTAAGCCTTTATGCTTGCTTCTATGACATCCGTGCTTGCTCCACGTCCTGTTACCCTCAGTCCTTCGAAGGACAGGGTGACTCTCGCCTCACCGATGGCATCGGAAGCCTCGGTGACCGAATTGATGGTGTAAGTCTCCAGCTCGGGCTCCATGCCGACTATCCGCCGTATCGCCCTGTACGCTGCGTCCACGGGTCCGTTCCCTGTTGCCGCATCGGTCGCCTCCCTCCCGTCATCCTCGAGGGTGACAGTGGCAGTACCGTGCCCCTTTCCCACCTGCACGAGAAAACTCCTGAGCACGATCCTCCGGCTCTCTGCAGCTGCAAGGATTTCAGTGTTGATCATCGCTTCCAG
>CAYTQC010000053.1:3232-11317 GCA_964439735.1 uncultured Synergistaceae bacterium
GTCATGCGGGATACCTGGGAACTCATGGAAAAAAGCCGTGTCGTGTCGATGCCGGTTTCACATCCGTAACTGTCGCTGCGCGTCCGGAGCGCCATTACTGTTTCCTCAAGCGACGCGTTTCCGGCACGTTCGCCGATACCGTTCATTGTACATTCCACCTGCCGGGCTCCTGCCCTGACGGCCGCCATTGAATTTGCTACCGCCATTCCAAGGTCGTTGTGACAATGAACGGACCATGTTATGCCCGGGCGTCCCGTGGCATCGATTATTCCCCGCACAAAAGCACCGAATTCTTCCGGTACTGCATATCCGACAGTGTCCGGAATGTTGAGCGTGGAAGCCCCGCTGTCTGCCGCCGCTCTGAATACTTCGGCGAGAAATACGGGGTCAGACCTGCTGGCGTCCTCGGCGGAAAATTCCACATCCTCAACGAAAGTCCGGGCATATGCAACAGCCCTTCTGACTTCTTCCAGCACCTGATCCCGTGTCATCTTCAGCTTATGCTCCATGTGAACGGGGCTTGTGGCTATGAAGGTGTGGATCCGCGGTTTTTCCGCACCCCTGACCGCTGAAGCGGCAGCCTCTATGTCCTCCCGTCTTGTCCTGGCCAGGGCTGCGATTACGGGCCCCTTTACACGATCAGCCACGAGCTTCACTGCTTCGAAATCTCCCGGGGAAGCGGCCGGGAAACCGGCTTCGATGACGTCTACTTTCATCTTTGCAAGCTGCAGGGCGAGCTGAAGTTTTTCCTCCCTGTTCAGGTTGATTCCCGGAGCCTGTTCCCCGTCTCTCAGTGTGGTATCGAATATCCGTACCCGGTGCTTTTTCGTCATCGTTGTCTCTCCTCTCTTCTCTGCTCTTCACATGGGACAAAAAAAGGGCCGGAACCTCTATGAAGAGGTTCCGGCCCGGGAATGCCGATCCGCAGCTTACCAGGCTGCCGGCGTTCCAGGGGGGAACCGGCAACCGAGGAGGAGGTGCTGACAGGAAACTGCAGGGCAATTAAAGAGACTGATCCTTTTCATTGATGATTTCCTCCTTTCCTCGGGGCTTGGCAAGATTCGACCATTTTGGGGGAGGAGTCTTGAAATGTCAATACTACAACAAAAGATAGAGTAATGTGGTTATTTCAGAAAATATATGTGTTTTTGACCCGGTTCTTTTGAACCCGGTCTTTTTTTCTCACGGTTTTACTGTAAGATATAAGCGTTCAGACTGTTGTACGTCAGTTCTTTATCATGGAGGTGGAAGAATTGAAGTTGAGGGAAGACAGCAGGTATCGCCAGGCGAACAGGGAGGCGCTTATTTCCCTTGCCATGTACGGGCTCTTTTTTGCCTGGTGGTATGTAACGGCTTATGGACTTGGCTCGGGTGATCCTGGGGAATATTCGTATGTTATGGGGTTTCCCGCATGGTTTTTTTACAGCTGTGTCGTCGGGTACCTCGGCATCTCCCTGTTGGTATGGGCCGTGGTCCGTATCTTCTTTTCGGACGTCTCCATAGAGGGCGATGATCCCGCAGAGAGAGAGGCCCGGTAAAAATGGAAAATCTTAATATGATTCTTCCCCTTTTTCTGTATCTTGTCCTTGTTTTCGGTATTGCTGTCTGGGGAAAAAGGACTGCGGACAGGGCTTCAGATGCAGGGGGATTCCTCGAAGAGTATTTTATCGGGAGCAGGTCCATGGGAGGTTTCGTCCTTGCCATGGCGATCATTACCACATACACGAGCGCGAGCAGTTTTGTCGGCGGGCCGGGAGTGGCATACAAGCTGGGGCTCGGATGGATCCTTCTGGCAATGATCCAGGTTCCCACAGCTTTTCTGACCCTGGGCGTGCTCGGCAAAAAGTTCGCCATCGTTGCGCGAAAGGTGAACGCTGTCACCATAACCGATTACCTCAGGGCACGGTATAAAAACGAACTGGTTGTCTTCCTGGCTTCGGCAGCTATCCTGGTCTTTTTCATGGCCTCCATGCTCGCCCAGTTTATCGGAGGCGCGAGGCTTTTCCAGACAGTGACCGGATATCCCTACATCGTGGGGCTCATAATCTTCGGTATCACCGTGGTGATCTATACAACGGTGGGAGGGTTCCGGGCGGTGGTTATCACCGATACCATTCAGGGTTGCGTTATGATCTGCGCTTCCGTGGCCATCCTGATGGCGGTGGTGAGTGCGGGGGGAGGAATGGGGAAAATAATGGCTACGCTCAGGGAAATAGACCCGGCACTCCTTACCCCGACCGGGCCTGGAAATGCCATACCCAAACCGTTTATTCTCTCATTCTGGGTGCTCGTCGGATTAGCGGTCCTCGGCCTGCCTCAGACGACCCAGAAATGTCTCGGTTTCCGGGACGCGAAATCGATGAACAACGGCATCATAATAGGAACATTTGTCGTCGGGTTTCTTCTTCTTGCCATGCACCTTGTGGGAGCTCTGGGGAGGGCTGTCGTGCCGGGTATCGAGGTAGGGGACCTTGCAGTTCCGACAATAACGGTAAGGCTCCTCTCACCCTTCTGGGCAGGTGTGTTCATCGCCGGCCCCCTGGCGGCCATCATGTCGACGGTTGACTCGATGCTCATCATCTCTTCTGCAGCCATCGTGAAAGACCTGTACCATCACTATGCATCGAAGCGGGGAATCGTGGTTTCTCCCCGGAAGCTCGGGACGATGAGCTTCATGGCAACGGCAGTTGTGGGGACCATCGTTTTTATTGCAGCACTGAGGCCGCCCTCCCTCCTGGTGTGGATCAACCTGTTCGCCTTCGGGGGGCTGGAGGCGGTATTTTTCTGGCCAACGGTTCTCGGGCTTTACTGGAAGCGGGCCAACGCAGCCGGGGCCCTGCTGTCCATGGCGGCAGGAAGCGGGGCGTTTTTCTGGATGATGATGCACAAGATCCAGATCGGAGGGACTCACCAGATCGTTCCCTCCATCGCCATCGCACTTGCTGCTTTTATTGCAGGATCATACCTGGGCAAGAAGCCTGATGAGGAGACTATACGGGCTTTCTGGGGGTAGGGGAGGAGGGGCTGCAAATACTCATCAGGCCTGCTTTTTTCCTGGTGCGTTTCGCAGCAGGGCAGGAAAAAGCGGACCTGGCCCGGAAAGACCTGGAAAGCATGAACTGCAGGGAAAAAGCTTTCGGAGGAAAATCATTCTGCGGAGGGGAACGAACGATCGTTCCCCTTTTTTTTCGTGCCGTTGACGCTTGTATATTAATACACGCTTGACTTGTCAGTTAATTTTGGAGTATTCTCATGGAAAGATTCTCTTTTCCCCCGATATGACGGTTCTTTGTTGGTGCAGCAGAAGCGGTCATAGTACGGGGGATATTTGTCCGGCAGAGACGCATTTAAGGAATGCGTCCGGAAGGAGGTTTTCTTCGTGGACAGATTGACCAGAGAGGACTTGAAATTTTTTGCATCTGATGATTCCCGGTGGCGTATATCTCTTTTTATGCCTGTTCACAGGGCCGGAAGGGATACGGAACAAAACCCGATCCGTCTGAAAAACCTGGTCCGCCGCGCTGAGGAGGGGCTCGAGGAGAGACGAATGCGGTCTCCCGAGGCGGAGCACATGCTCAGGCCGGCCAGAAAGCTCGTTGATGACCCTCTTTTCTGGCAGAATCAGAGCGACGGCCTGGCGCTTTTCATTTCCGGCGATTCCTTCCGCTGTTTCAGGGTCCCCATCCCTTTCCAGGAGCTTTCGGTCATCTCAACGCGGTTCCACTTTACTCCGCTGCTTCCCCTATTTGAAGACGAAGGCAGGTTTTACATACTCGCTCTCAGCCAGAACATGATACGACTTCTCGAGGCAACAAAATATACAGTCGATGAGGTCGATGTGGACTCCATGCTTCCTGCACTCGGAGAAGCGCTGCAGTTTGACCGGTTTGAAAAACAGCTGCAGTTCCACACGGGAACTTCGACCGGAAGGTCGGGAGGACGGGCTGCCATGTACCACGGGCATGACCCGAGCGATGAAGAGAAGGGAAGGCTTCTCCGCTGGTTCCACAGGATCGACGATGATCTGCCCGGGATCCTGAGAGGAGGGGCCCCCCTGGTGCTTGCAGGTGTGGAGTACCTGCTTCCCCTTTACAGGGAGGCCAATTCCTATTCCTCCCTTGTGGAAGAGGGCATTACCGGAAATGCTGACGGGGCAAAGCCGGAAGAACTTCACTCAAAGGCTCTTGCGATCGTTGAACCTATACTGGCGAAAACGAGAGAAGATGCGGTTGCGAAATTCAGCGGGATGTCGGGGACAGAAAGAGTTTCTTCCGATCTGGACCGGATACTTGAGGGGGCAGGTCACGGAAGGGTAGAAGTGTTGTTCGTGGCCGAAGGAGCCTGGAAATGGGGCCGGGTTGCACCTGACGGCGCCATTGTGAGATCGGAGGGGACTGAGGGAGGCGCAGAAGAGGATCTTATCAATCTCGCTGCAGTCCGGACCCTGCTGAACGGAGGCAGTGTCTATGCGCTCGAAAGGGACCGGATTCCGTGTGGAGAGGTAATGTGCGCCCTGTACAGGTACTGAGGCGGAAACCGCACGGAAAAGGACAGTAAAAGGGGGAGCTCGGCAGAGCTCCCCCTTTTTGATCAGTAAGGGATGGCAGTTTCAGACTCCATGTTTTTCAGGTACTGCGGATTCACATGGAACGCCGACCTGGCACTTCCCGCATCCGTACCGGGGGGAGTGCCTGTGTTTCATGAGATCGATGTATTGGGAACACAGAACGTGGTCTTTTCCCTTTTCCACGGATATTGCACCCGCCGGACAGTTTCGTGCGCATGCCCCGCACAGGGAGCAGTTCCCATACAGATCCTCCGGGATGATATTGTCGGGGTTCAGTGGGAACGTGGTGATCACGCTTCCGAACCTCCCTGCGACCCCTCGGGGTGTAATGAGTCCTCTGGAGAGGCCGAAGGTGCCGAGACCGCAGATAAAGGCCACATGCCGTTCCGACCAGTTGCTGGTGAAGGTCACGGGAAAAGGGGTGCTGTTTCCGTCAAGAAAGACCGTGTTTCTCAGGGTACAGGATGCGAACCGCTTGTCGACGGCGGGGGAGACCGCGTCGCCCCCTTCCTCCCTGAGACGTTCGACGAGGATCCGGGAAAGACGGTCGATGAACTCCTGCCCCTCGATCCTGCCATGAAGCCACTCAGGTGAAGGTTCAGGGCCGGAGGCAGCATTGGTTTTTCTGACCCTTTCGGTGAAGGGGAGAAAAAAAGACACAACAGAGCGGGCCCCGGGAAGCCATTCCCGGGGAAGAAGAAAATGCCCGCCGACGGCTTCCCTGCGCTTGAGAAGAAAGAATGCCGGGTCATCTGCGGAAGCCGTACCGGCGATAGCGGGAGCGAATATCTCCATTCCCTTCAGTTCCGGACTCAAGGCTTTTTCCCCGGATATACGGTTCAAACCGGACTCCGTTCTATAGCTTTCGATGAGATCCAGGATCTGTTTTTTATCCATGCCTTGTCCTCCGTGTTCAAAAGAATCAGGGGTACGCCTCCGTTTATACACTTCATGCACGGATCCTGCAACTGTCAGCCCCACCGATTGACGGAATGATGAGAAACGGAGTACTCTACGGACATGAATCAGCAGCGTTTTCCGACCCGGTTTTTCAGGTATTCCGGGAAGGAAAGCGCAGGTAAGGGGAGAGAAAATAATGGAACTGGAAACCTATATCGTAAACGCTTTCGCAGATGCCCCGGGAAGGGGGAACAGGGCGGGAGTGGTACTCTCACCGGAGCATCCGGCGGAGGAGGTGATGCAGGTCCTGGCCTGTGATATCGGTGCATCTGAAACAGCATTTGTGGCGCCCGAGGCACAGTCATGGAACATCCGGTGGTTTTCGCCCCTTAAGGAGATGCCGCTGTGCGGTCATGCAACTCTTGCGGCCTCCCGGGTGCTCTTTGGAAAAGAGCCCTGGAGCGATCTGCTCGTTTTCCGCTATGCGGGAGGGATCCTTCAGGCAAGAAGACATTCGGATGATTCCATCGGCATGGATTTTCCCCTCGACGAGTATCTGAAGTGTCCTCCTGATCCTGTATTCAACGACTTCTTTGGCCCGCTTCAGCTGACGGACTGCATTTGCGGCCAGAGGACGAAAAAAGTTGTTCTCGTTGCATCAGACGGGACCGACCTTGCGGATATTGCCCCGGATTTCAGGAGGATGACCGAGTACAGGGGCTTCTGCAGCAACGGGATCGCCATAACGAAAGCCTCGTCGGTCTTTGATTTTGAATCGAGGTATTTCAATCCCTGGGCCGGTGTGAACGAAGATCCGGTTACAGGTTCCGTACACACTCTCCTCGCAAAGTACTGGAGCGACCGACTGAACAAGAAATGCCTCGCCGCTTTCCAGAGCTCGGGACGGCCGGGAGAACTGCTTCTCTCAGTGGAAGACGGGAAGGTTGAGATTCGCGGAAAGGCGCGGATAGTGCTCCAGGGGACTTTTTTTATCTAGAAAACAGCCGGAGAAGAAACAGAGACTGCCGGGCAGGGAGGTTTTATTCCATGAAGAAAACAGCGGCGGTGAAACGGGGCGTGAAGGTTCTGCTTCTTTTGCTCCTTTCGGCCGCGGCGTTTGCCGAAGACTTCACAAATTACTACAACAGCAGGTTTGGCTTCACCGTGTCCTATCCGGTACACATGGGTATGGACCCCGCTCCTGAAAACGACGACGGCAGGCGATTTTTTGACGGAGAGGGGTTTGTTCTCACAGTGTATGGAAGTCACAACTTGTTGGGGCTGGACGTGAAGGGAGCGGCAGACGCTGAAAAGGACTTTTTTGACGAGGTGACGTATGAGGCTTCAGGAAAGAGATGGTTTGTACTTTCCGGCTACAGCAAGGGAGCCGTGGTTTACAAGAAACAGTGGGTCGGCCCTGATTTTCTGAACTGCCTTGTTATGGAATATCCCCGGGAAAGAATAAAAAACTATGACCAGGCAGTGGCAACAATAGCCCGTTCTTTTAAACCCGGTGAACTGGGGTACGGCCATCCGCCCGTCCAGTGACCTCCTGTCCACCTGGTATGATGAAATAAGCAGGATATTTTTCGGATATGGAACCGGAGGAGTGGAAGATGAAACCGCAAGGCGTTATTTTCCCCTCCTCAGTATACATTCGCGCCAATAAGGACCGTTCCCCCCTATTCTTCTTCAAAAAGACCCCGTTTTGTAACACTTCCGTTTTCAAACACGATTTCTCCCCTCGCTATCACCGATGAAAGTGAAAAGTCATCTTCGTGAAGAAGGAGGATATCCGCGTCAGCGTCCTCCATGATTCTCCCCTTGCCGGAAAGGCGGAGGTGATCGGCCGCATTCGTTGAAACGATCCGGAGAGCTGTTTCCAGGGGAATGCCTTCACGGACCATCTGCACAAATTCTTCAAAAAGTGACCTGACCGGGGCGATCAAAGGCCGATGTTTTCCTGTTGCCGGATCGGTGACAGTCATGACGCCGTTGCCGTCTGAACTCATGGTGATGCGATCCTCGGCGACCCCTCTCTCCAGGAGCTGCAGGACAGCACTTCCCGGGCTGACTGCCGATACGAATCCGTAGCGGCTTGATACTCCGGCGCTTATATCCACGTATCCTCCTTCTTTTCCCCAGAGGACGGATTCCTCCAGTACTTCACGAGACCTGTTGAGGTGGGTTGGAATGAACTGGCTCAAAGGAATATCCGTAGTCTCCGCTATGTTCAGAAAAGGCCTGAGGCGATGGGGTCCTTCGCCGATATGGATCATAACGGCTCCGCTTTTTCCGGAGAGGATGCCTCCCACCCGTGCCTGTGACACGGTTTCCCGAAGAGTTTGTATGCCTGCATGGGAGGAACGGTGATCCGAATAGGCGATTTTAAGGCCTATCACCTTATCGATGAGGATTATGTCGCTCGCGATATCGCTGGTCAGTACCGGGCCGGGGATCTGGTATGCCCCGGTGAATATCTTCGTGGTTATGCCTTGCGATTCAAGGGACCGTGCCTTCATCAGGAGCTCCCGGAGCGAGCGGGTGAAACCATCGGTACCCAGAAGGCCAATTGCTGTCGTAATGCCGGCTTTGATCAAAACGGACAGTGAGGTCGG
>CAYTQC010000054.1:0-10828 GCA_964439735.1 uncultured Synergistaceae bacterium
TCGACGAGCCGCTGTCGAACCTGGACGCCAAGCTCAGGGAGCAGATGCGCATCGACATCCGGAAGCTCCAGCAGCGGCTTGGGATCACGAGCATCTACGTCACTCACGACCAGATCGAGGCTATGAGCATCTCCGACAGGGTGGTAGTGATGAACCGTGGAAAAATCGAGCAGACGGGAGTTCCCAGGGAGCTGTACTCCAGGCCGGTGAACAGGTTTGTGGCCTCGTTCATCGGAAAGGCCGCTTTCCTCCCCTGCGAAAAATCGGCGGAAGGATGGACCCTTCTCGGCAGACCATGGGATCCGGAAGCGGGAGGATCCCTGCCTCCGGGAAAATACAGCGTGATGGTCCGCCCGGAGGGGGTACGCCTGGCTCCCGGGGGAAAAGAACAGAGACATCTTTCAGGGACTGTGCTCCGCTCCACCTATCTCGGGAGTGTTCTGGAATACGAGGTTGAGCTTCCGGGCACCGATCCGCTCACGGTGCATACCCCGGGCCTATCGGGACAGGAAACGCTGTCCCCGGGAACAGAAGCGGAAATCACCTTCATTCCGGAGGGGCTGCACTTTCTGCCGGAAAAGGAATAAAAACCGGGGAGAACGAAAATTCCGCTCTCCCCCTTGAAAGAAACTTTTCCCGGATCAGTCCTGAAACCAGTTCCATACAGCGACAGGTTAAAAATTTTACCCTCAGGGACAGGGACCGCAGCCACCGCCTGAGCCGGATTTTTCTCCCCCTTCATTGCCGGACCCTAAATGGCCATAGCCCCAGTCTGCAGGAAGCTGGATTCTGACAATAAGTCCCTCCCGGTCAAGAGAGTTCCTGATGTGAGGCAGATTGAGAACCGCCTGGAGCTGATCTTCAGTGCAGGGGTTGGACTTGATCATGTTCTCAATTTCCGGAGTGGACGCCGAAATGATTCCCAGGAGGACGTCCGTCTTTGTACCGCCGGTAACACCTCCAACGAGTGACAGGACCTGCGATGCCCGTGTCGCCGCCGTTCCGAGCGAACCTGCGCCAGGCTGTCCCCGGTTCTGGGCAAGACCATGAGCAACACTTATTGAACTGGCCACCGTGCTGGCTGTAAAAAGGACAACACCTCCGATAGCCAGAACTGTTCCGGCCGTTGTCCCCAGTGCAAGGGCGGCAGGTACACCTACTGCCAGTCCATACACACTGACGCCCATGCTGATGGTGTACCCGGCAATTGTAAAGGAATCCTTTGCCGCCGGGGATGTCAATGTTACTTTTACCCATTTTCCGGCAGAGGCGGCAGAGCTTTGAGCTGATCTTCCCAAGGCCGCAAGCTTGTCCATAAGTGCCCCGAATTCTTTTTTCGCTTCGATGCCGATATTTCTTACCTGATAGTCTGCTGCTTCCATGCCGTAACCATAACTCTGGGCTAAAGCCGGGGCCGCGCGGAAAAATTCCAGCAATTGAGACGCAACCCGGAAAAATTCCCGGGATTCCGCGATTTTTTCCATATCTCTTTCCCTGCCCATTGCAATTCGAGCCAGTGCAACGGCATCCTCGAGACGTTTTCCGGCCTTCCCGAAAGCTTTCCAGGCATCGCCTGCATAGAGGAGATGAGCCCTGACTTCTTCGTCAGAAAGCGCCCTTCCTTCAAACCGGGTGAGCTTCCGCATCGAAAGGTCTACCTGTAACCCTGTCAGCATCAGTAGTTCCAGGCTCTCGACCAGGCGGCTGCCCTGCTCCTTCGGCAGATCCAGGTACAGGACTTCTTCCTTTTGTTCCCCCTTCACCTGTGCCTCAGTCTTTCCGCCTTTTTTCACAGGGGCAGAACTTCCTCCCGAACTCGTAAAGGTAACAGCCTCAGCAAAGGGTGAAAAAAACAGCAGCAGACACAAAGCAGCCGACAGCACCCTGACCATCCGTTTCATATGATATTTCACCTCCTGATTTGTGCTGCGCAATGTATAATACATGTGTTCCTCTTTGTGTTTGTGATGATCCCGGCTGAAAAAACGGGATCAGTTTTCATGGAAGACAAATGAGAGCGTGATACCCTGCAGATCGGCAATAATACGGACTTTCTGCGGTTGTAAACGGCTTCCTCCTGATTTATAATTATATAACAATTTTAAAATATGCTCTATATTGAAATTAGGGAAATATAGCTATTTTTCAACATTATGGATTAGGGGGGATTGTAATGCAATACATCAAAAGGAGCCTTCTTGTTTTCCTGCTGCTGTTTCTTATCGTTTCTCCCGCCATTGGGGAAGAGGTCTTCCTTCCGCCGATCGATGAACTGCCGGGTGAAGAGGACGCGCCGAAAGCTCCAGATTTTCCGGCACCACCCACCGTTCCGGCGGTTGATGCAAGCCCGGCGTTTGAAACCTCCGCGCCCCCTCCGGCATCCATTCCAGGGGGACTGACATCCGCTTCTCCCGTCCAGACACAAGTCGTCGATGAATCAGAATTTGCGCGGATCAACTGGACCGAAGACTATGTCGAGGCATCGGGACAGGCCGTTGCCCCCGCAGGGAAGGAGAACACCGCCCAGGGGAAGCTGCTTGCCAGAAGGGGGGCCGTTGTCGATCTGCAGCGGAACCTGCTGGAGACGATCCAGGGCGTGAGAGTTGATTCCCGGACCACCATGACCGACTTTATGGCATCGGACGTGGTCAAGACGGAAGTGCAGGGCATGATCAAGTCAGTGGAGATCCAGGAAGGCTCCTGGGATGGTTCCGTCTATACCGTCAAGGGACGGGTGAAGCTCGAAAAAGTCCGGGCCGCAGTCCTTCCCGCCCTTCCGAAAAAGCCAGGGAAAAAGACTGCCCCCTCCGGTCAGCCCAAAGCGGGAAGCGCATCGGGCCTTCTCGTGGACGCCCGCCACCTTCCCCTCATTCCCGCACTCATATTCCGCATCGTCGATGAGAACGGGAAGGAAGTATATGGTCTTGATTTCGTTGATTCGGAGCGTTTCCTGGCCTCCGGCCTCTGTGACTACCAGACGAATCTTGCCTACGCCAAAGACGCCCCCCGGGTCGCATCCTCTCCCATAGTGGCAAAAGCCGTTAAGACGATTTCACCTGCGAACGTGGACATCGTCATATCAAACAGCGACGCCGCTAAGATCCGGTCCGGCTCGTTCGACTTCCGGACAGCCTGCAGGGTAACCGTGGTAAAACGGTGACGCCATGAGGCCCCGACTTTTTTTCCGGAATCTCGCTTTTATTGCAATCGCTGTTTTCTCTCTTTCCGGCTGCCCGGCAGCAGGAGCGGAAATAACCGTAGATGCGGAAGGCATGGCGGCATTAGTGGACGGCAACGTCGCCCGCGCCCGGGAGGAAGCGAAAAGGCAGCTCTACAGGGATGCCCTTGAAAAGGGAATAGGGGCCTATGTCCAGGGACTCACCGAGATGAAGGATTTCGAGGTGGTTCGGGACAGGGTATTCTCACAGTCCCAGGGACTCGTCACATCCTTAAAAAATTCCTCCGAACGGGTCGACTCTGACGGCATTCTGCATCTTACGGCCACCTGCACGGTTTCCGAAAAAAAACTTGACGGCGTTCTGGGTCCCGCAGTGATCGACATGCTCGGAAATCCAAGGATAATGGTACTCGTGGACGAGGTGGTGGAAGGAGAGCGGCAGTTTCTCTCCACATCCGAAGGGGAAGTCCTCAGGGCATTCCAGAAGGCCGGATACCTGATAGTGGACGCGGGACAGGCCGGTGTCATCAAAGAAGGATCGCTTGAGGCCGCAAAGGTGTCCGGCGACCCGGCGAAACTGCAGGAAGTGGCACGTTCCTTTCAGGCTGACGTTCTGATCCACGGGAAAGCCCAGGGCAATTCATTCGCAAAACAGAAAATAGAAGGGGTTACACTTTTCGGGGTCAGGTCGCAGCTTCAGCTCAAGGCCATAATCGCCCAGAACGCGTTCGTCATCGGAACTGAACTGGCGGAGAAGAAAACAAAAGGAACATCTCCCGGAGACGGTGCAGTAAAGGGATTCTCCGACCTCGCCCCGAAGATGGCCGGGGAGCTGGTCCACAAGGTAGCCTATGCCCTCGTGAGCGGATCCTCAGGCGGCGTGCCGGGAAAAACCTACCGGGTCTCCGTATCGGGCGTCGCGTTCGCAGAGGCGAGAACTCTCAGGGAGGCTCTCGGCCAGGCCGACGGTATCTCCGGGGTCTACCAGAGAAGTTACGCCAACAGAACACTCGAGATAGATGTCTCAACAGGTAAAACAGCCGAGGACGTGGCCGTTCTGCTGGAATCCCTTGGTGTAGAGGTGACAGGGCTCACGTCGGGAACTGTGGAAGGGAGGAAGGGACAGTGAAGAAAATTTTCCTGTCAGCCCTCGCTTTCGCGGCACTGTTCCTGGCAGAGGGATGGGCATTCGCTTCACTTTCGGAAGAGCAGATGTACAGTATCTGGCAGAATAACGGGGGGATCGACGGAATCCAGGTGTTCAGGTACGGAGTCGTGGACTGGACGGGACGGTCCGTGACCTCGGAGGGGAAAGCACCCCTGGTATCCTCCGCACCCCATGACAGGCTGCTCGCGAAAAGGGGCGCCCTTGCGGATGCGAGGAGGAATCTTCTTCTGCTGCTCTATGAGATGAAGTTCGGCCTTCCCGAGCGTCTCCAGGCCATAGAGGTGGCCGGGGAGGTCGTTGAAGGAAACGTGGACTATTCGGGAATAAAAGAGGGAATGTACCTGGTGGAAGTGACGGTTCCTCTTGAACGGTTCCTTTCGGAGAGCCTCATCTTCAGCAGTTCAGTGAGGTGATGGAAATGAAGCGGTTTCCCCTTCTTTTTGCCGCTGCTTTTTTTTTCGCACTTTTTTCCCTTTCTTTCGGTGAAGCAGGCCCTCTGCCGCTTCCGAAGGGAAAGACCATTGCCGTTCTCGTGAAGGGTACGCCGTCCCATGCGGCCGCGGCACGCTCCATTCTCCTGAGAGGACTCATTGACGGAGGATACCGTGCGGTGGATGAGAAACAGCTGGAGAGAATACGGCGCAGCAAGGCAGCCGCCCTTGCCCTGGAAGGAAACGTGGAGGCCATCCTGAAGCTCGGAAGGACCTACGGGTTCTCCGTTCTCCTCTCCGGGAACATGAACGTGCCGAAACCGGTCCGGAACGAATTCAGCCTGTACACTGCCACGGCCACGTTCTCTGCCTCGGCATGTTATTCATCCGACGGAAAGCAGATTTTCGCGGGAACAGAATCCGCCAAGGAGATCGGATACACGCCCGAGGAAGCAGGCCAGAAGGCTGCCGAAACTGCAGCACGGGCCCTGGCGGAGGTGATCCTCGGGAAGAGGGCTTCCGGACAGCCGGAGGCAGCCGGCACCAGGTACACTCTTTTAATATCGCCGGTCCGGAGCTTCGCCGAAGCCCACGAAATAGTTGAGAGCTGTCGTAAGGCAGGAGCCTCGTCCGCCTCCCTTGTCCGGTTCAGTGCCGGCAGGGCGGAGGTAGAGGCGGAATTCCGGGGTTCCGCGGTGCAGCTCGTCTCTTCGCTGCTCAGGACAAGAAGCGACCTGGCGGAGGAATCTGTTGAGGGAAACACGATCCGCCTCGGGAAACAGTAAGGCGTCATTCGGAAAAGGGAGGAAATCAAGATGCACACCAGGAGGACAATAAACAGGAACGTTTTCCTTGCGGCAGCCTTCGTTCTTTTATGCATTACCGGTCTTTCGGCACCCGCTGCCGGTGAAGTCGGGCTCTTCATAGATGCCCACACGGTGAGAGTACACGACCCCGCCCTCGGCAGGCAGTCGGTTTTGAACGACTTCCGGACGCAGGGTCACCGGACCCACAATCACCTTGCCCTTGTCTGGAGCGATGAAGCCGCATGGGTCTACGATATACGGACCCACCAGTGGCTTTCCCAGGGCAATTTCCGGACTCTCCTCGGGACGCTGTCGGACGAGTTCGCCCTTGTCTGGAATCAGAACGAGGCGGCGGTCTTCGACGCGAAAAAGCAGGAATGGATCCGCAGCGATTCCATGCCGTGGACCATCACCGGAGCGGTCCTCTCCCGGGGCATGGCAGCCCTGACGGGCGACGACGGGTTCGTGGTCTATGATCCGGTCCTGAAGCAGTGGCAGTACGCCAACGATTTTCCCGTGAAGAAGGCCCAGGCTGGGGATGTCCTTGCAGCAGCTTGGGATGACGGATCTCTCGTCCTCTACGACCTTACCCTTCACCAGTGGATCCTGAAGGAGGGCGTATCGGCGCAGGCATGCATCATTGACGGGCACAAGATCTCTGTTTTCACTGCTGACAAGGTCTTTATATACGATGCCATGTCCCACCGGTGGAGCGAGAAGAACCGTTGAAACAGAACGGAAGATCCCGGGAGAGGAGGGTATAAAAGTGAATGCAAATTTTCGCAGGTCCATCATTTCCGTACTGATCCTTTTTCTGGCCCTCCTTCCTCTTCGGTCCGGCGCAGCCCCGATGACCGTCGCCGTGCACCCCTTTCTTTCCCAGGGAGCAAGCTTTCAGCTCGGGTCATCCATCAGCGAGATCATCTCCACATCCCTTGCCGGAGCACGGGACGTCACTGTGGTTGAGCGGATGCGCCTTGCCGAAGCGGCGCGGCAGCAAAAGCTTGCCATGTCAGGGGTCGTGGAGACATCCACGGCCGCAAAAGCAGGAAAACTGGTCGGCGCGCGCTATTTCATCCTCGGCGCCGTGAGCCGTTTCGGAGCACTTCTGATCGTCACGGCACGGCTCGTGGACGTCCAGAGCGGCAGGGTGCTCGCGAGCTTCGAGCAGACCTCGAAACAGGGGGAGGACGAGGTCGTCCTCGTTTCCAGGAACCTCTCCGCAGAACTGCTGGCCTTTCTCAGCGGCGATTCCCCGGCTCCGGGGGACCCGCAGAAGGACTACAAATACTATCTCTACGAGGCTCTCGGCTATTACAACCTTGCCCAGTACCGGAAATCCCTCCCCTTCTGGGAGAAGATGACCCAACTCAGCCCCCGCAACGGCCTGCTCCGGTTCGTCGTCGCAGGCATCTACTTTCAGGCCAAAAGGTATTCCGACGCCCTTCTCGCAGCCCAGCAGGCGGTCACATGGGATCCTTCTTTCGCGGAAGCCCATCTTCTCGAGGGAAAGGCCTACTTCCTTCTCGGAGACGACCATAAGGCGACCCCTCCCCTCGACAGGGCGCTTGAACTCGATCCCGGACTGACAGAGGCGCTTTTTCTCAAGGGATCGGCGTTCAAGAACAGAAAACGGGTGGAAGAGGCTGCGGACTATTTCCTGGAGGCGATACAGTCGGATGAATCCTACATTCCTGCGTACCTCGCCCTCGGCCAGCTGCTCCTTGAGAATGGAGCGGCTGACGAAGCTGCGGGGGTGCTGCTCGCGGGAATGAAACACCAGCCGGAGAACGGCAGTCTTCGTTTTCTCCTGGGAACGGCCCACCTGATGCGGGGTGACCTGAAGGGAGCAAAGGAACAGGCAGCAGCGCTGAAAAAAATTGACAAAAATCTCTCAAAAGAGCTCGAGGCACTGTGCAGCAGCAAAAATTGAAATTTTCAGAGAGGAAGTGAAATGGTATGAAAAACCGGTATATGCTTCTCTTGAGCGTGTTGGTGATCGGATGCGCCGTTCTCTTTTCACCTGTCCGCGGTTTCGGATGAGACGGCGGCGGTGGTGACGGGGGCGGCGGGGCGTCGTCCACAGCTGAAGAAAAGGCAATCGAGAAGATTGTGAACGTGTTCATTTCGAAGGGAACTCTTGAAGGCAGGGATCTGAACGAGGCAATCAAGCTGGCGGGTTCAGTATCAAAGGAAGGGGAATGCAAGGCGGCATACCTGGCGGGTGCAAGCCTCCTGAGGAACGGGGAATACGAAAAAGGGCGGGAGTTCATGCTGAAAGCCCTCGATGGATGCTACGATATTTCCGCAAATTTTTGGGGCGATATGGAGAAACTCCGGACCATCGTCGCGGGAGAACTTGCCCTTCACGCAGGAGGCAGGGGGGACTTCCAGACCATAATATCCGTTGAAGAGAAACTGGCGAAGGATCTTTCCACCGACAGGCTCCTGGTCCGCGACGCAAAGTGCATTCTCCAGGGACGAACGAAGCTCGGCGACATACTGAAGTTCCATAAGGCCCGGGCCTACCAGGCATCCAGGATGACCGCAGAGGCGAAAAAGACTCTTAATGAGCTCCAGTTTGCCTCGGGAAAGGTGTTCGTCGACGGCAATGTCGTGGGTCTCAAGGACGCCATCACGAAACTGCAGATGCAAGTGGACGGCAAGGCACTTCTGTTGCTGCTGAGGACTTCCCTGTGCTGAAACACCGGGACATGGAGGCTGCAGAAAGATGAATGCCGGAAGAAAAGGGGGTGCACTGACCCTGGTCATCATGGTCTGTGCCGCACTTGTTCTCACCCCCTCCCAGGCCGCGGCGGAAATGGTGCTTGCCGTTCCTGACTTTCAGGCGGTCGGCTGTATGCCCTACCTGGGCCCGGCAGTGGCCGAACAGGTACGGGGCAAGCTGACGGACCGGGGTCCATGGACGCTGCTGGAATCCTCACAGATGAACAGAATAGCATCGGAACACCGGCTTTCAATGTCGGGGCTCATGGACGGGAAAAAGGCGGTTGCGGCAGGGAAGGTCCTGGGAGCGCAATATCTCGTTCTGGGAAGCGTCAATCTCACGGGATCTGTGTTCACCCTGGCCGCACGGCTCGTGGACGTGGAAACGGGAACAGTTTATTCCGGCTTTCAGACCGTGACCCATGAAGGGGAAGAGGGACTTATTTCCGCAGCTGGAATACTGGCGGACGATATCGCCATGGAACTCGGCGGACCGGGCTCCTGAAACTGCATCAGACCATAAAGGGGGCGGAAGTTTTGCTTTTCCGCCCTCTTTCATGAGAAAAGCGTTTGATCCGGCCGAATCAGGAGAACTAAGAGGATCCTGACTCGAGCTGTTTCTGTATAAGTCTGTAATATACTCCGCCTGAGGACGTCAGTTCCGAATGAGTTCCCGTTTCTGCAACTCTCCCTTTTTCAAGAACCACTATAAGATCGGCGTTCTTCACGGTGCTCAGCCTGTGGGCGGCTATTACAACGGTCTTGCCCTCAAAAAATGACCTGAGGTTGCCCATGATGACAGACTCGTTTCCTGCATCGAGAGCATTCGTCGCCTCGTCGAAGAACAGGAAACCGGGATTTTTGTAAATCGCTCTCGCGATAAGGATCCGCTGCCTTTGTCCCTGGCTCAGGCCGTGACCGTCGTTCCCGATCAGCGTCTCGTATTTCTGCGGAAGGGATTCGATGAATTCTTCGATATTGGCCATTCGAGCTGCCTTTCTCACACCCTCCGTGTCCGGTTCATCACCCGACAGGGCGATATTCGCGGAAATGGTGTCGGAGAAAATATACCCGTCCTGCATCACTGCCCCGCAGCACCTCCTCCATTCGCCGGGAGGAACTGAGGACAGCGGAACGGAACCGAGGTAAATTTCCCCTTCCGAAGGATTGTAGATGCCGAGAAGAAGCTTCAAAAAGGTCGTCTTCCCGCATCCGCTTTCACCCACGACAGCCGTCGTTTTTCCGTTCCGGACCGCTATCGACACCGAATCTAGCGCGTTGCCCGTATTCTCTCCGCCGTACCGGAAGGAGACGTTCTCCAGAATGACATCGGCAGATGGAGAAATTTCCCCATTCCTTTCCCCCCCTTCGTCTTTTTCATCCGGAAGGGAATGGACGGACTGGATTCTTTCGAAACTGACCGAGGCGTCCTGGGCTTCGGTGAAAAAATGGAACAGGAAGTCTACGGGTCCGCCCAGCTGTCCAAGAATGAACTGGATCCCGAGCATGGTCCCGAGGGTGATGTCACCGTCCAGGACGGACCGGGCCGCCATGTAGGAAATAAGGACATACTGGGCCTCCCGGATCAGGGAACATCCGAGCAGCTGCCCCTGTCCTATTGCCAGGCCCCTGCGCTTTGCACCAGAAAGTTTTTCCTGCAGCGAATGCCAGGCGTCCGTTTTCTTTTCCTCGCACTGATTGAGCCGGATGTCCTGCATGCCCATCACGAACTGTATCACCGCATCCTGGCTTCTGCCCATCCACATGAATTTCTGATAATCGATCTTCCTTCTTGCGGAAAGAAAAAGGCGTGCCCACAGAACGTACAGCATTGTTCCGGCAAGAAAAACGAAGAACGTTGCCCTGCTGTAGAAAAACAGCACAATCCCATAAACAGCAACATTCAGAGAGGCCATCAGGAAACCGAGAACCGAGCGGCTCAGGAAGGATTCCACCCGGTTGTGGTCCTGTAGTCGCTGCAGTATGTCCCCAAGTTTTTTGACGTCAAAATAACGGAGGGGCAGCCGTGCAAGCTTTTCGAGGAACACCCGTACAAGGTTGATGTTTACCGGCGTACTGACGAAAAAGAGAGCCCATTCCCGAAAGAAATGGGCGCAGGCCCGGCCTGAGATCAACAGGGCCTGCCCCAGAAAGACTGCCCTGAGGATCGTGATATCCCGAGTTCCGATTCCCCTGTCGACCGCGATCCTGGTCAGAAAGGGAAGCGTCATCTGAATTGCGCTCGTCAGGAGCATCGCCAGCCCTATTGAAACCAGAAGGCGAAAATAGGGAGCCATGAGGGGAGCCAGTGAAAGCAGATTTTTTTCCTTTTCTCTTTCCGGTTCTCTATGAGAATAGAAAACAGTTGTCGGTTCAAAAAAAAGGATGAAACCCTCGTCCTCTCCTCCCGACCATCGTGAGCGGAACTCACACCAGTCCACTGCCCTGTGCCCGTATGCCGGGTCCATGATGTGCATCTTTCCGTTCCCTGTTTTCCAGAGGACTACAAAATGATTCC
>CAYTQC010000055.1:0-10716 GCA_964439735.1 uncultured Synergistaceae bacterium
GGAAACAGCTCATGGGTTCTCAGCCTTTCCGCCATGAGCCATGGGACCGACGGTTCTCTTCCCGGGTGATAGCAGGTTCTCAGGAGCTTCGCCATGCGAAAGGCTCCCTGGAACATCCTGTGGAGCCAGGGGCCGCAGAGATCAGCCGCACCGCCGTAGCTGTCCCGGATCTGCCCGGCTATGGATGATTCGCCGCAGGCCATGCTCTCCAGCCCGAGGAGGACCCGCAGAAGATGAAGGACCGCTTCTTCCCCGGGATAGACCCGTGCGTGGGGATCCGCAAGTGCCTTCGGGACGGTTCCTCCGGGCGGAAGGCGCAGGTACAGCTCCGTCCTGTTGCACGTTGCCACAGGGACAGCCTCGAGGATAATTCCCCGTTCTTTCAGTCCCGGAAGGGCGGTCCACATTCCCTTCGCTGCGTCTCTTTCAGCGGTGGAGGCAGTTGAATAATCCAGACTCAGGCAGCGAAGCTCTTTCATGTTTTGCTGCACCCCTCCCTGTCCGTCCGTTCTGTCCGGTATCCGCGCCGGTCAAGGAGCACATTTCCTTCCTGCTCTACAGATGAGCCCGGAAGGAGGATGATCGTCCTCATATCGACCCTTCCGGCATCCAGTTCAGAGAGGGGAAGCCGCAGGACCGAAGCGCCCGGGCGTCCTGCGTCCCTGACAAGACAGGCTTCAGCATACCCGCGGGAAGAAAAGATCCTGCGTACCTCGGCCAGTTTTTCCCCGAGCCCCCGCTTCACGGGATTGTAAAGAGCGGCCGTAAGCCCTGAAAGGGCTGCCCCTTCAAGAGCCCGCCTGACGTTTTCCCACGGCTGCAGGTAGTCTGACAGCGAGAGCAGGACAAGACCGTTTACGTAAGGGGCTCCGACCATCATCCCGGCTGCCTGCGCGGCAGTGATGCCCGGCACCGGCTCGGCGGGAACTCTGCCCCGTGCTTTCCGGAGGGCAAGCCCGGCCAGGCCGAAGAGAACGGGGTCGCCTCCCGAGAGGAGCACCACCTTATTGCCCTCTTCCGCCAGAAATATGGCCCTGTCCACCCGTTTTTCCTCCTCGCCCATGACGTATGACTCCACAGTTTTCCCCTCCAGCCATTCCGGGGGAAGAAGCTCCACGTAAAGACGATATCCGATCACCGCATCAGCTTCCTCCAGCACCCGGCGCCCCTGGAGCGTGAGGTAGTCCCCGCTTCCGGGGCCCGTTCCCAGGATCGAGAGTTTTCCTCCGGCACGTCGCGAGAGAAGAGCGAGTGCTGCAGTGGCGCCGTCCTGGGAGATCCTCGGCCCGAGGAGCGTTCCGGCTGAAGCGGCGCATGGTTCTGCTGCCCCCGGGAGTCCGAAATGACGGGATGCGGCGGAAGGAGTGAAATCGGAACCGAGGGAGAGGAGAGTCTCCCTGTCGACGGAGCACAGGGGGACGCCAAGCTCTGCGGCCAGGGCCCTGAGACCCGGTTCATTCTGCTTCTCGGGGATGGTGCGGATCTCGGCGAGGCTTTCGGGCAGCAGGTCCTGCTCTTCAAGGGCACGGAAAAGTACCGTGCGAAGCGTTTCCGGAGGGATTCCCTTTCTGCAGCCCATTCCCGCAGCGATGCACCTGGGAATGAGCCGGACCTGCCCGGGAGCCTGGGAAAAGCGGTGCGGCGAGATAATCACCGCGGCGGCGTCCCGGAAGTCTGTCCGGGAATATTCATCCGGCAGCGGGGGAAAAGAGTCCGGAATATCGCTCCACCACAGAAGGGACCCCTGTTCGAGGAGTCTTCTGTTCACCGGGGGAAGGCTGTCCCTGCCGAGGAGCGTCCAGTTCCGCCTGGAGGCCAGCAGATCCGGAGCAGTGAGACCGGCACGGTCGCTGCTGGTGGTCAGAAGGACCTCGGCGCCGAGGCGTTTTGCGAGCAGTTCAGCCAGATCCCTCCCTCCTCCGAGATGGCAGCCAGTCACTGGAATGACCATCCTGCTGTCCTCTGTGACCACTATGACCGCAGGGTCCTCCGCCTTGTCCCTGAGGTGCGGAGCCGACGCCCGCACTGCTACGCCGAGGGAGGAAAGGAATACAAGTGCGTCGGATTCAGCCCAGAGTTTTGATACTGTCTTTGACAGGGAACCCTGCGCCACCCTGACGACCGTGTCGTCGGATGTGAGCGCCAGTTTTCGCGCAGTCCGCTCCCCGTGAGCGGAGAAGCAGAGGATCGCCGTCCTCATGAAAGGCTCTCCCTGTACCCGTGCCCGAATGACGGTGAATAGAGCAGGCTTCTGGCAGCATGGTCCGCGAGGCACTGACCTGCGATAATGAGCGCGTGGCGGGTTATGCCGTGCTTCGCCATAAGAGCGGGCAGTTCTGACAGGGGGGCCGTGAGGATCATCTCGTCCTCCCAGGATGCACGGTAGACGCAGGCGGAGGGGGTATCCGGCGATATCCCCCCTGCTGTAAGGTCTGAGACAACTTCAGATGCCTGGTCGGCGCTCAGGAAAATAACCATTGTGGTCCCTGCCGCCGCGAGCAGCTTCAGGTCCTCCCGGGGAGGGACAGGGGTCCGGCCGGATCTCCTGGTGCAGATCACGGTCTGGTTGCCTCCTGGTACAGTGTACTGGATCCCCATGGCCGCAGCGGCCGCCTGAAGGCTGCTGACCCCCGGAATGAACCTGACGGAGCAGCCGAGTTCCTCAAGCATCCTCTTCTGTTCCGCCACCGCACCGAAAAGACTCGGGTCGCCGGTATGGAGCCGCACCACGTTTTTTCTCCGCCCGGCTGCTTCCGCCATGAGCGCTACCTGCTCCTCAAGGGAGAGCCCCGAAGAATCCGCCTTTTCACAACATGGCCGGCAGAAGGCGAGAATTTCCCTGTTCACCAGGCTGCCCGCATACAGCACAAGGTCCGCCTCCTCGAGGGCTTTTTTCCCCTTGAGCGTCAGCAGTTCGGGATCCCCCGGGCCTGCCCCGGCGAAGAGAATTGTTTTTTCAGCTGGTTCCATGGATCGTACCGTCCTTGTCTGTTTTCTTGTCCCCGTAAATAAGAAACACCGGGTTTGCCGCAGAGAGCATCCAGGATTCCCCTGTCTCCGCAGCCGAGGAAGCGTTCACATGCATGAGGGATGGAACGGTTCCGAGCCCTTTCAGGGTATGCCATGCCCTGTCCGCGGTGGAAGGCATATTCGCCGTCACGAGAAGGCGCCCTCCGGGAAGAAGCTTCCGCCATAAAGAGCGTATGATCTGTTCCGCTGAGCCTCCGTGTCCTCCCACAACAGCCCTGGTGCATGACGGGAGTGAAGCGAGCGCTTCTGGAGCTTCCCCCTCAACAATGCGTGCTGAGGAACCGGCTCCGGCCCTGTGGATGTTCCGCGCAGCAGCGGCAGCGGCCTCTGCCGAACGCTCCACGGCGTATACCATGCCTTTCCCGATCCTCCTGGCCAGTTCGACGGTGATTCCTCCCGATCCGGCCCCGACCTCCAGAACAGCCTGGCCGTCCAGGGGATGGAGCAGGGAGACTGCAAGCGCGCGGCATGCTGCCTTTGAGAGGGGGACTCCGGGAGCCCGCTCGAACCATTCGTCCGGAAGCACTCCGAGGGTGGACGGGGGAAGGGGACCCGCTTCAAGAAGAAGCAGCGCCAGCCCCTCTGAAGAAGATCCACGGCTGAGGCCCGAGAGCGATGACCTGATGATCCGTTCATCCATGTAGCCCAGCCTCTCCGCGAGAACGGCTTGCCTGTCGGCAAAACCTGCACCGCAAAGGAATTCGGCCACTTTCCGGCCGGTATTCTTCGAATCGAGGAAGAACAGTGTCCTGCAGTCCTCCCTGATGAACCTCCAGGCATCTTCCAGCGGGCGTCCGTGCAGGCTTGCTATCTCTGTCCCGTTCCACTGGATACCCAATTTGGCGAAGAGAAGCTGAAAACTGCTCACTCCCGGGATTACTTCGTACTCGTCAGGGGAGAAGCGGGCCGTGATTTTGCCGAGCAGGCTGAAAAGGCACGGATCACCTGAAAGCAGCAGGACCGTCTTTCCGCAGCGCCGTTTTTCCGCCAGTGCATCGAGAAAACTGTCGAGTTCCCCGTCCAAGGGCAGAAGATCTTTCCCTGAACCGCTGAAGGGGGCGAGGTGCCGGGGGGCTCCTGCAAGGATTTCGGCGCCGGCGATCGCATCCTTCGCGGCCGGCGCAAGGAAGGCTTCACTTCCGGGACCTATTCCGACGACAGTAATTCTGTCCATGTCCCGACCTCCTTTTCCGCAGCGGGAAAACTCCCTAGGACTTCGCCCTCCAGGGAGAGTACGCCGACACAGAGAGGAACAGCCCTTCCAAGGAGAAGGGAGCACCGCATGTGGGCCCGCTCTGCCACAAGAGAAAAAACGGAGGAGAGGTTCCATTTCCGCAGCAGAAGAACGGCTTCTTCCGCGAGGGGAAGGGAGAGTATCTCCCGGATCTGTTCCGTCGTTGCCCCTTCAGCGCCGGCGCATGCTGCAAGTGTTTCGAGCCGCGCGTCGCCGAACTCGCAGTTTGTGTTGAAAAGGCCTGCAGCCACTTTTGCCCACTTGCCCACATGACCGTAGAGAAATACTTCAGCGGCTCCCGCCGAGACACAGGACCTGAGTGCATGCCCCACGTGGTCGCCTATCCGTACGACCAGTTCGCCGGGAACCTGGAATCGCTCCCGCAGGCATTGCTCCCCCACGTATCCCGGCACGAGAAAAACCGCCCCGGGCCGTGAAGAATCGAAAGCTGCCGCTGACGAGATGTAGAGGTCTATAGAGGACAGGTACGCCGCGGTGGACTTGGGCTCAACAATGCCCGTGGTTCCCAGAATGGAGATGCCTCCTTCGATGCCCAGCCTCGGGTTCCATGTGTTCTTCGCCCTTTTTTCCCCTTCCGGGGCTGAAATAGTGATCTCCACACCCTGGCCCGGGGGCAGAACGGACCCGACTTCCATCTCGATCATCCGCCTCGGACCGGGATTGATCGCCCATTCGCCGGGCTGAAGAGGCAGTCCCTTTCGGGTTATGCGGCCGATCCCGGGTCCCCCGGAAATGCGTACGCCGGAGCTTTCGATCCTCCGTGCCCCTGCGAAGATCAGCATGCCGTCCGTTCCATCGGGGTCATCGCCCGAATCCTTCCGCACGGCACATCGGGCTGAAGTTCCGGAGAACGAGCATTCCTCAAGGGGAAGGGTGATGGCCTGTCCTCCGGGGAGTGTTATGGAAACGGATGACGCGGTTTCCCGGGAAAAGAGCATCATGGCCGCCCCTTTTGCTGCCGCAGCCGCACAGCTCCCGGTGGTGTATCCCCGTCTCATGCCGCCGGTGTATCCAAGAGAATCGAACACGGGAGAGCCCATACGCCTTATCCCTTTACTGCAAGCCGTATGACCGCGTTGATTATAGCTGCGGCTGCGGCACTCCCTCCCCTGGGCCCTGCATGGGTGATCCAGGGACAGTCAAGGGTTGTCAGTTCGTCGTGGGATTCCGCTGCGCCTACGAAGCCCACGGGAATTCCCGCTACAAGGGCAGGAATGCACAGGCCTTTTTCCACCATGTCGCACACTTCGAAAAGCGCAGTGGGAGCGTTGCCTATTGCCACAACAGCACCATCAAGCAGGGGAAGGGCCTTTCTCATGGCAGCCCGTGCCCTGGTGGTTTTTCTGTGTTTGGCGTCTTCCGCCACATCGGCGTCGTTCAGGAAACACAGAACGGCGCTTCCGGTCCGTTCCGCGGCTGAGCGGCGGATTCCCGCCCGTACCATCTCCACGTCGGTGATGATGGGAGCCCCCCTTCGGATGGCCTCAATACCGGATTCAACAGCACCGGGAGAGAACAGGAACGTCTTTGCCCATTCCACGTCCGTTGTGGCGTGGGCGATGCGCAAAACGACCTCTCTTTCCGAAGCGGTTCCGCTATAGTCTCCCATCAGGTTTTCAAGTATCCCGAAGCTTTTCTTTTCGATCTCTTCAGGCGAGAGAAAACGGTCCGGTTTTTCCGTTCTGTTATCCATGGAACCTCCTCAAAAAAGGGCGGACCCCTGCGAAAAGGGGCCCGCCCTTTGATCCTGATGAAAAACCGGAGATCTTCAGGGAAGCCGACCTGAACCCTCGCAGGCGTCAAACCAAATATTCCATCCGGGGTTTTCTGGCTTCCCTCATCCTTGCCCGCCCCTTCCCGGGTTTTTCCCGGTGGTGCAGCGGACTCGTCAGGTACACAGCGGCGGGACCGCGCCGGAATCTCACCGGCCTTCCCCCCGGATTGGAATTCTGTACGAAATTATCTCAATCCTAAGCTCTAGGACCGGTTGTGTCAATCATGTTCCGGTCTGCTTGTGACAGTCTGCTGCCTCTGCAGTCCCTTCAAATCCTCCCAGGGACGCCGCGCCGTGAACTTTTTTTAAAAAAATGCGATTTATAATGATGAGAAATAAGGTATAATATGCATTGTATATTGATTATCTCGGGAGGATGCCATGCAGCTGAAGCAGAAATACAAGACAAAATCGGGTTTTGTGTATGAACTGATGCGGGATAAGATCGTCTCAGGTGAATGGCCCCAGGGGATGAACATTATTGTCGCCTCAATCGCAAAGGAGATCGGAGTCTCGGCGATCCCGGTCCGGGAGGCCATGAAGCTTCTTGAATCCGAGGGGCTGGTTGTCCTGGAGCCTCATAAGGGAGCCAGGGTGACCGAGTTCGACACGGGAAAAATCATGGAAGTCATGTCCATCCGCGGAGCACTTGAGGGGTATGCCGCTAATGTGGCGCTGCCTTTCCTTGACAGGGAGGCATTTGCGGACCTTCACCGCAGGGTGGACGAGATGGACGGCTTCGTAAAGGCCGGAGAATGTGACCGGTTCATCACGGCAAACAAGGAATTTCACAGGACGATCTATGCAAAGGGGCCTTTCCCTCTCCTCAACGAGATGATCTTCAAACTCTGGGACGGCGGCGGATTCTCCCGAATAGTTTTTGCGTTCCGTCCCGAGAGGATAAAAACAGCGCACGAAGATCATATTGCCATCCTCAGGGCCCTTGAGGAGAACAACGGGGATGAAGCGGAGCGGCTCATCCGCCGGCACAAGCTCGGTCTGGCGAAAGTTTTGTGCGATATGGGGAAGAAGGGGGCTTCTCCCCGCTGATCAGCGGGGAAGGACCCTCTCTTCCGTCCAGCGGTTACTGAGTTCCGCAGCCCGCTGCCTTTCTTTTTTCGACATCTTTTCCCAGGCTTCTTCCTTCAGTTCTTCGGCGTCTACAATATTTCTTCCATCAGCCATATCGAGGTATGCCCAGGCGGCGGGCAGATCCTGCTCTATTCCGCTGCCCGAGAGATACAGGGACCCGAGGACGAACCACCCGAATTCGTTCCCCTTTTCCGAGGCTCTCCGGGCCCACCCTTCGGCTGTTTCTCCATCCGCTTCAACACCATGCCCCTTAAGGTACATGAAGGCCAGGAGTCCCTGGGCGAGGGATTCTTCCTGCTCAGCAGCGTCAAGGGCGAGGAGCCGGGCCTTTTCCAGGTCTTCATCGGCTGCGACTCCCTCGTAGTGTATCCACGCGAGGACAGCCCTGCCGAGGGAGCTGTCCTCAGCCGCGGCCCGTTCGGCCAGTTCGAGGGCCCTTTCGTCGTTCTCGTCCACTCCCTCGCCGAAGTAATAAAGAAGAGCCAGGAGGCCCATGCCGTCGGGGTCGTCCCCTTCCGAAGCCTTTTCCGCCCATTCCGCGCATTCATCCAGGTCCCTTTCGATGCCCCACATCCCGCCGTCGTAGAGGAGGCGGGCGAGAAGGCCCTGCAGCTCCGGATCGGCTTCAGGCGCCGAAGAAGCTTCCCTCAGGAGGTCGACTCCCTGGTCAGGGTCCGTGAAGCCGTCCTCGAAGATCCTGATGAGTCCCAGGAGAGTCATTGCCCCTGTGTCACCTCCAGCGGAGCCTTTTTCCAGCCATTCCACAGCCTTTCCTATATCCTTCGGGAAACCGTCACCGTCGTAGTACAGAGCCCCGACAGCAGACTGGGCCCCGGGATCTCCCTTTCGGGCGAGGTCCAGGAGCTCATTGGTTTCAAAATCTTCCTCTCCCGGGGTGTCCGCCCGGGGGAGGGACAGTGCCGGAAGGGAAGTCCGGATCTTTCCCGGGACCGCCCTCTGGTCTGAGACCCGGGGAGATATTCCCGCCCTGCGGAGGAAATCCACGATCCGGTCAGCCGGGAGGGATGCGTTGACGAAGGCCCCCTCGTCCTCCTCGGTGTAGCCCCAGGTATTGATGCCCACCACCTCGCCGCGGCTGTTGACCAGTGGGCCGCCGCTGTTTCCGGCGGCGATGGCGGCGGTGTGGATGATGTTCCTGTTCCCCCTCTTTTCCACGACGGCGCTGACTGTTCCCTCTGTATAGACCACGGGAGGTGCCGTCCTGAGTTCGCCGTTCAGGATCTCTTCAATGCTCTGGTCGAACCGGGTGACGAGCAGGGGAAAACCCCAGGAACTCACCCGGTCCATGCGGCTCACCCTGGGGGAAAAGACGAGGGAGGGAAGGGACGTCCCTGAGGAAAACCGGAGCAGGGCAAAGTCGTTGGCTCCCGGCTCATCTCCGTGTTCCATGCGGACGAGCGTTGCCTGAACAGGCTTCAGGTCCGGGTTTACAAGGACTATCGTCCCCTTCCCCTCCACCACGTGGGCGTTGGTTACCACGTACCCGTCGGTGACGACAAAACCTGTTCCCATGCTTATGGAACCGCCGTGATCCACCAGGACATAGACCACAGCCCTTTCCATGAGCGATGCAATTTCCCGTCGCCGTTCCTCGAGGAGAACGAGAATATCCGCTTCCTTCTGCTGCGCTGCGGCTTCCGGAAGTGCCGGAGGAACGAGAAAAAGGGCTGCGGCAAGGATAAAGGCACGGGCGATCGTTTGTGTATCGGGTCGGTGGAATGGGGTCATGACTGTTCCTCCCTGGTGATATTCTTTCAGGTTCATGGTATTCCCCGGGAGCGGGAGTGTCAATTCTTTCCAGACAGCGGCAGGTGGTATATAGTATTTATGGTGATTTAAAAACATTGACTTATCTAAAAGGGGCGATGGACGATGTTCACCAGAAAATTCACAGTCTGCCTGGCCGCGTTCGGGCTGCTTTTCGCTGCGGCAGCTGCCGCAGCTGCCGGGGCGGACCCCGTACTTGTCAGGATCACGGGATCATCCGTGAATATCCGTGCCGAGGGATCGAGAACCGGGAGGGTCATCGGCCGCTTTGCCGGAGGGGAGACCGCCGTGGTGCTCAGGGAGGAGCAGCGGACGGATACCTATCCCTGGTCCCTTGTGATCGCCAGGATCCCATGGCCGGACGGTCCCGTGGTGGAGGGGTGGGTCTACGGGCAGTACGTGGAGCCCCTTCCCCAGGGTGAGTGGTTCGGGAATACCGGCGGTGCCCAGAGCCTTGCCTTTGACGCATTCTTCCTCTCCACCCAGGAGCGGTTAGGCAGCACTCCCGAAGAAGCGGTTCAGAAGCTGGGAAAACCAATATCCCGGAATGACCGGGAGGTACCCGGGCGGCACGACCCGTCCTACAAAGTGACATTCACCGAACTGTCCTACCCGGGGCTTGAACTTCGCTATTTCTCCACGAAGGACAATCGTGCCCTCATCGGAGCCAGGGTGACACAGGGGGATTACGTCCTGGGAAGGTCCGTGCGCCTGAATGCCGGTCACAGGGAGGTCTTCCTGGAGCTCGGGCCGCCCCGGTTCCAGGACGGACCGGTTTTCGGCTGGTCCGACGAAGCAGGGTATGCTGAGCTGCAGGTGACCTTTTCAGGAGGGAAAGTGCTCCTGGTGGATTTTTCCGTGGAACCTGACTGATACCGCAGCGGCCCTTTCTTCGGAGGGGCCGCCTGTTTTTTTCCTGCCGGTTCTTCCTGTCCGGACTTTTTTTTCGGAGGTGTTCCCATGAAACGATCCCTTTTGTCCGTCCTTGTGCTTCTGATTGTTCTTTTCCTCCCGTGTGCGGGATATGCCGCCCCTTCCGAAGGGGAGAACAGCTGGTGGCTGAAAGTCAACCCCATCGGCCGGCCGCCGGTCCAGCCTTCCGAGACCTATCACCTTCTCGAGTCGAGGCTCCGGAACGTGCTGGCCGGGGACCTGGACGGCATGGAGTTTTTCCGCTCCCTCGGCCGGGACGGCATGACCATGAGAGACGTGATGGCCTTCAAGGAGGAGTTCATCCGCCTGCGGGGTGAAGAGCTGCGGAAGACGGGGGCCCTCTCCCCGGCGGACGCCCTTTCCGGAGCCCTCGAGGCATGGGAGCGGTCCTTCGGGGAAGCGGAACGGTCCCTCATGGACGTACGGCGGAAGGGCGTCGAACGCGCATTCGCCGAGGGTGTCCGGCGCTACAGGGAGGCCCGTCCCGATTTCCCCTATCTCGTCCGCATGGATGCCGGAGCGTCGTCCCGTGAATCCTACGGAGAGCTCCGGTTCGAGGGAGATATCGATATCTCCACACTGGCGGCCCAGGTGGAAGATGCGGTCTCCCTCAGGGATTTCATCGACTCCGCCATCCGGGACAGCTTCAGCCTGGACATGACGGCTCTGGATGCCCTGGTGACAGCCCACCGGCAGGCCACCCTCGACGTGTACATCACTCAGCCCGCCGCGGACTGGGCGGAGACGGACTCCCTCAAAAGAGGACGACTGCAGGAGATCGTACTGGAAAACGGGGAGGTGGGCTACCGGGATGTCACCGACCCGGTGGAGCGGGTCTTCATCT
>CAYTQC010000056.1:0-560 GCA_964439735.1 uncultured Synergistaceae bacterium
GATGGTACCTATGTTCAAATGCGGCTTTGACCTCTCAAATTTCTCTTTCGCCATTGTATAGCAACCTCCCTGTAATGAAATCCGCCCCTCCCGGGGCCTTATAGGCAGTTCTTAAGCACCGGTCATGTGCGGGAGAACGCTCCCGACCATGACGCCTATTGTAGCATATTTACCAAAAAATCAATGCCAAGACAAAAAAATACGGAAGAGTTTTCTCTTCCGGTATTGTGTCCTTTTCTGACGGTGTATATTGTGTAATACTCACGTTTTCCCACGTGTAACCGGAGGCTGAATTGTACCAGCGCAGCCGGCATATGTCCAGAGTTTTTTTCGGCTTACTTCGACCATTCTTTTAATTGTTCGTAAATCTCCGTACCCCGGAGTTTTTCGTTCTTCCCGGCAAGGTCGGCTGCTTTTTTTCCCTCACTGTTTTCCGCCTTCGCATCAGCCCCTGAATTCAGCAGCTGTTCCAGGACAAAGGGGCTGGGGTTTTCATGTGCGGCGAACATCAGAGCGGTCCATCCGTCATGTCGTAATATATAACACCGCGGGGGCGTACA
>CAYTQC010000056.1:570-10688 GCA_964439735.1 uncultured Synergistaceae bacterium
TCTGCACCGCTTCTTATGAGTTCCGCAATAACCGATGCCCTCCAATTTTCCCTTGCTGCGTGCATAAGAGCCGTTCTTTCATTGAAATCCCTGGCGTTCACATCGGCCCCCAGGCTCAGGAGGGCTTTCAGGACCCTGGGGTTCCTCCCCTCTTCGTTGGGTTCCGGCGACCCTGCCGCGGCATGCATCAGCACGGTCCGTCCCTCGAGGTCACGGCCGTGAAGATCGGCCCCCGCATTCAGCAGCGTTTCCATCAATCCGCTGTCCACGTTATATCTCACAAAATACATAAGGGCCGTGAGACCGTTTTTGTCCCCGGCATGGATATCAGATCCCGCTTCAAGAAGGAGACTGATCACTTCCGGTTCCCTCGTGTACCGGGAAGCCCTCATAAGTGCGGTAGCCCCGTTTTTATCGACCGCATGCACATCCGCACCCGCATCGATCAGCACCCTGGCGATCAGGGGGTTCCTGTTGAGCTGGGCAGCATTCATGAGCGCCGTCGCCCCGTCGATCCCTTTTTCGTTCACATCGGCGCCCGCCTTTATGAGCGCACTCAGGACCTCGGGGTTCGGATTGCTCGCCGCAGCGTTCGCCAGTATCGGCTGTCCCCGAAACCAGTCCTTGTCATTCAGGTCTGCACCGGCCGCCAATAGTACCTCCACAATGGCCGGATTGGAATTGCTCATGGCGGCACACATAAGAGGGGTCAGCCTCAGCCCGTTTCGGGCCTTCACATCGGCTCCGGCTTCAAGGAGGGCTTTTGTCACGTCAGGGTTCTTATTGTTTGCAGCCGCCTCCAGCAGTGCAGTTGTACTCCCCAGACCGCTGCTTGCCGCATTCACATCGGCGCCTGCCTTAATCAGTTCCCGAACGGCCTCCGGGTTTATATTTTCAGCGGCGGCCCACATGAGCGGGGTCTTTCCCACTCTATTCCTTGAGTTCGGGTCAAGGCCAAGCCCGAGGAACAACCGCACCACGTCGGCATTGCCGTTCATCGCCGCGTAGGAAAGAACTCCGTCTCTTCCCCGGTCCAGGGCATGTATATCAGATCCGGAATCCAGCAGCACTTTCAGGGTCTCAATACTGCCGTTTGCCTTCGCTGCAGACATGATCGGCGTCCTTCCCCGCTCCCCGACAGCGTTCACATTAGCTCCTGCCTGAAGTGCGGTTTCGATCTCCGAAGCCGGACCCTTTTCACATATTTCGAAGAACAGCTCGTTGCTCATCACAGCATCCGCCGGGGGCAGAACCGAAAAAAAACATGCACACAGGAGGGGTATAAACACTAATGGAGAACTCCGCATGGTATCTCCTCCCTGATTTTTATTCTCACAGGAAATGGTAGCATAAAAAAGACGCCTCAACACACAAAACCGTACAACACTCTTTCGCCCTGAAAACATCAGGTCTCCCGAGGAACATACCGCAGTTCATCGACACATGATATAATTATTTTTACTGAATCTTTCGACATATTATCGCCCGGAGTTTTGTGTCTTAAGAAAAAAGGCTGTTACGGACTCTTTTCCAGGGCAGAAAAGGAGAACTGATTACCATGGCAAAATGGAAAACCGCATGTGTTCCGTTTCTCGTCATAGCGACCGTTTTGTCCTTCTTCGCACAGGCCGGAGCAGACTTCGCCGGAGACCTCGTCGTTCGCGAAGCCGGGAAGATAGTGAGGGAACTGCTCGGGGCGGAACTTTCTGTCGGGTCGATTTCGGGAAACCCCATAAAGGGCTTCACCGCCCGAAACGTAACGATGACAGCCAAAGAGGGGGCATTTCTGTCCGCCGGTTTTCTGGATCTGAAAATAAACGCGAAATCCCTCCTCGCCATGAAGCCAAGGGTAGATTCCATTTCGATCGGCAGCGCCGACATCGACGGGGAAATCCTCGCCCGAAGGATCGCTGCGATGGAGGCTTCCTCCGACGACAGCGAAATGACCATCCGGGGAGCAAGCCTCCTGAACAGCACTGTCAGGTCCAGGTGGGGAGCTGCCGAAATATCCGCCGTTTCTCTTTCATTCTCCGGCACAGTGCTCTCGGCGGACGTGGACCTGTCATTCAATACCGTTCCCGTCAGGGGAAACACTGCTGTCCGTTTTGAAGGTGAAAGCGCCGACGTCACGCACTTCGAGTTTCTCGTGGGCAGCGGCGAAATATCCGCCTCCGGAAAAGTTGCACCCTCCCTGTCTGCAGCGGGGAATTTCAGGAACCTCGACGTAAAGCAGCTTCTCGCGTTCTGGCCGATGGCCCCTGCGGGAGTATCCGACGGAAAAATTTCAATGGGATTCACCGGGGAAGGAAAATGGAATACCCCGTTCCTGGAAGGGAATTTCGAATACTCAGGATCATCATTGGCCGGCATTCCAGTGGAATCGGTGAAGGGGACCTGGGAATTCGAATCCGGCGTACTTTCAGTTGCCGGAATACAAGCCATCGCTTCAGGAACTCCCATCAACGGCAGGATGTCCATAATATTCATTCCAGGCCTTACACCCGTCCTGGACGCGGCCTTCTCCTCCCCTTCCGTCCCTGTCGGGAAGTCCCTCAAGATTCAGGATGCCTCCGTACATCTTAGAAAAGAAGGCCCGACAGTAGACATAATCTCCGCGTCTGCACGGAGGGGAAAAAGTTCCGTCTCCGCAGCCGGAAAGGTGCTCCTCCCTGAAAGCCCGGGGAAAGACACCGACCTTGACATTGCCGTCCGGGTATCCAGCGCCGACATTGGGGAACTCTCCGGTGCAGCAGGGCTGAAGATGCCCGTCGACGGGATTTTTGACGGAACCGCTACCGTGAAAGGACCTTTTTCCGGTCCATCCATAGCTGTCGCTGCTGCTTCTCCCAGGATTTCTCTCCGCGGCGCGGCGGTTCACAATTTTGCGTTCTCCCTTTCCGGAACCCCCCGGGAAATGCTCTCGGCAGATTTTTCGGCCATCCTCTGCGGAGGCCCCCTTTCAGGAAAAGGGACCATCAAAACGGGTGAAACGCCGGACGGGACATTCGAGATCTCCGGTACCGCCATTGACATCGCCGAGCTTGCATCCGCACTGCCCCAGGCAAAAAGGCTGCGCCCCGGAGGAAAAGCTTCCCTGGTTTTCAAGGGAGCTTTTTCGGGAGGAACTGCGGCAGGGGAAGGCGCTGTATCGTCCCCGGCACTGTCCCTTCTCGGGCTGCAGGCCTCCGACTTTTCCTATCCCCTTTTCCTGGAAGGGAACACCCTATCGGGCAAAGACGCGTCGGTTTCCCTCTACGGCGGCAAAATGAACGGAAGCGGATTTATTGATCTCGAAACATTTGCGTTCAAACATACCGCATCCTTTGAGGGGATCGACCTGAACGCATTTCTCCGGGACTTCGCCGGAATACCGTCCGGAAAATCAACGGGCCGTGCAAGCGGGTCGGGGGATTTTTCCGGCTCATTCTCACCCGGTTTTTCTTTCTCGGGGACAGTCCGTGCCACCGCCCCAGCTCTTGGCCTGGCAGGGTTTTCAGCCACCGACGGCGCCATCCAGGTGAAGATGGATGAGAAAAAGGCATCGCTGAGCGGAAAGGCAATCATCGAGGGAAGCAAGGCATTTCTCCAGGGAACCATTTCAAGCTACATGACGGAACCAAAACTCGATCTTACCGCGAACATCTTCTCTGTGAACGCCGCCAGGGCAGCAGCGCTCGTTCCCGCCGCTAAAAACTTCGGCCTTTCGGGAACAGTGAATACCGACCTCGCCATAAAGGGCAAAGCCTCGTCTCCGCAGATATCGGGAAAAGTCTGGAGCGAAAAAATAACCGCGGGGAAAGAGACGCTCACGTCCCCCTCCGTCTCCTTCGTCCTCGGGGACAGGCAGACGTCACTATCCTCCGCATCCGCAAAATGGAGGGGAGCCCGGCTTTCCGCCTCAGGAACCATAGGCGGCAGCGGAATTCTGAACATCACCGCGAAAGCAGACAGCCTGCAGCTATCAGCCCTTTACGGCTTCATTCCTGCCCTGGCGTCATACACCCCTAAGGGGACTGCATCAGCAGAAGCAGTGATCACAGGGTCTTCGGCCGCTCCACGGATCAGTCTTTCCCTGTCTTCCCCGAATATTTCGATACCGGGCCTGGCGGAGCTGAAAAACCTCAAGGCCTCGGGTACTCTCTCGGGCAGATCAGAAAACTTTGGAAATGCAGACTTCGACCTCCTCATCTCGGCACCTGGCGCATCTTTCGGGGGAATTTCTCTCTCAAGCCTGTCCGTAAAACTTAAAAAAACCGGCCGAAACATGAACATCCTGTCCGCTTCCGCGAAGAGCGGCAAGGGATCAGTAACAGGCTCGGGGAGCGCAGCGCTCGGCACAAAGTCGTCCGACCCCGCGACGCTCAATCTCACTTTCAGCCTGTCGGACGGCGAGCTCGCATCACTGGCCTCCGCAGGCGGATTTCGGGGCAAGGTTTCCGGAACGGTGAACGGAACAGCGACAGTGAAGGGCCCTGCCTCGAACCCGTCGATCACTGCCAGGCTCTCCTCTCCGAAGGCGTCTTTCTCGGGTATTGATGCCGCCGACGCCACCCTGGCCCTCTCAGGCACACCGAAAAGCATGAAAATAGACCAGTTGAGCACCAGGTTTGCCGGTGGCACCATCACGGGAACGGGAACCGCCAAAATGGGAAAAACATCGGACATCGACATAAACCTGTCCGGGAAAAGCCTTGACCTTGCATCCCTTACATCAGGCATGAGCGGGGCAAAAGGGCTTGCCATGGCCGGAAAACTCAACGGATCCTTCAACCTGCGGATCGCCGGAAACATGACCAGGGGCAGCGGGACGATAACCTCCCCCTCCCTCCAGGTCAGCGGAATGAAGGCATCGAATCTCTCCTATCCCTTGAGCCTTTCCGGAAACACCCTGACCGCAAAGGGAGTCTCATTCTCCTTCAGCGGGGGAACAGTCAAGGGGAACGGAACACTGAACACGCAAACATTCAAGTACAGCCACACCCTAAGCTTCAGCGGCATCGACGTCAACACCGCAGCCCAGGCTTTCTCCGGAGGGCTGGACGGAAAGGTAACCGGCAAGGCTTCCGGTTCCGCAAGCGTCTCGGGCTCCTTGGCCCCGAAGTTCTCCATTTCGGGAAAAGGAAAGGTTTCGGTCAGCTCGGGCAGTCTTTCAGGCTTCACCGCACTGGACATTCTGGCGAAACTCCACGGCATCCCGAACGTACGCTATGCCTCCGCATCCATCCCCTTCCGCCTGGAGACGAACCGGGTGATTCTGGAGAAAGGTTCCCGGGCCGATGCACCGAAAAACGACCCCATGTACAGGTACCTCACGGCCGAAGGCCCGGTCGGGCCAAAGGGCGCACTGAAACTGAAATGCGCCGGCAGCATGAATGTAAAAGTCCTGAACGCACTCAGGGGAGGCGCTGCGGGCGGACTCACAGGAGGGTCCCTCGAGGATATCCTGAAGGGGATCCTGGGAGGCGCCCAGAAGGGAATGGCTGTCTCCGAGTTCCGGGATGTCTCCTTCACCCTTGAAGGAAACACTGACAAACCCCGCATTTCCAACCTGAAGACAGCTGTCCCGGCACCGGCCAAAGAACCGGCCGCCGAACAGCAGGCATCTCCTGCGCCGCAGCCGTCTCCGTCGCCTGCCCCCTCCCCTGCACCGAGTCCTCAGCCTGTCCCGAAGCCGCTCCCCAAGCCGAAAACTCCCGAGGAGATCCTCAGGGAAAAACTCCTCAAGTCCATTTTCAAAAAGTAGAAACCCCAACAGGGGGAAGGGGAAACTTTCTCCTTCCCCCTGTTTTGCCTGCAGATTAAGGGAGACCTTCTCCACCTTACAAGGTTTATAATTCTACTGTATGCATACACACGAAAAAGAGGAGATATTCATGCTTGTTCTGGGACACAGGGGAGCCTCGGGGTACGCCCCGGAAAACACGCTTGCGGCCTTTGAGCTGGGAATACGGCAAGGCTGCCACGGGTTCGAGTTCGACGTCCAGCTCAGCCGTGACGGAGAACCCGTCATCCACCACGACTGGTCCGTTGAGCGGACCACCGGCGCCGTTGGGGATATCCGCGACCTGACCTTTCGTGAGATACGAAGCCTTGACGCGGGGAAATGGTTTTCCCCTGAATTCCGGGGGCAGAAGATCCCTGCCCTTGCTGAAGTCCTGGAACTGATCCCGGGGGAGATGCTTTTGAATGTGGAGCTGAAAAGCAGGGCCTCCGACGGCCCGGGGCTGGAGGAAAAAGTCGTAGCCGTTCTCCTGGAACACGAACGGCTTGAAAACACCATCATTTCCTCATTCAACCATATTTCGCTGAAGCGCGTCCGGGAAATCGCCCCCCGCATCCGCCTCGGCCTGCTCTACGAGGCGCTGCTGCTCCATCCCTTCGACTACATGGAGAGGCTGAAGCTGGATCTTTACAGCATCCATCCTCTTCACGACTACGTCTCCCCTTCCCTGGTGAAGGAGGCCCACGACCGCGGGCTGAAAATGGCGTGCTGGACGGTGAACACCACTGAACGGGCCAGGGAGCTGCTGAAAGACGGAGTGGACATGATCATCACCAACTACCCCGACAGGTGCCTGGGGCTGAAATGATGGGACGGGAACATCTTCCGGGAACGTTTATTCCTCTTTCCTCCGCAGATACAGGTTTGCCACTGCAAAAACCGACGTGCCCGTTATAAGAAGGAATGAAATGGCGTTGATCACAGGTGTGGACCCGTCACGGACCTGCATGTACATGTTTATGGGCAGCGTCGCCTGGGATCCGACGGTGAAAATGGTCGTGTTGAAGTTCTCGAAAGACATGAGGAACGCCACCGCCGCCCCGCCCAGAATGGACGGACGAAGGAACGGCAGCGTAACGTACCGGAGCACTTCCGCCCTGTTCGCCCCCAGGTTGTACGCCGCCTCCTCAAGGGAACGGTCGAACTTCTTCAGACGGGCCGAGACCACAAGCGCCACGATGGTCGAAATGAACGACGACTGCCCCAGCACCACCAGCCAGAACCCCGGCACAAGGAACTTCACGTAGATCCCCGTGAGGTCCTCGATGAAAATCCCCACCGTATTGGCGAACATGAGAATGGAAATGCCCAGGATGACGCCCGGAATCACAAGCGGCGCTATCATGAGGAAATAGAGCGCTCCCTTGAACCGGAAATCCTCCTGCTCAAAGAGGAAGGCTGCGCATGTCCCCAGCAAGGTGGATATGCACGTAACCGCCAGGGCGACCCGGAACGAAAAGGCGAGGCTCCGCAGGTTCGCCCGGTCGTTGAAAATGCCGTACTTCTGCGGCCCGTTTCCGAAGAACCAGTCGAGGGTGAACCCCTCCCACGGCAGCGACGGATACATGGAGTCGTTGAACGCGAGGATCATGGTCACCACCAGGGGAGCGAACAGAAGAACGAAATACAGCGCGATGAACAGGTTGAAGCCCCACCTGTACCTCCGGGATGACGGAAGGGAGCGGATCATTTGACCACCTCCCTCAGGTTCTGTCCCGTGATCTTCAGGGCGGCCCAGATGATCATGGAGGAGAGCAGAAGCAACAGGAAACCGAAGGCGGCACCCTGGTTCCAGTTAAAGTACAGGATGATCTGGTTGTAGATCTGCTCCGTGAACCACAGGGAGTTCTTTCCTCCCATAAGGTTGGGCGTCAGATAGCTGCCCAGCACCAGCATGAAGACGATGATCCCCCCGGAGGCCATCCCCGGCATGCAGTGAGGAATAATGATGGTCCTCCAGATGGCCGTCTTCGAGGCCCCGAGATCATAGGCCGCCTCGATGAGTGAATCGTCGAGGGCATCCATGACCCCCACCACAGGGACCACCATGAACAGCATGCTCGTGTACACAAGCCCCAGAATCATTGTGATATCGTTGTACAGCAGCTCTATGGGCCGGCTGAACAGCCCGGTTGAGGTAAAAAGCCTGTTGATCACGCCGCTCTCCCGCAGCAGGATGATCCACCCGTACACCCGTATCAGCTCGCTGACCCAGAAAGGCACGAGAACGAGCATCATGAGGAATCCCCCCGCCCGGACACGGGCCACTTTCGTGATGTAGAATGCCACCGGAAGGGCTATGGCCATCACCAGAAAGGTGACGAGGATCGAATAAAAAGCCGTTCTGACGAATGTCAGCCAGTATATGGGTTCGCTGAAAAAAGCCATGTAATTGCCCAGGGTGAAGCCCCCCGGCCGGGTGGACGTAAACGAAAGCCGCAGAAGCTCCGCATGGGGCAGCACGATCAGCAGCAGAAGCCACAGGCCTACCGGAAGGAAAAAGAACAGGAATCCCCAGTTGATCCGTTCCTTACCGCTCATCGTACAGTTTCCCGCCGCTCCCGGCAAAACAGAGGGACACGCCCGGATCCCAGCCCACTGTTATCCGGTCACCCGCCCTGATGTGGTCATACAGCCCGGTCTGTGGAAGCATCACGACGATCTCGTCGTCGGTTCCCTCGGGAATCACCAGCAGCCGGCTGTTTCCCCCGTCGAACAGGATGGCCCGTACCTGCACAGGCATCCTGTTGAAGCTCTCCGCATCGCCCCCGGGCTCGATCACCATCGCTTCGGGCCGGACGAACATCTCGCAGGGGACCTCCTCTTCGGGCTCACAGCCCGCGGCATTAAGCAGAAAGTCGAACCTTCCGGCATACCGGCCTTTCAATACACCGTTTTCGCCCCGTGCCGGGACGATCCGGAACCTGTTGTTGTTTCCCACGAACCGCGCCACGAAAGAGGACCGCGGCCGGTGGTACAGCTCCCGGGGACTTCCCGTCTGCTCGAAGACCCCCTTGTTCATAACTGCCACCGTATCGCTCATCACCATGGCCTCCGACTGGTCGTGGGTGATGTAGACGAAGGTCGTCCCCACGTTCGCCTGCAGGGTCTTCAGCTCCACTTTCATATGCTCCCGGAGCTTGGCGTCCAGTGCTCCGAGGGGTTCGTCCAGCAGCAGGACAGCCGGATCGAGCACCAGGCACCTGGCTATGGCGATGCGCTGTTTCTGTCCGCCCGAAAGCTGGCTGATCTGCTTCTTCCCCGAGTCGGGAAGCCCCACCCGTTCGAGCATGTCGTTCACCTTCCGGGCGACCCCGCTGTCCTTCTCCCCCCTCCGCCTCAGCCCGAAGGCAACGTTCTCAAAGACGTTCATCATGGGGAAAAGGGCAAGGTTCTGGAAGACGAGGTTCACAGGCCGCCTGTTCGGAGGAACGCTGCTCATATCCTCGCCGTTGAACAGGATGGTTCCCCCGTCCTGCCGATAAAAGCCTGCGATCATGCGAAGGAGGGTCGTCTTTCCGCACCCCGACGGGCCGAGGATGGAGAAAAAGTTGCCGTCCTCCACGTCGAAGGACACGTTATCTACAGCGGTGAAGCTGCCGAATCGTTTGGTGAGGCCGCGAACTGACAGCGCAAAGGGCATGGAGAGGTCACCTCAATTATTGAGCCGCCGGCAGCCCCCAGAGGGGCACCGGCGGCCGGGAAATCGTATTCTGATACTGCTACCTGGCGGCCTTCACCTTGTCCAGCGTCCGGCCTTCCATCTCTTCTATCCCGGCGGGAACCGTCGGGTACCAGTTGATCTTCGCCAACACCTCGGGAGGAAGCCCCCTTGTGAAATTGGCCTTGATCTCGGGATCAAGGAAGTTCACAGCATCCTTCGAGGCCGTTCCGTACGTCTCACGGTTGGTGAAGAATGCGGCGTTCTCGGGCCGGAGCATGAAATCGATGTAAGCATAGGCCCCTTCCAGGTTCTCTGAACGGGCGGGTATCGCAAAGGTATCCACCCATGCAAGCGCGCCGCTCGCGGGAGCAAGGTAGTCTATGTCGGGATTCTCCCCGTGAAGCTTCCAACCGGCCTGTTCCCACGCGGACGCCGCCCATACCTCCCCGGAACGGAGCAGCTGCAGCAGCTGGTCTCCGTTGTCCCAGTAGGTTTTCACGGAGGGCTTTCCAGAGATGAGGACCTTCTCCATCTCGTCGAGGAACTTCTGGTACTCTTCGGGTTTCCCGTAGAGGGAGAACGGGTCGTACCCCAGGGAAAATCCCATACCGATGAGGGTAGGCCTCTTCAGCCGGTACGACACCCTGCCCGCATACTTCGGGTCGAGAAGAT
>CAYTQC010000057.1:0-10262 GCA_964439735.1 uncultured Synergistaceae bacterium
TTTGAATTTTGCAACTATATTTATAAATATTCGACAGGTTCTTTGAAAATCCTGAAAATTCCCCCAACCGCTGTTCCAGTTCGACCGGACTATAGGCTTTTTCAGCCATGAGGCACTCAGGACGCTCTAATGCACTGTTCCCGTGATACAGGGCCGCATATGCTTTTCCCCCTCCTCCCCGGATCATGGAAAGGACGTATGAATCTTCTTGTCTGATATGGCTGAGTGCCATTATCTCCAGTGAAGACAAGGGAATTATTTTCTTTCCTGCCGCCCATGCTGTGAACTGGGTAAAGGCAACTCCGACCTTTATTCCGGTGAAGGAACCCGGGCCGTTGGTCACCGCGAAAAAATCCAAATCAGATGCCGTAAGAGAAAAGGAGCGAAGGAAGGAATGCACAAGGCCGGGAAGGAGTGCAGACTGTTTCCTTCCTACGTCGAGGTTCAACTCTCCCTTTAAGGAATTCCCCTCAATAAGACCGAGGGTAGTCCACTGAAGGCTGCAGCAGTCTATGGAAAGGATCAGGTCGTTCATTCAGAAATAACCTCCGAAACAGAGCGGATAAAAGATGAAAGAAGCTTTTCCCCTCCGGGGTTTAGTGAACTGAAGAGGATGATCCTTTCACAGGGAGATATGGAAGCGGAAGGAGAATCGATAGAGAGCTCCCAGGTAGGGAAATCGGTCGAAAAAGTCCCATTCTCTGCCCATTCGACGAACACAATAGTGTTTTTCTCTTCCGCGTTGTCAAGTTCAAGGTCCTCAACGTCATTGCTTTCAAGCCTGTACAGGTCCGAATGGATTATTGTCTTGTCCCCGGCCTTATATTGGTTGACGAGGGTGAAAGACGGGCTTCTGACCTTCATAAATCCAAGGGCCTCACAAAACCCCCTCACGAGCACAGTTTTTCCGACTCCCAGCCCTCCTTTAAGCAGTATTCGTAAGCCGTTCTCCCGGAGGAAGCCGGCCATGAAAGCCCCCAGTTTGCGGGTATCCTCCTCCGACTCGGAGAGAATGCATAATGGTCCGATGCGCTTCACCGATGTGTCACCTCGTTGCATCCATATTTTCTCTGTTATGCCGTTTGAAACCCTGCAAAAACCTATTTTGTCGCATTTCCCTTAAAACCTGGGGCACGACGTCAGCGATCTCTGATGCCAGAACTCCGTCAAGTCCCTTTTCCGTCGAGATTCTCTTTCCCGCCCTGCCGTGGATAAACGCAGCAAGAGACGCCGCAGGGTGAATTGAAATGCCGGAAGAGATAAAAAAGGCAGAGATTCCGGCAAGAACGTCCCCGGACCCGGGAACGGCAAGTGATCTGTTCCCTTCCGCCACAAGAAATGTCCTTCGCCCGTCATCGACTAGTGTTTCCCTTCCCTTCAGGAGGACTGTCCCCCACTTCTCCGCCAGTTTCCGTACGGAGGCGGATCGTTCACTTTTTACTTCGCCGGGTTCCAGGCCAAGGAGCCGTGCGGCTTCACCTTCGTGGGGAGTGAGCAGCATATCACCTTTGCGGGAACATTGCGTCCCGAATTCCCCGAGCCAGTACAACCCGTCCCCGTCAACGATTATTTTTTTGTCCCAGGCGGAAAGGGCGATCAGGAAAGCCTCTCCGGCTCTCTTTGATCTCCCCATGCCTGGTCCGATGACCATGCATTCTGCCCGGTTTTTCCACATCGTTATTGTCTCGATGATCTTTTCTTTCGGTGCTCCGGGAAAACCGGGTACGGCTATGGTCTCCGGGAGAGAGGTCGCGCAGGCGCTGCAGCACACATCTTCAGAGAACAGGACAGCAAGTCCTCCTCCTGAACGGAGGAAGCCTCTTGCAGACAGGACCGGAGCACCCCGGTATATCTCGCTTCCTCCTATGATCAGCACCCCTCCCCTGTCTCCCTTGTGGATGTCGCCGTGGAAGGAAGGCAGGTGCGATTTTGCGTCATCCTCCGTAAAGGAGTGCAGAACAGGTCGCAGTTCCAGTTCGTTGGGGAATCCAAGGTCCACAACGGTTACCTGCCCTGAATGGTCACTTCCCGGAGAGAGGGCGAGACAGGTTTTTGCTTCTATCATGGTGAGCGTGTGCTCTGCGGATATAGCCTGTGAAAGTATTTTGCCCGACTGGGGATCTACCCCGCTCGGCAGGTCAAGGGCAACGATGCATGGCAAACCCCGGGAAAGCGAAATCAGGCGGGAGATCTCTCCCCTCGGGGGACCATTCGATCCGATGCCGAGCAGGCCATCCACAATTACCTCATGTTCCGTCAGCATTGAACGGATTTCGATGTCGGAAAGGCTATTTGAAAAAAGAACGGGAATTCCGCATTTCCCGACAAGGTCATAATTTATCCTGCTGATGCCTTTTATGGATTCCTCCTGAACAGCTGAAAGGATCTGGACTGACCAACCTGCTGACTGAAGGTGCCTCGCTGCCACGAAACCGTCGCCGCCGTTTTTCCCCGGACCGGTCAAGATAACCGCCCGTGAAGCTTCAGGATAAAACTCATCTATAAGTTTCGCGGAAGCTCCTCCGGCGTTTTCCATGAGAAGCCTTTCAGGAACCTCCAGGGTTTCAATCAGGTATTCTTCAATCCGGAGAATCTGGGAAGGGGTGTAATAATTCATTCTGGAACCTCTATTATGACTACCGCAACAGCATAATCTCCGTCATGAGATATTGAGAGCAGCACGCGTCCTGACTTTTCCCCGGGAAGCATGGAGCGGACTGTTTCGCTTAATTGAAGTACAGGACCTGCTTCCGTGCGCTCGACCCAGGCGCCCTTGAAGGCAAGAGAGTACATAGAAAGTGATGATGCTTTGCTGAATGCTTCCCTGGCAGCAAAACTACCGGCAAAATGTCTTGCCGGATCAGCCTTCGAAAGGGAATACCCAATCTCGGAATCATGGAAGACTCTTTTTTGAAAGTGCTCTGACCGTATGGCCTTTCTCATTCTGGATATGCTGCATAAATCAACCCCCAGGCCGGCAATCACGGCATCTCCTCCATATGAGTCGTCTTTGCGTTAATCCTTCACGCATGGACTAGGTTATACCACAAAAAACAGCCCCGGCAAAACTTTCCGGGGCCGGGTATGCTTCAGGAAAGAAGGCTCATTGTGCAAGGAATATTATCATTCGCTTGCGAAAGCACCTGTTTCGGGACAATTTTACAGCAGCGGCACTGAACACCCGTGGAGAAGGAAAATCCGAAAAAAAGCTCCAGCGGGGACCGCCGGAGCTTTGCATTCACATGGTGGGTGGTACAGGACTCGAACCTGTGACCTCTTCCGCGTCAAGGAAGCGTTCTTCCTCTGAACTAACCACCCAACAAAAAAGGATTCTACAGACCTTGAGGCTTTTTGTCAATAAGCAGGGCTTTCCTCATGCTCATTCGGAAAAATGAAACAAATTATTGAGCCATTTCGGCACTTTCCACTGTTTGCGGACTGCCGCCCTGGAAAGCGCACCGCTCACAAGTGCTCCCCAATATGCATAGGGCGATTTTGTCCAGAGCCCTATAATAAAACATGCCAGGCATAGAATCCCGAAAAAATTCCTGTAGGCCATCCGAACTTTCCGCCCCCGCTACCACGGAGTTCCCAGAAGGAAATGGGGAAGGAAAAGAGCAAGCTTGGGGAAATATGTAGTGATGAGCAGCGTTGGAGTCCACGCAAGCGCTATGATCCACAGTGTCGGCGACATCATTTCATTGATCGGTGCGTTGCCCAGCCTCCCTCCCAGGTATAAAACAGGTGCGGCCGGCGGTGTTATGCACCCAAGCCCCGTGTTGACCCCCACTATCGCCGCATAATGGATGGGGTTGAATCCCAGCTCTATGATGATCGGCATAAGGATCGGGGTCGTCAGGGTAACGCTGCTGATATCGTCCATCAGCATGCCCATCACCACGAGGAAAATGTTGATCATGAACAGTATGATCCACCGGTTGTCAGAGACCGCCCTGAAGAGACCAAGCATCTTGCCGGGGAGATCTTCGAGTATGTACAGGCGGCTGAGCATCATGACCGAGTAGAGCATGACCATGACAACTCCTGTTGTTACCGCTGATTCAACGAGGGAATCCCAAAGACCGCGCAGCGTAAGTCCCTTGTAGATGAACATGCCTGTGGGTATGGCATAGACGACTGCTACAGCTGCAGCTTCTGTGGGGGTCATTATGCCGCCATAGATCCCTCCGAGGACGATTATCGGGAGCATGAGGGCAGGAAGGGCGGCAATTCCCCGTGATTTGAAGAGCTGAATTTTCTCTTTGCCGTGAACAGGTTCGGTTACCTTTACGTTGGGGTTGTCCTTCACCAGCCAGCAGTTCACAAAACAGATGAGAGTTGTCATTATAATACCCGGTATCACTGTCGCGAGGAAACAGGCCAGAATAGATTGGCCTCCGATCCATGCGAATATGATAAGCGTTGAGTTCGGCGGTATAAGCATTCCGAGAAGGGATGCGTTGGACATTACGGCCGCTGCAATTCCTCTCGGGTAGCCAGATTCTTCAAGCCGCGGAAACATGATTGAGCCGATGCAGGAAAGGGTAGCGCACGCGGAACCGGTGATGGAACCGAATACAGCACAGGAAATGGTTCCCACCACTCCAAGTCCGCCCTTGATCCTGCCCACGAGAAGGTCGACGAGATTGATGAGTTTTTCACCTATCCTGCCCCGCTCCATGATGCCTCCGGCCATGATGAAAAGAGCGATAGAAATGAGAGCGATGCTGTTCATGGAACTGAATCCGTAGGGAAGAACCATGCTGGTCTGGTAACCGGCTCCCTGCGGGCCGCCAAAAAAGAGGAGCCACGCTGTGGAAGCCATGAAGCTCATGGGGACGGGCACGCCGATAATGAGGCAGAATAGAAGGATCAGAACGGCGATGTAGATCATGAGTTTCCTCCTCTAATTAAGTCCCGGAGACTCCGCAGCATTCTCATCGTGAAGTAGTAGGTCATGAAAATAAGACCGAGAAAGACTGCCAGGTAAGAGGTCCACAGGGGAATTTGCCACACGGTGGTTTTGGGAAGCGCAATTCCTGTGCCAAGGGGTCCCATGAAGCCGAACATAAAAAAATCATAGCCGTACCATGTAAACAGGATGCTGATTCCCGATGTGATGAGATTGCGGAGAAAAACAGTCGCTCTTTTGAGAAAACCGTCTTGCATGTAAGAATCCACAACGTCCGCTGAAACATGGGTGTTGTTGTAGGCCCCGTAGGCTCCTCCCATAAAATAAAGCCAGAAGGCGAAAAGCTTCACCCATTCTTCGAAGCCGTAGAGGTCACCGCCGATTATGTACCTGGTGAACGCCGCAGCTGCAATAATCAGGGATAAAAGAAGCGAGCAAACAACTGTGGTTATCGAAAAGAAAAAGAGCAGAGCAAGATCCAGTGGATTTTTTTTGTCAGGCCTGTTTTCAGGAAAACAGCCTATAGCTTCTCGATCCGGCATTCGTTTCTCCTTTCCGCCGCAATGGATGTGAAGACGGAGAAGTCTGCACTTCTCCGCCTTCTTCCAGAGGCCTGGTGGAAACTATTTGGGAGCGTACTGTACCTTGAATTCCTCTATAAGCTCCTTGGAGAATTTGTCAGCGAGCTTGTCCCATGTGCCTACTACCTTGACGAAAATCGGCTCCAGTTCTTCTGCCTTGTAGGTATGAACTTCTATTCCTGCATCACGCATGAGCTGGAGGTGCTTTTCCTGGTCCTGCTGGGCAAGATCGATGCTCATGGCAGTAACCTTGGCACACGCTTCAGCTATGATCTGCCGGTCGCCCACGGACAGCTTGTCCCAGGTTTTCTGGCTGATCATGTAGTTGAAGTTTTCCACCGAGTAGTTCAGATCATACCAGTATTTCAGCACGTCTTTCAGCATGGTGTATGCCGCGGTGGGGGTCATTCCGTCAACTCCGTCGGCAACGCCGGTCTGAAGAGCGGTGTATACTTCTGCCCAGGGCACGGTGACCGTTCTGTAGCCCATGGCCTCGGCGCCGAGTTTGTAAACGTCCATATTGGGGATGCGCACGAGAACACCCTTGTCCACATTCGGGTTCAGCGGTTCGGTCACAGGTTTTGTGCTGCCGATGCCTATAAAGCCCTCAACCTGGAATCCGAGGATTTTCACACCGAGGCGCGAACTGAGTTCGTCCATTTTTTTGAAGAGCCAGCCGTCCGGTGCGAACACTTTCCTGGCATCCTCGAAATTTCTGACGAAGCAGTTGATGTATGTGAGTTCGAGCCGAGGGTCGAACTGGCTGGGAATTGAAATGGCCGCCATATCGATAGTCCCGCGGATAAGTTCCTCGTAGACAAGGGTGTAGTCTCCGAGCTGGTTCGCGGGGTAGACGACGATCTCGATGCGGCCGTTCGTTTTTTCCTTGACTTCGTCGGCGACCTGGTGCATGAGTTTCGTCGCCGTGTGTTCAACCGGAACCTGGTTCGCGAAGCGGAGGATCATTTCAGGTGCCGCAGACGAAACAGACGGGAAAGCAAGAGAAAAAACAGCAACAGCGGCGAGAACAAGCATGGTGATTTTCGTTGCTTTTCGCATTATTCCAGCACTCCTTTCGTTCTTCAAGAAAAAGTTGCCCTCTGAGGCGCTCTATTCATCATCATCATTCAGGTTATTTCGCGCTATCCCCTCCCCAAGTTGCAGAAATATGAGGATTTCCTTTCCAGGAACCGTGCTGTGCCTTTGATCCGGAAAAATCAGAAGGTTTCCTGTGCTGTTCTGGCGATGATCTCTTCCTGGTGGTGTTCGTCTAGGTCTACGAAGTAGTCGCTGTACCCTGCCACCCTCACGAGGAGTCCCCTGTATTCGTCCGGACTTTTCTGTGCTTTCCGAAGAGTTTCGGTATCGACTACGTTGAACTGGATGTGGTGTCCCCCAAGGTTGAAATACGTTCTCACAAGCTTTGACATTTTTGTGAGCCCGGTATCGTCCTTGAGAACGGAGGGAAGAAATCTCTGGTTTAACAGTGTTCCTCCCGACCGTATCTGGTTCATCTTGCTGAGGGACTTCACCACGGCGGTGGGACCGCGCCGGTCAGCTCCGTGGGACGGAGATGTTCCGTCCGATTCCGGTGTATGGGCGAATCGTCCGTTGGGGGTGGCTCCGAGCTTCTTTCCGAAATAAATGTGACAGGTGGTTGAAAGCATGTTTACATGGTAGGTGGGGCCCTTCGGCGAATTCCGCCCGTCTATTGTGTCGATCAGGGAACTGTAGACACGCTGCATGATCGCATCGGCATAATCGTCATCATTTCCGAAGAAAGGTGTTTTGTTCCAGACAAACTGCCTCAGCTCTTCATGCTCTTTCCAGTTGTCCCGCAGTGCGTTGAGGAGACTGTCCATGGAAAGAGTCCCTTCTTCGTAGACATGCTTCCTGAGGACGGAAAGACTATCAGTTACGGTCCCGATACCGCAGCACTGAATGTAGTCTGTATTGTAGCGGGGACCGCCGTCGTAGTAGTCCTTCCCGTTCTCAATGCAGTCGTGGATGAGCATCGAGAGATAGGGTGCGGGTGCAAAGCGTGCGAACATACGCTGTATGTAATTATCCGTACTGATCTTTATATCCACAACGTGAGCGAGCTGTTTTTCGAACGCACGGTAGAACTCTTCGAAATCCCTGAAATGGATCGGATCGCCTGTTGCCGAACTGATCTTTTTTCCTGTGAGAGGGTCTATGCCGTTGTTAAGCGTCAGTTCGAGAATCTTCGGGACGTTGAGGTAGCCGTGGAGAATATAGGCCTCTTTTCCGAACGATCCGGTCTCCACGCATCCGCTGGTTCCCCCGGTTCTCGCATCCTCCACCCGTTTTCCCATGCCGAGCTGCTCCATGAATACTGCATCGGCGTTGAAGGCCGAGGGATATCCCGAGCCCCGGCGCATGATCCTGCAGGCGTACTTGAGGAAGCGCTCAGGTGTTTTCGTTGAAATATGCACGCTGGCCTGGGGCTGCAGAAGCTGGAGTTCATCAAGTACGTCCAGCATAATGTAGGAAACCTCGCTGACACCGTCAGCCCCGTCTTCCGTAATACCGCCGAGGTTGATCTGGGTAAAATCGTTGTATGTGCCGCTTTCCGCAGCAGTCACGCCAACCTTTGGGGGAGCGGGCGTATTGTTGACCTTCACCCAGAAGCACGAAACAAGTTCCTTTGCCTTTTCACGGTCCAGCGTCCCTTCGCGGATCCCCTTTTCGTAGAAAGGAGCAAGGTGGATGTCAAAATGTCCCGGAGACATGGCGTCCCAGCCGTTCAGTTCGGTGATCGTTCCAAGGTGAGTGAACCAGTAGGTCTGAATTGCCTCGTGAAAATCACGGGGCGCATGGGCGGGAACATGGCGGCAGACATCTGCAATTTTGAGAAGCTCCTCTTTTCGGCGGGCATTTTTTTCGGACTTTGCCAGTTTTTCTGCCAGGTCCGCATGACGTTTTGCAAACAGGATAGAAGCATCGCAGGCAATATCCATTGCCTGGAGCTCCTCGCTTTTCTCCGTAGCGAAGGGGTCGTTGAGCCAGTCCAGTTTTTTTCGGGCTTCTGCTATCTTTTTTTTCATGTCCAGAAGTCCTGTTCGGTAGATCGTCCCGTCAAGGGCAGTGTGACCGGGGGCCCGCTGTTCCATGAATTCCGTAAAGCAGCCGGCTTCATACAGATCAAGCCAGTCTTTGGGAAGGTTCGAGAAGATTTTATCCCGCAGCGTCCTGCCCTTCCAGTAGGGAATCACTTTCTCTCCGTAGAGCTTTATGTCCTCTTTCCGCACCGAATACTGTGTCATCGGCCTTGAATTAAGGATTTCCAGGTCTTCGGCGGAATGACAGTTGAGCTCGGGGAAAGTGGACACCGCCTTCGGGTTGGGGCCGCGCTCCCCCACGATAAGTTCCTCTTCTCCGATGTAGATGGTCTTTTTTTCGCACAGGTTGTAGAAATTGAGGGCTCTCATGACGGGAGCTGAATATTTGCCGTCATTTTCCCTGTAAAATTCTGTTGTCAGGAGAGCTCTTTCTATGGAAATGCTTGGAGTTGTTTTAAAGCTCTCCTTACGGAGCCTTGCGATTCTCTCGTTCAACTCTTTATCCTCCTTTTATCGTCTCGATATTTCTATCCGAGAACATCTTCACTGTCTCATTCACTTTTTTATCATCAGGGGGCATAACATTTCCCATTTTATACTTTTTTCCCAGATTTTTATATTTCCCTTCTCCGATGGAATGATAAGGCAGCACGTTCACGCCGGAGATACTTTTCAAAGAAGCTGCGAGATCAGCCGTTGCCGTGATGTTTTCATGGTCGTCATTTATGCCGGGAATAAGGGGGAAGCGAAGGTTAATTTTCCCTTTCTGTCCTGAATACAGGAAATCGTCAAGTTTTCTAAGGTTAGATAAAATAGTGAAATTACTTACGCCAGTATAGTATTCATGCTTCTTCGGGTCAATCACTTTAATGTCAAAAAGGAACAAATCGGTATATCGGGCTGCCTCAAGAAGATCATCTTCACTGCAGAAACCGGAAGTATCGACGGCAACATGGATATCTTCCCCATGGAGCCTGCGAAGGCCGGCGATAAGGAATTCAGCCTGCAGGAAAGGTTCTCCCCCCGAAAAAGTTACCCCTCCGCCTGATTCGTCGAAGAAGGGAATGTCCTTTCGCGCTTCCCGCAGAACTTCCTCAACACTCATTTCTTTGCCTGCGATTTCTATTGCCGAAGAAGGACAGGCCCTTGCGCAATCGCCTGTGAGGGTGCATTTTCCCCTGTCCAGAACCGGCCTGCCGTTGGACCATTCCCAGGCGCCCGATGGACAGGCACTCACGCATCGTCTGCATCCTATGCACCGCCTGGGGTGATGGATGACAATAGGAAACGGGGACATCCCTTCCGGATTATGACACCACCAGCAGGAAAGAGGGCATCCCTTGAGAAAAAAAGTTGTCCGTATCCCTGGACCGTCGTGGATAGAATATCGTTTTATATCAAATACTATTCCCCTGGTATTTTCGTCCCACATGAAATGTCACCCTCCGCTTATCATATGGAAAGCCTGCACCTCCGCCCCATCGGGAACGGTGGTGCAGGCAAATTCTTCTTTTTTTCGGGGGGTGTCATTCACCCAGACGGCAAGCATGGGATAGGTGTATCCCCTTCGGTCCAGGATATCCTGGATAGTCATCCCCTCTTTCCACTCCATTACTTCACCGTTGACCCGGATCATGCCTTTCCCGAGGACTTCCAGTAGGGCTCCAGGACCTCCAGCACTTCGGG
>CAYTQC010000058.1:0-548 GCA_964439735.1 uncultured Synergistaceae bacterium
GGAAGGGTCTGTAAAATGAGCCAGATAACGCTGAAGAACGTGACCAAGGAATTCGTCACCCGGGGAGGACATCGGGTGACGGCGGTGGACAGCTTCAACCTCGAGATACGGGAAGGGGAGTGCTTCTCCTTTCTCGGACCCTCCGGCTGCGGAAAGACGACGACCCTCCGCATGATCGCAGGTTTCGAAGACCTGACGGAAGGGGAAATCTGGCTTGGGGACAAGCCCGTGTCCGTGAAGTCGAAAAACCTCTACGTCCCTCCGGAGGAGCGCGGCCTTGGCATGGTCTTCCAGGCCTTCGCCGTGTGGCCCCACCTGAACGTCTTCGAGAACGTGGCCTTTCCGCTCCGGGTGAAAAAAACCCCGCGGGATGAGCTCCGGGAGCGGGTTATGACCGCCCTGACCCACACCGACCTCCAGGGGTCCGAGAAAGTCTACCCATCGGACCTTTCAGGAGGGCAGCAGCAGCGGATCGCCCTCGCACGGGCCATTGTGACCAACCCCAAGGTGATGCTCCTGGACGAGCCCCTGTCGAACCTCGACCCGAA
>CAYTQC010000058.1:558-7235 GCA_964439735.1 uncultured Synergistaceae bacterium
CTCCGGGAGTCCATGAGGTTCGAGATCAAGGCCCTGCAGAAGAAGTTCAACTTCACCATTATTTTCGTCACCCACGACCAGTCGGAGGCCATGGCCCTGTCCGACAGGATGCTCGTCATGGATCTTGGAAAGATCATCCAGGTGGGAACGCCGAGGGAGATGTACCAGAACCCTTCCAATAAGTTCGTATACAGCTTCCTCGGCCTGTCGAACTTCCTGAAGGTCAGGGTGGAGGATGGCAGAGTCTATCCTGCCGGGGGCAGCGTTCAGCCAATTCCCTTCGATCTTCCCGAAGGCGTGGCAGGGGGCGAGGGGCTGCTTGCCTCCCGGCCGAACGAAATAAGCCTCAGCCGGACGGAAGGAACGGGATACCCGGCGCGGATAGAGAAGCGGCTCTACATGACCTTCTGCATCGAGTACCATGTGAACATCGCGGGTCAGGTCATCCGGGTCCACACGCCCCACGGCAATGTTCTGCCCGAGGGCTGCGACTGCTTCGTCCAGTTCCGGAACCCCCGGTGGTACGCCGGGGAATCGGAGCAGCTGGAGCTGGAGCGGATCGAGCGGCAGGTGATTTAGGGAATTTTCGCGGGGCGGGATCTCGTTTTTGATTTCGAGGTCATAAAACCAGATTCCTCGGGCTTCGCCCTTCGGAATGACAAACCTTTATGGTACGGCAGCAGGGGCGGGATCGTCCCCGTTCTTGTCATCCTGAGGAGCGGTTTTTGCGACGAAGGATCTGATCCTGATTCTGAAGGCCTTAAACCCGAGATCCTTCGCTCCGCTCAGGATGACAACCAGCTCGGGATGACAGCAGGGGCGGGATCGTCCCCGTTTTTGTCATCCTGAGGAGCGGTGTTTGAGACGAAGGATCTGATCCTGATTATGAAGGCCTTAAACCCGAGATCCTGAGCGGAGCGAAGGATGACAACCAGCTCGGGATGACAGCAGGGGCGGGATCGTCCCCGTTTTTGTCATCCTGAGGAGCGGTGTTTGCGACGAAGGATCCGGTTTTGATTCTGAGGCCTCAAAACCAGATTCCTCGGGCTGCGCCCTTCGGAATGACAACCAGTAAGGGAGGGCCCGGGGAAATCTTCCCGGCCCGCCCTTTTCATCTACGTGCCCTTTTTCCGGATGTACTTTCCGATCTCGTCCATGGAGAGGCGGGAGAGTTCCTGAACGGGAAGGGTGGAAAGCAACTCCCATCCAAGGTCCAGGGATTGCCCGATCTCCCTGTTTTCCTCAGCTCCCTGGCTGAGGAATGACTGTTCGAAGGCATCCCCGAAAGCGAGAGACGCACGGTCCGCCGTACTGAGTTCGTCCTCGCCCACTACTCCCGCGAGAGAGCGGATCTCGTGGACCTTGCTGTACGAGGCGAAAAGCTGCCCCGAGAGGCCGGGGTGGTCCTCACGGGTGTATCCCTTGCCGATGCCGTCCTTCATGAGTCGCGAGAGGCTCGGCAGGATTTCCACCGGAGGGTAGACCCCGCGTGCCTCGAGATCGCGGGAAAGGACGACCTGCCCTTCAGTGATGAACCCCGTGAGGTCCGGTATGGGATGGGTGATGTCATCGTTGGGCATGGTCAGTATAGGTATCTGGGTGACGCTTCCCCGGCCGTTCCGGAGCACCCCGGCCCGTTCATAGAGGGATGCCAGGTCGCTGTACAGGTAGGAAGGATATCCTTTCCTGCTGGGTACCTCTCCCCGTGCCACGGAAAGCTCCCGGAGGGCCTCACAGTAGCTTGTCATGTCGGTCATGATGACCAGTACGTGCATGCCCAGGTCGAAGGCCAGGTATTCCGCCGCCGTCAGGGCGAACCTTGGCGTGGCGATCCTCTCGATCACCGGGTCGTCTGCCATGTTGAGAAAGAGGACGAGGTTTCCTCCCTGTCCGTGGGCGGAGAGGCGGTTCTGGAAGTATGCCGCGTCGTCATGCTTGATTCCGATCCCCGCAAAGACCACGGCGAAGTTCTCGGCTCCCACGAGCTTTGACTGGGTGGCTATCTGAACTGCAAGCTGGTTATGGGGCAGCCCGTTTCCAGAGAAAATAGGCAGCTTCTGTCCACGAATCAGCGTGAGCAGAACATCGACGGACGATATGCCTGTGGAAATAAAATCACGCGGGTATTCCCTGGCGAGAGGGTTTATAGCTGAGCCGTTCACCGGACGGCGTGCGCCGCCCAGTACGGGGCCGCAGCCGTCCCTGGGCTCTCCCAGGCCTGAGAAGGTCCTGCCGAGAATGGAGGGGGAAAGTGGGATCTCAAGTTCCCTGCCCAGAAATCGGACCGATGTGGAGGAGGGAACCAGCCCCTCAGTTCCCGAAAATACCTGGACGAGGGTCGAGTTCTGATCCACGAGCACGACCCGTCCCTTCCGGACGGTACCGTCAGGGGAGAGAATCTCGGCTATTTCGTCGTACCCGATTCCCGGTACTGCGGAGAGAAGCAGAAAGGGGCCGTTGATTTTTTCAACCCCCATGTATTCAGCAATAGCCATCCCCTATCCCTCCCTCGCGGGTGCGATCCGCTCACGGTCTATGGTCTCCATCTGTTCAAAGAGCCGCTTTTTCAGGTCTGAAAATACGTCCTGCTGTTCCGAAGGAATTTCCCGCAGGTGCGTCAGCTCGATGAGTTCCTTCATTCCCCGGAGGAGCGAAAGGGGGCATCCCCGCTTCAGAAGCCTGTCCGCTTTTTCGTGGAAGCCGAGAAGAAGATCCAGGATGGCCAGCCCCTTGGCCGGAGGGCAGTATGAATCAGGGCCAAAGGCGCCCTGCTGCAGGTAGCCGTTTTTGAGCAGTGACGCAGTAAGGGCGGTGAGCTTCTGGTCGTCTGGAAGAACGTCCTCGCCCACGAGGCGGATGATCTGCTGGATCTTGTCATCCTCGGCCAATATGGCCCGTGCCCTCTCCCTCAGGGATCCCCAGGCGGGATCGACATGCAGTGCGTACCATTCCTTCACCTCGTCACCGTACTCACTGTACGAGTCGATCCAGCTGATGGCCGGAAAGTGGCGGGAACGGGCGAGCTGCTGATCGAGAGCCCAGAAACAGCGGATGAACCGCTTCGTATGCCGGGTCACCGGCTCGGTAAAGTCACCCCCCGGAGGTGACACTGCTCCGATGATGGAAATGCTTCCCTGCGTTCCGCCAAGCGTAGTGACTTTGCCGGCCCGCTCGTAGAACTCGGCGATGCGGGTCGGGAGATAGGCGGGAAAGCCCTCCTCTGCGGGAATTTCCCCGAGGCGGCCGGAGATCTCCCTCAGGGCTTCAGCCCACCGGGACGTGGAGTCGGCCATGAGGGCCACGTCGTACCCCATGTCCCGGTAGTACTCAGCCAGGGTTATTCCCGTGTAAATTGACGCCTCCCTGGCCGCCACGGGCATGTTCGATGTATTGGCAATGAGGATCGTGCGTTCCATGAGCGGTTTCCCCGATCGGGGATCCTCGAGGACGGGAAACTCCTCGAGCACCTGGGTCATTTCGTTGCCCCGTTCGCCGCAGCCTATGTAGATAACGATCCGTGCGTCGCTCCACTTGGCGAGCTGGTGCTGGGTCACTGTCTTTCCCGTGCCGAATCCGCCGGGGATCGCCGCCACGCCCCCCTTTGAGAGGGGAAAAAGTCCGTCTATGACCCGCTGCCCCGTGAGCAGCGGTTCGTCAGGCAGAAGGCGTTCGGAAATGGGCCGGGGTGTGCGCACAGGCCATCTGGTGACCATGGGGATGCCTTGTTCACGCCCATGAGTGTCACGAATTCTGGCCACCACGGACGAAGCCCTGTGAAACCCTGCGGGAAGGATGGATGTTATCTCTCCCTCCAGGCCCGCAGGCACAAGGATCATGTGTTCCACGAGCGAGGTCTCCTTTATGGAGGCGAGAGCCATTCCCTGGGTGACCACGTCACCGACCTTGCCGAGAGGGGTCATTTCCCATGTCCTGTCAGGGTCTATCTGGGGTACCGATACTCCTCTCGAGACGAAGGATCCATCTTTTTCCAGAAGGCGGCCCAGAGGACGCCCGATGCCGTCAAATATTGAGCCCATGAGCCCCGGGCCCAGAGACATGGAGAGAGGGCTTCCCGTTCCCTTCACCGGTTCACCCACGGTAAGGCCGGCGGTATCCTCGAACACCTGGATAAGCCCATCGTCTCCGTCGAGGCGGATGATCTCACCCAGCAGGCCAAGGCTGCCGGCGCTCACCATTTCCCGCATGGCGAAATCTCTCATCCCCGATGCCCTGACGACCGGCCCGTTCACCGTTATGATCCGTCCGGAGGTCATTGTTTTGTCCTCACAGTATGTTCAGGATCCGCTCGGCGAGGGAATCCTTCACTTCAGATATGATCTCCCGCCAGTCGGCCGGGGCCCGCCACGACCCATCCTGTGCCGAGAGCCAGACTCCCCCGAGAATCGGCGCGGGATCATGGCCGAATGACACCACAAGTTCCGGACGCATTCGGGAAAGCCGTGCGGCGAGGTCTTCGCCGAGAGATTCATCCTCCTGGGCGAGCTGTATCTTCACAGCCGTTCCGGAGGGAAGCTTTTCCGAAGCCTCGAGGGCGAGTCCCGTGAGAATGGAGGGGTAGGACGGTTTCTCCCTGAGTGCTGCAAGTTCTTTCTGAAGCATGGAAATCGCCTCGTCGAGAAGGCTGTTCTGAAGGCGGAGGCGATCTTTCGTACGATTCATCTCTGCCCCCGATATCTGGCGTTTTGATATCTCCTCAGCCCGCTTCACGGCCTCGGCGTGGATCTGCTCAACCATCCGGTCAAGGGCGGCGTTCTGCTCTTCAAGCCAGGAAACCGCCTCCTTCCTGGCGGACTCCAGTATAGCCTCCCGTTCATCGTCGGCTTTCCTGAGAAGGAGGTTTTTCAGGGAGGTAAGTTTTTCGGGATTGCGGACCTCGTAATTCCGTCCGTCTCCGGAAATGGAATCGGTCATTCTATTTTCACTCCAATCGCATCGCGGATGTACCGCGTCAGAAAATCTCCCTGCCGCATGCTCCCATGGCGGTCGGGAATCTCCACCAGGAGAGGGGTTTCTCCCCGCTGCCGGATCGTCCGTACGAGAGCGGGGACCTCGCCTGCGGCCTTTTCGGTTATCACGAGCACCCCCACGTCAGGGCGGTTTTTGAGAACGTCCTCTATGGCTGCCGCAGTCTCTTCCGGACCGTGGGCTTCCACGCCGGAAATGCCGGCAAGCCGCAGAAGGACCAGGGAGTCATGGTTGTCGCTTATAAGAAAGCCTTTCATATCCCCGGAAGGCCTTTTAGCCTAGAGCTTACCCAGGATCAGAAGAGAGACGATAACCCCGTAGATAGCTATGCCTTCTGCAAGTCCGAGGTAAATAAGCGTTGTTCCCAGCATGGATGGTTTTTCTCCGACAACGCCAAGTGCAGCCGCTCCGACCACCGCCACGGCAATACCGGCCCCAAGGCATGCCAGCCCGGTGGCAAGGCTTGCTCCCAGGAAGCCCAGCCCCGATGCTGCAGAGACCGGTGACGTCTCGGCAGCGGTCGAGGGTGAGGGGAGAAGGGTCAGCGCAAGACCGAAGACGAGAAGCATCCCCATCAGGGCGATAACTCCTCCAAGGGCTGCCCGCGGAGAGCGCACCGAACGCCCCCTGAGATAGAATCCGGCGACGCAGGCGAGTGCCGTGCCTCCTGCTATAAGTACAAGTCCGCTCATGAAAAATTCCTCCTCGGTAGTCTATTCTTGATTTTTTCCGTTCCAGGTCACGGGGGCGAAAGGACGTCCTCCACCGTGGTAGAACTTGCTGAAGAATTCGTAGTACTCGAGCCTGAGCGTCTGGATGAAGACGATAAGTCCCTCGAGTCCCACGATCACCATGTTTCCCAGGATAAGCACCGCCGCCCGGAAGAGAGCCCCTCCGGGAAGGGAATGAACCATGTCGCTGAGCATGAATACTGCCGCCGAAAGCCCGGCGTGGTTCAGGGCGAAGGCCGCGAGACGGACGAAGGAGGCGGTGTTGCTCAGAAACGAGAGCAGGTCGTGGAACACGGTAAAGGTGTGGACCACACCGCCCTCTTCCTCCCCCTGGGGACCGAAGATGAGCCGCTCAAGCACCGAGCTGAAGAGGATCACCAGAAACAGTATCCCCGCCGCCACGAGCAGCGGTTTCGGAACCCCTGATCCCGATGTGAAGCCTATGGCCGTCGCCGCGGCCGCAGTCCAGTAAAAGAGGAGTCCGGCCGCTCCCTCTCCGTCGAAGAGCATCTTCCCGATCCGTCCCTTCCGCTTCAGGGAGACGATGTTGACAACGATGCCCATGCTGAGAAATGCTACCCCCACGAAGAGAGATATCTGAATGAGGTCCGATATGCCGTGCATGGGGGAGGTCCAGAGCGAGGGCAGAATTTCCTCCGAGCCGAAGACGCTTCCGTAGAGGAAGCCGAAAGCCATGGCTGAGATCCCTGCGATCCGGATCACCAATGCGAACGCTTTTTTCAGTATCCCCTTCCGTGACAGGTACCATGCCCCTGCTGCCAGGAGCAGACCGTGCCCCACGTCCCCGAACATGAATCCGAAGAAGAGACAGAAGCTGAGCGCCACCAGCGGCGACGGGTCGGTCTCCCCGTAGGAGGGCAGGCTGTAGAGGGCTACGATTTCCTCGAAAATCCGTGCGAGGAAATTATTCTTCAGTAACGTGGGCAGCTGCTTCCCCCG
>CAYTQC010000058.1:7335-10178 GCA_964439735.1 uncultured Synergistaceae bacterium
TCATAGTCAAAACGGCGTTCCCTGAGCCGGTCGCGGAGATTATCTCCGGCACCCTGGAAAATATCCCCGAGGTCATACTCTTTCACGTAGACCGTCCGGTATATTTTTTCGGCTTCCTCCCTGTAGTCCCTGGAGCAGAAAATGATGGCCAGGACATATCCTTTTTCCGCCACCACCGGGAATACGAGGAGCGGGGTCACCTCCGCCATTTCCTCGAGCCTTCTGAAGTTTTCCGAACTCAGGCGGCCGAAGGTGATGGAGAGATACCTGGTTTTCAGCGTCTCTTCCACGTCCCTGTCCGCGGAGGCCAGGGCATCGAGGAAAGCACCGGCAGCCATGAGCTTTTCCCGTTCCTCCTCAAGGACCTCGGCACGTTTTCTCCATATCTCGAGTTTTTTTGCCGCGTCAAGGACCTGCCTGGAGCACTCCTCGAAGGAAAGAGAAGGTGTGGACCGGCTGCATCCCCGTTCCTCCGGGAATTCTGCCCCTGCTTCTTTCCAAATGCGGACAAGCTTTTCCAGGAGATCGTCATAGGGGTTTTTCTGGAAGGTGGAGATCCTCGAACCTCCCGGTGCTGAGAGGGAAGCAGTCCTCCTCTCAAGGGCATACTCGAGGGGCACAGGCTCGAAGTTCCCCTGTGACAGCATTTCCGACGCCAGGGACTCTATTTCTTCCCGGGGGCCTATAAGGGACATCCCCATCATTTCTACGACAGCCACGGAGATACACCCTCCTTTTCCTGACCGGCGAAGGACGCCGCAGCAGGATGGATCAGGAATTCCCTTGCCTTCTTTTTGTCATAGTGGTACCGCACGTCTTCGATTATTGTGAACAGGTCCTTCACCTCCAGCTCTCTCAGTGTCAGGTACGCGAGCACAACATGGACCCCCGAGGAACCGGATCCGAAAATTTTCGAGGCATTTTTCCAGAGGATCCTGTAGAGGTTGTGCTCGAGGGTCATTTCATTGACCTCGGTCGTTTCACCACTGCGATCCGTTCCGAAGGCCCCGCCGTATACGCTTTCCCGGAGCAGCTTCACCATGGAGGGGACATCGGGTGCGAAGGCGAAGGAGCTCAGCGTCTCGAAGCTGATCCGATAGCGGACGGGAAGCGTCATGCCAAGAGCCTCCTCCGGTGTCAGTGAGAAAAAGCGTCTGCTCCTGTAGATCCAGTAGATGTTGATGAGATCCGCCCTGGTCCCGAAGATCTGCCTGACTCCCTGACCCTCGCTCCCCGGAAGCCTGCCGCCCCTGGAAAGGATCCTTGTAAGAAAAAAGGTGTCCATGGCCATCTTCGCCCTGAACAGGGTGCCTCCTTCTTTTTCCATGCGCTTCAGGGGTTCTGAGAGTATATTGTAGAGCGGGTATCCCCGAAGGGAATCGAGGACATCCCTAAGGGTCCGGGCCGCCAGGAGCTTCCCGCCGTCCGCCACGGTAATGGGGACGGTGGACACCCTCTTCCGGAGAGCCTCCCGGTTTCCCACCCCCGTAGTGATCATCCGGAGCACACGCTTGATCACATCCACGTCGAACCGTTCTCCCCAGGCCCGGAGCAGGGAGCTCCTCTCAGGGCCGAGATATCGGCAGAACGGGATCTCCTCAAGCAGCGGGACGGAAGTGATGATAGCCTCAAGGTCTCCACGGTGAAGGGATTCGGGAGAGGGGACAGAAATATAGGGGCTGTACGCCCCGGATTTTGCAAGGTACGACCCTATTTCGCCCACCGTCTCGAACTCCAGGAGGCGGAGGTAATCATCCGGGGAGAGAAGTCTTCCCCGATAGACGCGGGCTTTCGCTGTCACTGCAGCCCGTTCCCCGACGGCGAGAAAGGACACTTATGCCCCTCCTTTTTTCCCGTAGCGCTCCGCGATCTCTTCCGCAAGCTTTGCAGTCACCTGTGGGGCCTTCTCCAAAAAATGATCCTTCATTTTCTGCCGCCCCCGCATTCCCATATCGGCGATCTGGGCTGCCTCGAGTTCGGCGGAATGCCTGGCTGATTCCACTATTGCTTTCGCCTGGGCCCTTGCCGCGGTGAGCCGGGCTTCCTGGTCCGCTGCAAATTTTTCCCTGTTCTCCCGGAGAATGTCGGCGGCTTTCCGCCTCGCCTCCTCCACTGAATCCGCCGCCTCGTCCTCGGCAGCCAGGAGAGCTGTCAGTACATCGCTCAGGTTCATACGCCCCATCCTCCTTCCCGCTCTGTTTCCTCGCGGGCGATCTTCATGCGGGTAAAATCCTCCCTGTCGTTTTCCTCAAGCACGTTGGATATCCATGCCAGCATTTTTTTATGGTGGGGAATAACGACTTTTTCCAGGGCGTTCACCCGCCGGAACGTCCTGCGGATCTGCACCGCCAGCCGGTACACCGATGTCTCGACCTCCGCCAGTCGTGCGATGAGTGAGAGCACTTCGCTGGCGTGGAGGTAAGCGCTGTCCAGGGTTCCTGATGTGCCCAGGAAGGAGTAGCACGGCTGGGGAGGTTTTTCCACAGGATCCACTTTCGGAATTTCCACTCCCATGACCGAGTGGAGGCGGATCGTAAAATCATTCGTCTCGGGAACAGAGTAGGAAAGTTCCTCCACATTCTCGATGCCGAGGGAAAGACCGGCCATCTGGAGGCTGAAATAGGCCTTCGAGAAAACATCTTCCAGCGAGCGTTGAAGATCCTTTGCCTCCCTGATTTTTCCCATCAGCTCCAGGAGGAGAATGGTGCGCTTCTGTTCAAGAAGATCGTGTCCCTTCTCCGCCAGCTTCATAGACGACGCTAATTTCACCATGTTGCCCCGGGTCGGGGCTATTTTCGGGCTCATGAACATTTCCTCCGTAGACGGCAGGATAGTCCTGTTTC
>CAYTQC010000059.1:0-10098 GCA_964439735.1 uncultured Synergistaceae bacterium
GGTCTTCCCGTAATAAGGTTGACGGGAACCGCCGCGATCCTCGCTTTTACTGACTGGATGAACGTAAGCTTCGCAATGAAAATCTCTATTGACATGCACATGGCAGTGGAAAAAAGGATCATAGCCGTTATGTCTGCCGCAAGGAGGGCGAGCCTCTTCTTTTTGTCTTCCCTTCCGCAGTTCGGATCCGACAAGAATCTCACCTGCCCGGTCAAATTTTTTATGCTGTTCTTCCAATGAATACTATACCGGTACCTGATCTTCTCATTTATGTAAAGCTTACCACGCTGCAGAATTTTTCGCCCGATGAAACGATTGAATCGGAGGATTATGAGAATGATTTTTTTCGATAAACAGAGCTTTCAGGCATAAAAACAATATTGCAATATTCCGATTCAATAGTATATTTAAATAAAAATCTAGGGGTTTTCACAGACGGAAGTCAACCAGTGAAAAAAATATTTTTTCTTCTTATCGACTATTTTCCGTAATTGTCTTAATCGTATAGGTGTTTTCCAGCAATCCGGGAACTTTAGGAAGCATTTCGGCAAATGATGTGAAGGAAAGGGGGGATAGGAAAAAATCCAGGGAATAAACAATAATCCATGCGATGGAGGCATTCCGGAAGCTTTCTCAGAATGACAGAAGGAGGCAGCAGGATGAGAAAAGCGTGCAGATTCTGGGCACTGATTATGGTTGTTGCTCTTCTTGCATCGCCGGCGTTCGGAGTTGAAGCCGGAACAATGACACCGGAGAAGGAGACTGCTGTAAAATGGCTGGACACCCATGCTGCTGTGGGTGCGGAGACTGCAACATATATCTGGCACAATCCCGAACTGGGACTCGGAGAACATAAAAGCTCCGCGGTCCTGCAGGAGATGTTGAAAGCAGCAGGATTCAAGGTTGAATCCGGTACGGCGGGCATGAAAACGGCATTCGTAGCGAGCTGGGGCGAGGGAAAGCCCGTAATCGGAATTCATGCCGAATACGATGCCCTTCCGGGACTTTCACAGGCTGCGGGAGTTGCCGAAGAAAAGATACTCGTCGAAGGGTGTCCCGGGCATGGATGCGGGCACAACCTGTTCGGAACATATAGTTCAATGGCGGCCATAGCCGTCAAAAAAGCCATGGAAGCTCATGGTATCAAGGGAACCATTAAACTGTACGGTACTCCATCGGAAGAGACGCTAGTCGGCAAGGCATTCTTTGTTAAGGAAGGTATTTACAAAGATGCAGATGCAGTACTTTCATGGCATCCGGGGACCGACAACTCCGTCTCCTACGCATCTTCCCTTGCCATGGACAATTTCAAGGTGCGGTTCCACGGAAAGGCCTCCCATGCCGCATCCGCTCCATGGGCGGGAAGAAGCGCCCTTGATGCCGTGGAACTGATGAACATCGGAATGAACTACATGAGGGAACATGTACGCCCGGAGTCGAGAATCATGTACTCGATACCAGACGGCGGCAAAGCCCCGAATGTTGTTCCCCCGTACTCAGAGGTGTGGTATTTCATCAGGGCCCCCCAATACAAGATGGTGAAGGAGATAGTCGACTGGTCGAAAAAAGTGGCCGAAGGGGCCGCGCTCATGACCCAGACCCGAATGGAATTTGTTCCCATCACAGCGGTCTGGCAGTATCTCCCCAACCAGGTACTGGCGAAGGTGGGAATCGCCAATGCCCTTCTTTTAGGCACACCCCCCTTTACCGACGAGGATGAGAAGATAGCCGAACCCTTCTCCAGGAGCCTGAAGGAGGAAAAAGGCCCCTTCCTTTCCCGGGAGTTCAGACAGTTTGACTACGATAAGCCTTTTTCGTGGGCCACGGGAGGAGGGTCCATAGACGAGGCCAATACAAGCTGGGTCGTTCCCATGGTACGCTTCTCCGGCTCCACCCTTGCCAAGGGAACTCCGGGCCATTCATGGCAGTCAGTGGCGCAGAATATCCTGCCCCCGGCTTTCAAGGCAAGCCTTACGGTATCCAAGTACATGGCTGCAACCGCCCTGGATCTTTTCGCCGATCCGAAGCTGCTTGAGGACGCCAAGGCGGAGCTGAAGGCTTCTAACGAGAAACATGGGCCTTTTGTAGACCCCGTAAAGGACGTTTCTCTTCCGACCTTCCAGCTCATGCACAACGTGGAGGAATCCCAGGTTCCCGTTCAGACAAAGGGCGATTTGCCTCTTCCCGACTTTTCGACATTGAAATAAATCCCCGAAACCAGAATATGTGAAACGGACCAAACTGATCTATCAGCCGCCTGGCCGGAATCAGCTTTTCCCAAAAGGCGGCTGTTCCTGTTAAAATTCTTTGTCCATGGCACAGGAAATATTCCGTACAAACGAGTGGGAGCCTTTATTTGACCTGTTCGGATTGACAAAAATAATCGAAACTCATACTATTTTTTCCAGACATGGAAATAAGCGTTTGTCCCCAAAGCCCGCGACGTTCACTCTGAGGCGGTATAAAGGAGGGGAATACAGAAAAGAGCCGCCGGGTCGGGCGTGTTTACCTGCTTCCGAACTGTGGAGTCCTGACTTCATATCTCAAAGGAGGAATGTAATCTCATGATCAGGAAAATCGCAACCATTGCGGCCGTATGTGTCATTGGAGCGCTTCTTTTTACCGGAAGTGCAGTTGCTGAAGAGAAGGTCATAAAAGTCGGAGCGCTCTTTCCCCTCACGGGTCCGTCAGCGGTTTCAGGTCAGAACTGCCTGAATTCGGTCCTTGCGGCGGCAGAATTGATAAACAACGCTCATACGGACTTCAATGTTCCTCTTGCCTCGGGTGCAGGTCTGCTTGACGGGTACAAGATCGTCATCGTGAAGGCCGACCACCAGGGAAAACCGGATGTCGCAAAATCAGAAGCAGAGCGCCTGTACAACCAGGAAGGCGTTTTCGCCATCATCGGAAGCTACAACAGTTCCGCCACAAAACCTGCGAGCGCCGTGGCAGAACGGGCAAAAAAGCTTTTCCTCTGCGGGGCATCCAGTTCTGCAGCACTGACGGAAAGGGATTACAAGTATTTCTTCCGTCACGCCCCCACAGATGCCATCGAATCTGCGGAGTTCACAGACTATGTCACCTACCTCAACAAGGAAAAAAATGCCGGTATCAAGACTCTCGGACTCATCTATGAAAACACTGAATTCGGAAAGCATGCTGCCGACGAGGCCAAAAAGGCGGCGAAGAAGATCGGCCTTGAAGTGATCGCCGATGTTCCTTTCAACAACGGAGCAACAAACCTCAGCAGTGAAGTGCAGACCCTAAAGGCCGCCAATCCGGATGCCGTTTTCGGTGCAGCCCTGGGAGGCGACTATTCCCTGTGGGTCCGGACAATGAAACAGGTCAACTGGCTCCCGAGAATCGCCATTAATTACTGCACGGGATACCAGAACCCGGCAGTCCAGAAAGAACTCGCAGGCGACGGAGACTATTTTATGGGAGGAATGGGTTTCTCCCCCGAGCTTGCAAAGAATTTCATGCCTGAAGCGCTGAAAGTCCAGGAAAGATTCTACAAACCTCTGGCGAAGCAGGAGTTCGACAGCGACTCACTGCAGGAGGCAGTCATGCTGCTGGTTCTCGGCCAGGCCATCGAAAAGGCCGGTGCGGTGGACACTGAAAAGGTCCGTGAGGTCCTTTCCACCGCGACATTCGCCTCTCCCCTTTCCCTGAGCGGAGAAGTCGCGTTCCAGCCCGGCGGACAGAACGTCAAGGCACTGAGCGTCATCACCCAGATCAAGGGGCTCAAGTACAACACGATCTATCCGGAACGGTTCAAGGACTCCGAACCGATATTCCCCATGACTCCCTGGGATAAGAGGTAAGAACGGGAGAAGAAATCTTTTGAGCACCCAATGTTTCGAGGGGGCGGCATTTCGTGCCTCCCCCTTTTTTTTCGGGAGGATGAGCGGATGATGAGCAGTTTTTTACAGGTCCTTTTGGACGGAATTCTCAACGGACTTGTCTATGCCCTTGTAGCTGCGGGTCTCAGCATGATCTGGGGGGTCATGGACGTCATCAACTTCGCCCACGGCGAGTTTCTCATGGTGGGCATGTATGTAAGCTACTGGATAGGTTTTTTTCTGAACGTTGATCCGCTCTATTCATGGATCGCGGCAGGGATATTCCTGTTTATTCTTGGAGCGGTCACGTACAAACTGATCATTAAGAACAGCCTGGGCAAGTCTGCAATGGCACCTCTCCTTGCCACTTTCGGGCTCTCCATGGTGCTGAAGAATTTCTGCATGAACCGGTTCACGCCTAATTTCAGACTTCTCCAGGGAACTTTTTTGGAGGGCAAAACCATTGCTGTCGGAGGGGCTATATTTTCAGTTCCTCAGCTCGTGACCGCACTGTTCGCCCTGGTTGTTCTCGGGGTCCTCTACTGGATGCTCAGGAAGACACGCCTCGGATGGGCTATCCAGGCAACTGCCATGGACAGCGAGGCGGCTGAACTCATGGGCATAAAGACGGAGAATATTTACCTTCTCGTTTTCGGAATCGGAGGGGCATGCGTCGGTATAACAGGCGGCCTTATGACGTCCTACCTCGCCGTGTATCCGGAAGTGGGCTCACTTTTCAGCCTCATCGCCTTTGTCGTCGTCGCTCTCGGCGGGTTTGGAAGCATCCCCGGAGCGCTGCTTGCAGCGATCCTCATCGGCCTCGTGGAATCATTCTCCGGATTTTACATCGCGGCAGTGGTCAAGTACGTAGCAGTGTTCGCCGTGTATATCGCAGTGATACTGGTCCGCCCCAGGGGCCTTTTCGGGTGGTGATCTGCCGATGAATACGAAGAAAATTTCCAGCGGAATATGGTACCTGTTCCTTGCCGGGGCGTTCGTGCTTCCGTTCATTCCCGGAGGTGTGGGAAGCTCGTTTCACGGACATGTACTGACCATGATCCTTCTTTATGCCTCCATGGCACAGGCTTGGAACATCATTAGCGGGTACTGCGGCCAGACGTCCTTCGGGCACGCCGTTTTTTTCGGTATAGGAGCCTACGGAGCGGCCATGGCCGTGGTCCAGTACAATTCTCTGCCCTGGTTCGGAGCACCCCTGGGGGCCCTTGCTGCCGCCATAGTCTCCGTTCTCATCAGTGCTCCCTGCTTTCGTCTGAAGGGCCATTATTTCGCCATCGCAACCTTCGCGATCGTTGAGATCTTCAACCGGCTTTTCATGATATGGGATACCGTCGGCGGAGCGCTCGGGCTAGATTACCCCATCCTGGACGACGGATGGCTGAATTTTTCCTGGTCGTCGGATAAAAACGGCTACTACATCGGCGCGCTTTTTCTCTTTGTCCTCATTTTCGGCATCGTACGGTGGATCGAATCCCACAGGATGGGCTATTATCTCAGAGCCGTGAGAGAGGGACAGGAGACCGCGGAATCTCTCGGCGTCAACAGTTCATTCGTGAAGCTCTCCGCAATGGCCCTTTCCGCAGGACTGGCCGGTCTGTGCGGAGCTTTCTTCGCCCAGTACAACTACAGGGTTGATCCGCCCATGGTCATGTCGCTGGATATGTCCATGAAGTTCGTCCTCATCACAATTCTCGGAGGCCTGGGGACCTTCTGGGGCCCCCTTCTTGGTGCGGCGGTACTCATTCCCCTGCAGGAGTACACAAGAGCCTACCTTGCACACCTGGGATCAGGCGTGGACCTTATCATTTTCGGACTGATCATCATTTTCACCATGATAAGGCAGCCCACCGGGATCATGGGCCTTATCCGGAGATTAGCGCTTCGGAATGAAGACTCTGCAGCCAGGGACGGTGAAAAATGATGGCTCTTCTCGAAGTTCGAAACCTTACAAAAAAATTCGGTGCGCTGTTGGCAAACAGAGATGTATCCTTCGACGTTGAGAAGGGATCCATAGTCGGGCTCATAGGCCCCAACGGTGCCGGAAAGACTACCCTTTTCAACTGCGTCGCCGGACTCTACAAACCGACATCGGGGACAATAACCCTTGAGGGCAGAGACATAACGAACCTTCCCTCGTGGAAGATCGCCCGGCTTGGAGTTGCCAGGACCTTCCAGGTGGTGCGTCCTCTCAGGGAAATGACAGTTCTGGAAAACATCCTTGTGGGGGCCTATATGCGCCACAGCAATTCCTCCGAGGCACTTGAGACGGCAAATAAATGCATGGACATCTGCTTTCTTACTCCCTACATGTCCCGAAGGGCTGGAGGACTTACCATAGGCAACAAAAAAAGGCTGGAGGTCGCCCGCGCGCTTGCCACAGGTCCGAAACTCATCCTTCTCGACGAGGCCGTGGCAGGGCTTACCACGTCTGAGATAAGAGAAATGGTGGAAGTCATCCTGAGGATGAAGAAAGAAGGCATCACGATCCTCATGGTGGAACACATCATGGAGGCCATCATGCCCATCGCAGATAAACTGGTAGTGCTGAACAGCGGAGAGAAAATCATCGAGGACATTCCCCCGGTCGTGGTCAAGGATCCCGAAGTGATTCGTGCTTATTTCGGAGAAAAGTTCAGCAGAAGGATGCAGAAGAAAGCAAAGGAGGAAAGTACTGATGGCCGCGATGCTTAAGGTGAAAGAAATCCACTGCGGCTACGACGGCGCTCCAGTGATCCGGGGGCTCTCCCTGGAGGTCAACGAGGGAGAGATCGTCGCCATTCTCGGTGCGAACGGTGCGGGAAAATCGACGACCATGCGCACCATCTGCGGCCTTATGCATCCGGAAAAGGGTCAGATACTTTTTCGGGGTGAGGATATTACCCGCTCTCCTGCGTCGGAGAACATCCGGAAAGGTATTTCCTATATTCCCGAAGGCCGGAGACTGTTCCCCAAGCTATCGGTAAGAGAGAACCTGGAACTGGGGGCTTTTACTGTGACGGACCGGGCGGTGATCGAAGAGCGCCTTGAGGAGATGTTTACCATCTTTCCGAAGCTCAAGGCCAGAAGCTCACAGACGGCTGAAACCCTGAGCGGCGGAGAGCAGCAGATGTGCGCCATTGCAAGAGGGCTCATGTCCGGCCCCAAGCTGATCATGCTCGATGAGCTCTCCCTCGGCCTTATGCCGAGCCTGGTGGAAAAGGTGTTCGAGACCGTGGAACTGATAAACAGGCAGGGCATCACGGTGCTGCTGGTGGAACAGATGGTTCAGGAGGCACTTGAGATCGCAACCCGCGGATATGTCCTGCAGACCGGCAGAGTGGTCCATTCGGGAACTGCGAGGGAGCTGCTCGACTCGGATGAAGTTAAGAAAGCCTATATGGGAATGTAGGCAAGCCTGTATCATATACAAATCAGGGCCTGCGCTGAACTGATAAGCGCAGGCCCTGATTTGCCGGATAGAAAACCGGAACGGCAAACCTTTGATACAGTGGCGGATCTTTCACCCATATTTTCTGTTTCAGCTCAAGTTTATTTCGTGAATGCCGATATTTTATGAGCCCGTATCATCCGATTTCTGACGCTGCAGAAAGACGATCTCAGCCTCCGGCGGGATCTCGCTGCTTTTCGGTGGATTGAGCCTGACGCGGGGGGCAATCCGCCTGAGGGCTTCCTGAGTCTCCCCGGCCTCACCTCCTGCTTCAGCGGTTGAATTAATGTTTTCAACCCATCCCAGCGGTATGCATCCGTCGTGGGACAGGGAAAGCAGCTCTCCGAACGTTTTGCCGCCGCTTTTCCATCCGCCGACCGCATCCGTCATCGAGCGGCAGACGATATCAACATCACCGAACTGTATGATCGTGCGGAACACCGGCTCGAATTTTGGTTCAAGAGCAAAGGTCGTCAAAAGCCTGCCCGTTGTCAGGGGACCGATCACGTTGGAACAATTGCGTATGTTCCTCACGACGATCTCGGAATCAGTGGTAAGCGTTTCCACGATCAGGTGAATTTCTTCTCGCCCGTCTCGCTCGATCAGCTGGCTGAGCATGAGCAGTTTTGAAACAGTTTCCGCATCTATCTGGTCCGGTGTGGCCTCGTTCAGCAGGTAGCCGTCGGCCAGCAGGATGATCCGGTTCGTGGAATCCAGGTCGATGGCCAAGCGGACCTCATCCTCGGAACGGAAACGGCATTCATTGAAGACAAGCCCTTCAGGAAGGGGCGTTTTTGAATACTCTCCGTACCATTCCGCAAATTCGTCTTCGGTCTGGTTGTCCACTATATTGAGGCGGACGTCCATTTTGTTCATCCCCTCTATGATAAAGGGGAGCTTGGGGTTCACACCCACCACCACAAGCGTGCCTGAGGGCCGAGGTATCGGGGAGCTGCAAAGTGAAAGATCCGGCTGCTGTTTTCGAATTTCCGTCCGTGAAAAATCGAAGATCCGGCTGTCATATTCATTCTCGCTGAGGACAACGATCTCGGCATGATCCGGAAGTTCCTCTCCGGGCAAGGGAGCCATGCGGAATTCCCCACCGCTGTCCCGGTAGCCGACCGGGATCGACCTGGGGAAGGAAAGAGCGATATCCTCCCAGCAGGTTTTCTCTTCAAGGGGAATGCGGACGCTGTGAAACTCGTTTCCCTGCGATGAGAGCAGCTCATTGTAGATTGCCTCGGAATAGGGGTTGAAACACATGGAAGCGATCAGCTTGCCCGCAAAGAAAAGGGGATTGAAAAATATCTTCGTGCTCCTGCTGCCGAAAGGACGGAGAAACTCTGTAACGTGAAGGCTTTTTCCAAGGTCGAGGTAATTCAGTATAATGACCGGGGAACGGGACTCTTTCCGCTTATCGTCAAGGAGCGTCTCAAGGGACACCAGTGTGCGCGTAACAACCGGGTCATTCAGACGCTCCGAGAGCTTCCTGTCGGAGGCGGCGTCTCCAAGGACGATCACTGCAGCAGCCTTGTGAGCTGAAATCCGTTCCAGCGCCTCTTCATTCTGAAAGCTCCCGACTCTTGAAATTACCCTGACATGGGGGCTTGAACCGATTACCCGTCCCGGCGATGCGGGAGAATCGCCGGTCATCACCACTACCTTTACAGGGTGTTTTCTCTCTGAAACACAATAGTCCTCCAGTTCGGCCACGATGTGAGGGATGCATTCGCTCCAGCCGAGCAGGATGATATGGTCTTTTTCCCGCACCTCTCCGTTTTTCAATCCTCCAAGGTATTCCATGAGCTTGCCGATGATGATGGCGATAAGAATTCCGTTGAAGAGCACTATCCCGATGAAGGAAAGAAGCAGGACAAGTCCTTTCACAAGTGACTCCTGGCCGTGAAGCTCAAAAATGCTGTCAGAGCTGATCATCGTTATGAGAGAGAACCAGAAGTTGTCGCCGTGCTCGGAGTGCATTCCTACCTTGTCAAGCATAAGCGCAAAAATCCAGACGAAAATTAGAGATACCAGCAGCAGGGTCATGCTCTGCCGCCATATGGAGACCTCCAGCAGCCGTCTGAAACGGTATGAAAGCCATCGTGCGGGCTCAGATTTTTTTATTCGCCGAAACCGGAGGATGCGGAAGATCCTTGGCAGGCGAAGGAGCCGCAGCATGGAAGCCCGTCCGCCGGGAAAAAGGAAAAAGAGGAAAATATCCCATGGTATGGTGGCAACCCAATCCATCCACCAGTCACGAAAATACTCCTTCTTTTTTCCGTCATAGGTAAAATAACGCACAGTAAGTTCAACTGAGAAAACGATCGAGAAAAAGAGATTCAGATGTTCCAGGGCGTCATTATGGAAGAGGAGCGACGCTATTGCCGCGACAACTGAGGCTGAGATCAAAAAGAGCAAAACCGCTTCAACGACCGAATTTTTGAAAAAAAGCTCCAGTCTGCCGGCAAAGTTTTTTTCTGTGTATGATGTCCCCATGGCGATGCCTCCTTTGACGGATGAGGGAGTCCATCGTTAGAATAAGAGTGAAAAGTCGGTATTTCATGTGAACGGACTGCCACGATTTTAGGAAGAAGCAAACGGAGAGTCAAGGTACAGATTTCTTGAGGTAATTACTTGAGATTTTTCACCTTGGGGAAAAAAAGAAATCGGATCAGAAACTGTATGGAGGAAAATCACACACAAAAAAGCCCGCTGTTTAAGCGGACTTCATCTTTGACTCTCTCATATGTCTTGCTTGGTGCCGGGGGGGGGACTCGAACCCCCACGTGGTCGCCCACGGCGGATTTTGAG
>CAYTQC010000060.1:0-4992 GCA_964439735.1 uncultured Synergistaceae bacterium
TGCGGGCACAACATGTATCACGTGGGCTGCCTTGATTCGGTGCTGAGGGAAAACGGGCTGAAGGGCGTCTATTGATCCGGCTTTCCTGAAGCGGCGGATTTTTCCATGCTCTCATCGCTCTTCGTCTTCTCTCCGGGCGCGGCAGTACTTGCCCTGATGGCAGGCGCGGCATCGGCAGCCGCGGTCCTGTTTTCAGAGGGGTACTTCGACGACAGGGGGGACAGGCGGCGGTTCCGCGCCTTGACTCTCCTGTTTTTCCTTTCGGTCTGCGGCGCTCTCTTCTCCGCGGACTGGCTGGGATATCTCATCTTCCTCGAGGTATCCACCCTTGCCCTGTTTTTTCTCATTGCCCGGAAGGAATCCGCCACAGCCTTCCGCTACCTTGTGGTCCAGCTCGCGGGGGCAGCGGTCGTTCTCACGGCGGTTGCCGGGACCGGGGCCGGTACTCTGCCGATCGGACCGGTTTCCGGAGGAATGGGTGTTCTTCTCATAGCGGGGCTTGGGGTAAAGGCGGCGCTCCCCGGGCTCCATTTCTGGCTGCCCGAAGTCCACGGAAAAGCCCCGGCACCGGTGAGCGCACTTCTCTCAGGAGTTGCGGTAAAAGTCGGGGTCTTCGGCATAGCCGCCGCACTGGGTCTCCGTACATCGAACATCCTGCTCGCGGCGGGAACTGCCATGGCGCTGTGGGGAGTGGTCCAGGCCCTTCTGCAGTATGATATGAAGCGCCTTCTTGCCTATCACACCATCAGTCAGCTCGGCTACATCATAGCGGCCGCGGGGACGGGGTCGGACCTCGGGACGGCCGCTGCATTCTATCACTCAGCCGCACACGGACTTTTCAAGGGAGCGCTCTTCCTGTGCGCCGGCGCCCTGGAAAAAACCTACGGGACCCGTGACCTCGCGCGTCTCGGTGGAGCAGCGAAACGCCTCCCCGCAGTGTTCTGCCTCTTTCTGGTTTCCGCAGCGGCCATCGCAGGCCTGCCGGGAACCATGGGATATGGAAGCAAGGTACTGGTGAAGCAGGCAGTAAACGGTTTTCCACTTGTCTCCCTCGGGCTGCTTGCTGCCAACGTGGGGACGGTCATGTCCTTCACCAAAATGGGGTGGTACGCCTTCAGCGGACCTGAAAAGACTCTCCCCCGGATTCCTTCATCCCGTTCCGTCCTCATGACCGCCGGGATCGCAGTCCCCGTACTGTTCGTAGTCCTTTTCGGGATTTTTCCCGGTGTCGTTCCGGAGGTCCTCGGTCAAAGGGGAACGGGGTATTTCTCCTCCGGAAAAATAACGGAAGGAATTCTTCTCCTCGCGGCCGGGGCCGGATGTTTCGTTCTCCTGAAGAAAAAACTTGCCTCCACACGAGGCATTCCCGACTTCGACGTGCTCGTCGACAGGGCCGCAGGGCTCTCAGGAAGGATGCTGCCGGCGATCGGCCGGCTCCAGGGAGGTCTTCTTCGGGAGTACGTGCTCATAACAGCAGGTGTGGCCATCTGCCTGCTCGCCGCTTTCTCATGAGATAAAAGTCCCGGGTGGCTGTGATATTATGAAAGAGAATATTCCGCCAGAGAAAGAAGGAGGAGAAATAATGAGGTTTCCCCCGGGGGTTTTCCTGCTTTTCCTGGTTCTTTTCGCTTCCTGGACGGCAATGGGCGGTTCTTTTTCACCGCTCTTCCTGCTGGCGGGAGCCTTACTCTGCCTTTTCATCAGTATCGTCACATGGAAACCCTTTTTCGGGCGCCGGATGTTCTTTTCTCCGGCAGGCCTTTTCAGGCGCGCGCTTTTTTTCCTGCTTTTCATTCCCTCTTTTCTTCTTGCCATGGTTAAGGCATCCCTGGAGGTGGCGTTCCAGGCCTTCAGTCCCGACCTTGATATATCTCCGGGTACTTTCGTGTACAGGCCGTCCCTGAGGTCGAAGGGCTCCATAGTTGCCCTCGCAAACGCGGTCACCCTCACGCCGGGAACACTGACCGTGGATATGTCCCCGTTCGGGGAGCTCACCGTGCACGCCCTTGTGACACGGAACGGCGGCATTGAAAAGCTGAAAGAGGACATCGGGAAGCTCGAAAAGGGAATAGGGAGGTTCGCGGAATGATACTGGCCGCACTCTGGGGCATGGTCATCTCGGGCATGGTGGGTTTTGTCCGGGTCATCAGGGGGCCGTCGCCTGCCGACCGCCTCGTGGCTGCAGATGCCCTGTCCGTCATTTTTACCATGGTGCTCGTGCTGCTCAGCCTCTACATCGAAACTCCGTTCCTTCTGGACGTGGCCCTCGCTTTCTCTGTCCTCTCCTTTGCGGATATGCTCCTGATGGCAAAATACTTCGAGCACGGAGAACTGCACAAATGATCCTTGACGTTCTGCGGTTTACGGGAGGCATCTGCATCGCGGCAGGAGTTTTCTTCAGCTTTGCCGCAGTCGTGGCCATACTGCGCTTCCCTGATGTCTTCACAAGGCTTCATGGAAGCTCCAAGGCCCTTTCCGGCGGGGCGATCCTTATACTGCTGGGTGCCCTTCCCTATACCGGAACAGTTTCCGGAGCAATGAAACTCGTTCTTATAGCGGCTTTTTTCCTGGTGTCAAACCCCATGGCCTCCCACGCCATCGCCCGGGCTGCACGGAAAAGGGGAAAGGAGGAAAACGGGCAATGAACGTTTCTCTTCTTGCCGTTCTGTACCTTTTCATAGCGGTCACGGCACTGGTGGCTGTCCTTCTTGAGGATCTTCTCAGCGCCTTCATCACACTGTCTTTCACCGGAGTGCTCATGGCCACGGTCTTCGCCCTTCTCAGGGCTCCTGACGTAGCATTGACCCAGGCCATCATCAATTCAGGCCTGGTCACGTCCCTGCTTCTCGTGGCGTACAGCCAGACCCGGAAGACACCCCATCCCCCCGAAGTCTGCGATGAATGCCCGTCATGGCTCCAGGTGAAGGTCCCGGCGTTTGTATGCTCGGTCCTGGGCCTGCTTCTCTTTCGGGGACTGTATTCTCTGGCGGGGGAGAGGAGCCTGCCGGAAGCGTCGGCTCATTATCTCGCCCGGACCCTTGAGGAAACCGGGGCCCTGAACGTGGTAGGAGCCCTGCTCCTCGACTACAGGGCCTTCGATACTCTCGGCGAGACAACGGTTATCTTCGCGGCAGTCTCGGGTGTTTCCATTCTCCTCTCGGGAGGCAGGCGGGTCCAATCCGGCCACGGCCTTTCCTACATCGTGAAGCGGGGAATGGCACTTCTCACGCCCTTCATCCTGCTCTATGCCGCGAGCATCCTTTTCCTGGGGCACCTCACCCCCGGGGGAGGGTTCCAGGGCGGCAGCGTCTTCGCTACCGTGGCCATCCTCATGTGCGTGGTCTACGGAACGGGGTTCGAAGCGTCACGGATATCGTCGAAAAGCAAGGAGATCCTGGAAGCCGGCGGAGCGATCCTGTTCGTCCTCGTGGGGCTTCTCGGCATCGCATGGGGGGCGGGGTTTCTCTCGAACCTTCCGGCACCCTTTTCCGCGGGAACTCCGGGCAGTCTGCTCAGTGCCGGAAACATGCCGCTCCTCAACATCGCCGTGGGGCTGAAGGTCGGGGCGGGTCTTTCCTCCATCTTCTATGCCATGATCAAAATTCTTGAGCTGGAGGACGACTGATGGTTCTGATGGGATTTGCAGTCTCGGTATTTCTCTTCTGCCTCGGCCTTTTCACTGTCCTGACAAGGCGCAGCGCATTCAAGACCGTGATCGGGCTCATGCTCATGGAGTCGGGAGTGCTTCTTCTGTTCGTATCATGGGCCTATATCCCGGGAGGCGGGCCTCCCATCCTCCCCCTGCAGGGAACAGGGGTCGATCCCCTGCCTCATGCCCTGACTCTCACGGCGATCGTCATCGGGGCGTGCGATATTGCCCTTGCCTTTGCGTTCATCATGAAACTGGAGCGTTTCGAGAAGTCAGTGGATGTTGACCGCTTCAGGCGGCTCAGGGGTTAGTGCCATGTGGGTGCTCTCGTCAATACTCATTCCCATGACGGCAGCTTTTGTCCTTCAGGTGCTGGACTACTCCGCCCCGGAACGGATGGGACGGTGGATCGCTCTTTCCGCCGCGGCTGCGTGCGCCGCATCCCTCGGGGCCGCGGCAGTTTCCTGGACCGGCATGGAGACGCTCAGGCTCGGCGGATGGAGTCCCGGACTCGGGATCGTGCTCGCCGCCGACAGAATGTCCGCGATCTTCCTGGTCATATCAGCCGTCGGGGGAGCCGCCTCAGCACGGATCGCCCTTTTTCCCTTCTCGAAGGAACAGAGACGTTTCAGCGGGCTTTTCTTCATCCTCTGGGCGTCCCTCAACGGTATCCTCACCACGGGGGATCTTTTCAATCTCTACGTGTTCTTCGAGATACTGGCTGTCTGCGCCTACGTTCTCGCCGGGGCCGCCATGACCCGGGAGGCCCTTGAGGCAGGGTTCAAATACCTTGTCCTCGGAACAGTCGGAGCCCTCTTTCTGCTGATGGGGGTCGGCCTTCTGTACATGGGGACCGGCACGCTGAACCTCGCCCTGCTCTCACGGGCCGCAGGCGCCATGGCTCCCGGCGCACTGGGTGCTGCGGCTGCCTGCATCGTCACGGGCCTTGGATTGAAGATAGGAATGTTCCCGTTTCATTTCTGGCTTCCCGACGCCCATTCCTCCGCATCAACAGGCGTCAGCATGATCCTGTCCGGAGTGGTGGTGAAGGCCTCCTTCTATGCCCTTCTCAGGATCGTCTTCCTTCTCTTCCCCCCGGTGTCCGTCGGTTTCACCGTTCCGGACGCCCTCCTGGTGCTCGGGGTGCTCTCCCTGGTCACGGGCCACCTGTCGGCCCTGGGTCAGTTCGACGTGAAACGCATGCTTGCGTGGTCCACCGTTGCCCACATGGGATACCTGCTTATCGGTGCCGGGTGCGCCTCTCCCCTTGGCATTGCGGGGGCGCTGCTCCATGCGCTGAACCACGGAACGGGGAAAATGGGGCTCTTCCTCGGGGCGGGGTC
>CAYTQC010000060.1:5092-9865 GCA_964439735.1 uncultured Synergistaceae bacterium
CTTTTGACAGTCCTGGGAGCGTCGGCGGTCCTTTTCGCGCTCCTCTACCTCGTTCCGGGGCTGAGGGATCAGTTTCTTTCGGCGGGAAGCCTGATCAAGGACCCGGAAATCTACAGGCAGTCAGTACGTGCACCGATAGCTCCGTGACAGGGTCGTTCCCGGACGGAGTCACTTTTTCAACGAGGAGGGAATTCCGATGGCCTACAGGAAACTGATACGGAAAATCGTCTCCAGGCTGCAGGACCTGCTGCTGGATTCCAGGCGGACGGCCATGACGGCCGTAAACGCCGAAATGCTCAAGGCGTACTGGGAGATGGGAAAGGTCCTTGTGGAAGCGGAAGATCAGGGAGCCCTTTCCGGCGACGTTTTTGAGAAAATTTCCGGGGAGCTGATCCCCGAGTTCGGGAAGGCCTTCACCGGGAGGAAACTCCTGGCCATTCGGGAGTTCTACAGGGAATATGCCCACAGGCCTCCGCTTATACGGTTTCACGAGAGAAACGAACTGGCCGAAACCGGGATGCCTCCTCTGAATCCCCGCCTCAGCTGGACTCATTACCGGCTCTTTCTCACTCTCGAAGACGAGGGCGAAAGAGAAGCCGCGGAGCGGATGACCCTGGAAGAACGGTGGTCAGTGGAGGAGCTTGAACGAAGGATCCGGGAAGGAGCTTCCGCAGAATGCGATGAGAAAGACGAAAGCTGTGACGACGAACCCTCACACCCCGAGGACTTCGCGTCGGATCCCCATGTCCGTGCGTTCCTCGGCGTCCCGGAAAAACAGCGGCTCACCGAGACCGTCCTTGAGCGTGCGCTCATCGACCATCTCCAGAAGTTCCTCCTTGAGAAGGGAAAGGATCTCTACCTCGTGGAGCGCCAGAAAAAGACCACCATTGACGGAGAGGACATGTATATCGACCTCCTCTTCTACTCCCGTCCCCTCCACGCTTTCCTGGCGGCGGAACTCGTCTGCGGAGAATTTTCGGAGGAAGACGAAAAGAGAATGGGGCGTGTCCTCAGAAAGATAATGGAGGATGGGAAAGTCATCGACGAGACCGAGAACCCTCCTGCAGGCCTTCTTCTCTCCGTACGCCGGGAGGGAGGAAAGATGGAATACCTGTTCCTTCCCGAATCGGAACCCCTGAAGAGCCGGTACCGTTCTTTTCTTCCCGCCGAGGATGACCTTGCGGCCGAACTTAAGGGAGAGCGGGAGGAAGTGATCAACCGCTATCCGTTCCTCGAGGAATGAGCCTCTTTGCCTTGACAAAAACGGGCGGACAGGGCTATAGTAAAGCAGACAGGAACCTTGATAAAGCAGAATATTCTGCGCATCCGCTTATGGTGCGTTCAGGGTGTTTTGCCCCACATACTGCAGGTGTAGTGTATTTTCCGGGGAGGCTCCGCTTCCCCGGTTTTTTTTTGGAACCATATTTTCGACAGCACATGGAGGGGAAAAAATGGCGAAGCCTATAGTTGCACGATGGGAATGGAGGACATTCGGGGCCGGGTTCGACGAACCCGAGGCCAGGATACGTACATACGATCAGGGAAACTTCAAGGAGAGCGGTGAAGTGTACGTCCTCTCGAGAAACAGCGACGAGAACGTAAAGGTGAGGGATGACCTCCTTGACATCAAGTCGCTGCAGGAAGTGAACGCCGACGGACTGGAGCAGTGGTTCCCGGTCATGAAGGCAGGGTTCCCCATCTCCGTGGATGACCTGAAAGGGGTGTTTTTCTATTTCAAGGTCCCTGAGCCCATCTTCGGGCGGAAGGAGTACACCTTCGACCAGTTCCTGAACGAGATCGTGAAACCGAACCAGAACCTCCGCCTCGTCCAGGTGAAGAAGAAACGGTATATCTACGTCATCAACGGAGCGGTGACCGAGATCGCCGAGACCGATTTCGACGGCGTTGCCCTCAGGACCATCTGTGTTGAGCACGAGGATCCCGAAGTGGTTATAAAGACTGTCCGTGAGCTCGGAATGGAAGACCTGCCCAACATCAACTACATCCAGGCAATGAAGAAGACAGTGGGGATGGCGTAGCCCATGGACATCATCAAGGCGGTCATCGACGTAGGCACCAATTCCATCAAGTTCCACGCGGCGAAGAAGCGCCCCGACGGTTCCCTCGAGACAGTGCTCGACCAGAACGACATTGCGCGTCTCGGGGAAGGCCTCCGGGAGACCGGGCTCATCGCCCCCGGGCCCCTGGAGAGGAACGCCCGTTCCGTGGAGACTTTTGCGGCGAAAGCCAGGGAACTCGGCGCCGAGCCGGTGGTGGTGGGTACCATGGCCCTGCGGACGGCAAAAAATTCGGACGCTTTCGTGAAACGGGTCAAGGAGCTTACGGGTCTCGACCTTCTGGTCATCTCCGGTGAGGAGGAAGCCCGCCTCTCCTATCTCGCTGTTCTGTCCGGTCTCCCGGTGGGCGGCGGGGAACTCGTCACCTTCGATACGGGAGGTGGAAGCACCGAGTTCGTCTACGGCAGGGGACCCGAGATGCTCCGCAAGTTCAGCGTGCCGCTCGGCGCCGTGCGGATCACCGAAGAATTCTTCCGGGAAGACCCTGTGCGCCCCGAATCCCTTGAGCCCGCATACGCCGAGATACGCAGAAGCCTCGAGGAAGGCGGCGTGAGCGGTTCTCCCAAGGTCCTCGTGGGCATGGGGGGCACGGTGACGAGCCTGGCCTCGGTGAAGTTCAAAATGGAGACCTATGACCCGGACGTGGTCCAGGGGTCGGTCCTGACCCTTGAGGAACTCAGGGAAATGGCCGGAATGTTCGCATCCATGACCATCGAACAGCGGAAGGGAGTGACGGGGCTCCAGCCCAAGCGGGCTGACGTCATCCTCGCCGGGACCTGTATCGTATGCTCTATAATGGAGATGCTGAATGTCCCCTCGTTCACGGTGAGCGACAGGGGACTTCGCCACGGCCTGGCCTTCGAGCTGTTCAGCCGGGCCTGAACAGATGCCGGGGAAATTCCCCGGCGGAATACCAAATACTCTCAGGAGGTGCGGTTATGAAAAAGATTCTTGCTGTTCTGTGCATCGTCTGTCTTGCGGGCCTTTTCGCATCGGCTGCCTTCGCGGCCTATCCGGAGAAGCCCATACGGGTCGTCAACTATGTGGCCCCGGGCGGCCTCATGGACGTTACGAGCCGGAAGTTCGTCTCCATCGCCAGGAAATTCACAGACGCCACCTTCGTGGTGGAGAACAGGGAGGGGGCCGGCGGCCTCGTCGGCATGCAGGCAGTGCTCGAGCAGCCGGCTGACGGGTACACCATATTCGCCGCCACCACGTCCAATATCGCCAAGGTCCTCACCTCGAAGAAGGATGTCGACCAGTTCATCTGGGGGTTCGAGTGGATCGCCATGCTCATGAAGGATCCGGAGTGCCTCATCGCCGCCAAGGACAGCCCCCTCAACACGTGGGAGGCAGTCTTCAGGGACGCTAAGGAAAAGAACGGAAACCAGATCTGGACGGGACCGGCTGCGGGAGGCAATGACCATCTCATGGCCATGAAGGTGTGGGAGAAGTCCGGCATGAGCGCAAAGTGGATCCCCTACAGCTCCGGGCCCGAGGCAATGATGGGTCTCCTGAGCGGACAGGGCGCGGTGTACGTGGGCAACGCTGCGGACATCGGCGGACGGGAAGGATTCACCATAATCGGCCTGGCGAGGAAAGAGCGCAGCAAGGTCTTCCCCGATGCACCCACATTCACCGAGCTCGGAATAGAGGGCCTCGAGGATGAAGCCATGTGGCGCGGTTTCGCCATGAAGAAGGGCTCCCCCGAGGAGGCCATGGCCTGGTGGGAAGACCTGCTCAAGAAAGTCGCCGGCGATCCCGAGTGGCGTGAGTTCCTCGAGAAGGACGGCATCGACGTGGTTGATTACGGCCGTCCCGAGTTCACGGCCCAGATAAAGAAGGACCTGGAGGACTCCACTCATTACCTGAAGCAGTACGGTCTGATAAAATAACCGGAATGCCCTGACAGTATCTGAAGGGTCTCTGCGGGGCGCCCCATCCGGCGGCGCCTCGCATTTATAGATACGGCTCACGGATGCCGGGGGCGGGAACCGCCCCGGGAGGTGGAAACAGTGGAAAATCTGCTCGTTTTTCTCGGGGGGGGAACGGGACTGTACGTCTGGATCGCAGGGCTCCCCGGAGTGCTTTTCCTTGCATGGGCTGCGGGGGGGAAGGGGAGACTGGCTCCCTTCCGGCTGCGCATCCTCATCTGCACGGGACTCCTGTACCTTTCCTTCGTCTTTTTCTTTTTATCCTTCGGCCTCGAGGAGATCGAGGCCGTGGGCAGCAGCGCCCGTACGGCGCCCCGGCTCTGGTCCGCAGGACTTGCGCTCTTCACCCTCGACCAGCTCCGGAGGATCTTCACCGGCTGTTCGCCCCGGGATCCCGAAAAGGGAGATATTCCGAGGGTCTTCCTCACGGCGGGCGTGGTGGCCCTTGCCCTCTGGGGCATGGACATTGCCGGGTATTACATCTCCACCGGTGTCATGCTTCTGCTGCTCACCCTGCTGCTGGGCGAGCGCAGGCCGGCGGTCTCTCTCTCCCTGGCGGGGGGATGGGTTCTCTTCTCATGGGCGGTCTTCTCACGCCTGCTGAACCTGAATCTCCCTGAGGGAATATTCTTTTGACAGCGGGGGAATGCAGGAATGGAGACTATCGCGCATCTTTATGAAGGGTTGGGTGCACTCATGGGCCCCGTACCTCTGCTCGTCATTCTTGCGGGGGTGTGTGTGGGGATCCTCGGCGGAGCCAT
>CAYTQC010000061.1:0-9732 GCA_964439735.1 uncultured Synergistaceae bacterium
TTTCAGATGAAATACAATACCTCAGGTAAGGTAAAATGGCAATGACGATTTTTAATTATTCTGCAGCTTTCCGATTCTTCCCTACCTGGCGAGAAAAACACCCCTTCCCTTTTTTCCGAGTACGCGCTCTTCAGAAAAAATAATCTCACCGCGGGAGAGGGTTTTCCATACTTTCCCCCTGACCTGCAGGTTTTCGTATGGAGAATAATCTACGTTCATCCTGAGGGCTCCGGCACGAACGATCCAGGTCTCATCCGGGTCAAAAATAACCAGGTCCGCGTCAGATCCCGGCAGGATGCATCCCTTGCGGGGGTAAAGGCCATACAGCTTCGCCGCGCGTTCCGACGTTATGCGAACGAGCCCCTGAAGGGAAAGTTTTCCTTTGTGAACGCCTTCTGAATACAGAAGGGGCAAGAGGGTCTCAACACCCGGAAGACCGCCGGGAAGTGCATCGAATCTCCCTTTCCATTCTTTCTGTGCACTGGTGAAGGGGCAGTGATCCGTGGCGGCAAAATCGGCTGTTCCGTCTCCAAGAGCCTTCCAGAGGGCGTCATTGTCTTCTGCTGTCCTGAGAGACGGGGCCGCCGAGAAGAGATGTCCGGACGGGCCCCGATATGCCTCTGATGTAAGAAGAAGATACTGGGGACAAGTCTCCGCTGTCAGAAGGGTTCCCCTGTTCCTCGCCCTGACCGCTTCCTCCAGTCCCCTTGCCGAGCTGAGATGGACGATATGGCACCGCACACCTGTTTCGGCAGCAAGGAACCCCACGGCATTCACTGCGGCAGCTTCGCACAGATCCGGCCTGGCCAGTGCGGCTGTCTCCATTTTTTCTGCTGCACCTGCCGGGAGAACTGAGGAAAGAAATTCGATCATACTTTCGTCCTCTGCGTGGACAAGGGCGATACCATCTTTTTCCGCGATGATACGAAATGCATGCAGAAGAGCGCCTGTACCTGACATTCTCCCCGATGCCCCGTAGGCAGTGAAAAATTTGAAGCTGTTCACTCCCATGGCCATCGCCCTGGAAATCTCTTCCGCCCTTTCAGGGCGCCAGCCGATGACCTCGCCGTGAAAAGAATAATCGATTATGGAAGGCTTTGCATCTTCCAGCCGTGCCTTTATGTCCTCTGGGATTGTCCTGCCTTCCGCGCCGGTGGTGAAGTCGATAACGGTCGTAACTCCCCCTGCGGCCGCGGCGGCAGTACCGGTATAAAAATCGTCGCTGGACACTGTATTCCCCACTGACAGTGCAAAATGAACATGAGGGTCTATCACCCCCGGAAATATGAGCTTTCCGGATGCGTCGATGGACTTCGTTCCCCGGAGACACTCGCCGATCGCAGTGATTCTTTCTCCCCGGACAGCAATATCCAGGGCGCGGACACCATCAGGACTGACGACAGTTCCGCCCCTGATCACAAGATCGTACATCCCAGCTCCTCCTGTTTTTTCTGTCCGGAATCATTGAATTCCGGATTCCCGCTTCGGAAACCGAATATTTCAGCATCAATGGCGTTTTCGAAAAGAAAGCGCGGGGATGCTGCCTTCTGACAGCACCCCCACGCTTCGATCCTGAAGCTATCTTCCGCCCATGGTCAGCGCCATTACCGCCTTTGCCGTATGGAGCCTGTTCTCTGCCTCATCGTAGATGACGGAGTGCGGCCCGTCAATAACGGTATCCTCTACCTCGTTCACCCGGTCGGCGGGAAGGGCATGCATGTAAAGGGAATACCTGTCTGTGAGGGCCATGCGTTCCCCTGTGCATTTCCAGTGGCGATTTGCCTCAAGCGTATTGTCTATGACAGCCTTGCTTTCGTTGGTCACCCAGTTTCCCCAGTTTTTCGGGATGACTACGTCGGCGTTTCTGTACGCCTCTTCCTGGTCATTGGTCATCCTGAAGGTTCCCCCGTTCTCCAGGGCATTTTTCTTCGCCTGCTCTATGACCCAGTCAGGCATCTCATAGCCCTTTGGATACGCAAGGGTGACATCCATGCCGTACCTGGGGAAAAGAAGCGCCTGGGTAAGGGGAACGGAGATAGGCTTCTTGTGGGTAGTCGCATAGGCCCAGATGATGGAGACCTTCAGTCCCCTGGTGTTCGTCCCCCTCTTTTCCTGGATCGTCATGAGGTCGGCGATCCCCTGGAGAGGGTGATAAAGATCGTCCTGCATGCTGATGATAGGTGCAGACGACCATTTCGCCATTTCTCTCAGGTACGCATTCCCCTCTTTCCAGAAACAGTTGCGGCAGGCGATTGCGTGCCCCATCCTGGAAAGGATGACGGCAGTGTCCTTGGCGACCTCACCGTGGGCTATCTGCATGTTGCTTGTGTCGAGGAAATGGGCATGCCCGCCGAGCTGCGTTATGCCGGCCTCCATGGAGTTGCGGGTACGGGTGGACTGCTCAAAGAACATGAGGAATACCGTTTTATTGGGAAGGTAGTTCGTCGGCCTGTCCATGGCAAAGTTTTTCTTCAGGTCGTATGACACGTCGAGGAGTGTGTTCACTTCCTCTTTTGTCCATTCCTGAAGCGTTATGAAGTGCTTCCCCCTGAAAAGCGTCTGCATTACTCTCTCCTCCTTGAAAATTGCCCTTTTTCAGCGGGCGTATTTTTCAGCATACAACGTCGGGATCACCGAATACAGTGCGGCAGCCTTTACAAGTTCGTCCTTCCAGGTTCGTTCGTTGGGCGCGTGGGCCTGGTCTTCATGCCCCGGGCCGAAACCTATGCAGGGGATCCCGTATCGTCCCATGATCGATACCCCGTTGGTTGAAAAGGTCCACTTGTCCACGAGGGGGTCAGACTGAAAGAGTTCCCGGTATCCTTCCACAAGCGTCCGGCATGCAGCATGGTCCTCATCCAGTACCCAGGTCGGGAAGAAACACTCTGTGGGATAGACGAGCCCTGTCCATGAAGGACGGTCGTAGGAGTACATGGACACCTCCGCTCCCGCGGCCTTGACTGCCGGAAGGTTCCGTATCTCCTGCAGTGCCGACTCCCAGGTCTCGCCGTGGGTGAGGCGCCGGTCCACGGAAATGGAACATCCGTCCGCTACGGCACACCGTGACGGGGAACTGAAGAATATTTCGGATACGGTCAGGCTCCCCTTTCCGAGGAACGGGTCAAAATGCAGGTTCTCGTGAAGTGCCCTGAGTTCCTGCAGAATGGGGGCCATCTTGTAGATGGCATTGTCACCCCGTTCGGGAGCAGATCCGTGGCACGATATCCCCTTCACGGACACTTTTATCTCCATGCGGCCCCGGTGCCCCCGGTATATGTTGCACGAAGTGGGCTCGGTGAGGACAACAAACTCGGGGCGATACCCGTCCTCGTTTATTATGTACTGCCAGCAGAGGCCGTCGCAGTCCTCTTCCTGAACGGAACCGACGACCATGAGGGTGAAATCTCCCGGAAGGCCGAGGTCCTTTATGATCTTGCCTGCATAGACCATGGAGGCCATGCCGCCCTCCTGGTCGCTTGCCCCCCTTCCGGCTATGATCTCGTCATCCTCGTATCCTTCGTAGGGATCCCACTGCCAGAGAGATCTGTCCCCGATCCCCACGGTGTCAATATGTGCATCAAGTGCCAGGAGATGTTTGCCGGTGCCGATAAACCCGATCACGTTTCCCATGGGGTCGATTTCGACACGGTCATACCCGCAGCCCTCCATCTCCGCCTTGATCCTGGCTATGACTTCCTTTTCTCCGCAGCTCTCGCTGGGAAGGGCGATCATGTCCCTGAGAAACCGGGACATGGCCGGCTTGTAGCCATTCGCCTTCTCCAGTACCTTTTCAAAGGGGATCATACAAATACATCCTTTCGTTCTTCATGGTAATAACTGAAAGCACTGACTCAGTGCACCATCCCCATTAACCTGGGGAGGAAGAGCGGTATTTCAGGAACCACGGTGATGATCAGCAGCACTATGACTACGGCAATTATAAAGGGAAATATCTCCCTGCTCAGCTGTTCGATGGTCAGTTTGCTTATGCCGCAGGCCACAAACAGGCACGCACCGACGGGAGGGGTCATAAGTGCAATGTTCAGCGACAGCACCATAATGATCCCGAAGTGGAGCGGATGAAATCCGATCTTAACGGCGAGGGGATGAAGGATCGGGCCGAGTATTATGAGGGCCGCGGCTATGTCCATGAACATCCCTATGAACAGAAGCAGAAGAAGGATCATTCCCATGACGACCCACTTGTTCGTGCTGATGCTGAGCATGAGCAGGGCAACTTTCTCCGGGATCTGCTCTATGGTGAGGACCCATCCAAGGATAGAGGCAGCCGCGATCACCAGAAACACAACCCCCGTCGTCCTCGCCATCTTCATGAAAATCGGCCACAGGTCACGGAGCGTGAGATTCCTGTACACGAAGAATCCTATCACCATAGCATATCCCACGGCTACAGCTGCAGCCTCCGTTGGGGTAAATATACCGGAAAGAATCCCGCCAAGGATTATGGCCGGCATAAGAAGGGCAACCATTGCTTCCTTGAACGCAACCGCAACTTCTTTAAATGTCGCTCTGCGTTCACCCACGGGATATCCGCGTTTTTTAGAGATCCGGGCAGTGAGAATCATGAGTGCAGCTGCTATGAGGAGGCCGGGGACCACTCCGGCCAGAAAAAGACCGGCAATGGAAACCTGCATGAAAGCCCCGTAGATCACCATGATGTTTGACGGCGGTATTGTGGGCCCGATGATGGAAGATGATGCAGTGACCGCAGCTGAGAAATCCTTGTCATACCCTTCATCGACCATTGCAGGAATGAGCATTGAGCCTATGGCTGCCGTATCGCTTACAGCAGCACCCGTTATCCCCGCAAAAAACACGGACGCCAGGATATTTGCATGGGCCAGCCCTCCCTGGAGATGTCCCACCAGGACGTTGCTGAACCGGACGAGTTTCGTGGTTATGCCTGTCTTGTTCATTATCTCGCCGGCAAGGATAAAAAAGGGCATGGCCATAAGAGTGAACATGTCGACTCCCGCAAAGTAGCGCTGGGGAACGAGCTGGAGCACAGACGGCATATCCATCTTCAGCATGGCAGCCAGGCCTGTGACGCCCAGAACAAAACCGATCGGCATGCCTACTGCGATCAGGATAATAAAGGCTCCCGATATGAACCCGGTCATCTCGATCCCTCCTTCAGCGGTACATCATCGAAATCGAGCCCTTCCTCACGCTTCACCGTCTCAACGATGTCCTCTGACATGAGGATCTCATCGAGATTTTTCCTCCGTATGTCAAGGATCATCTTGCACGAAAGCATTATCATGCAGAGGAGAGCGCTCACAGGAACCGCCATGAGCCACCACTCCATGGACGTGTCCAGTGCGGTGGAAAGCTGCATCTTTCCTCCTTCTGCCATTACGAATCCGTACCTGGTCAACACATAGAGGAAATACATCACCATCATATTGGAAACAAATATCATGGCCTTAGCCGCAATACGCGGAATTTTCTTGACAAACATGGTGACGCCGACGTGTTCATGCCTCCAGATGCAGAGAGCTACCGACAGCAGGGCCATCCATATCATCACGTAGCGGGATAATTCCTCTGTCCATCCGAGCGGAGACCTCACGACATACCTGAAAAAAACCCCCAGAAGCACGGTCACGGTCATGATGATGGAGAGGATGAAAACAGGTATCTCTATCATCCTCTCCAGCCCATCTCCAAGCTTTCTCGCAAAAAAGAAAACTCCTCTTTCCTCCCGGATTTTCCCGTTTAAGGCATTATTTTCCATATAAATCCCTCCGGGAGGAAAGTAGGGCTTTCGCCCTACTTTCCCTCCTTCATGGCAGCATCGATGGCGTCAAGATACATCTGTGCGAGTGCAGCGCCTTCTTCCTTGTAGGTCTCCCTGATGAAGCTCAGTGCCGACTCTTTTCCGATTTGCCTGAATTTTTCCATTGCTTCCGGAGTCGGGGTGTTGATCTCCATTCCGGCTTCGGCAAGGGTGGGAAGTCCTTTCTCCGAGGACTCGATGATCCTGTTGAGTCCCCGTCCGGCAACGATGGCCGTGCGTGCCGCGGATGTCACGATGGCTTTTTCAAAGTCCGAAAGCCCTTCATGGAACTGCTTGTTCATGACCCAGCAATAGGTGCTGTAAAGATGGTTTGTTATCGTCAGGTACTTCTGCACCTCGAACAGTTTCCCGGTGAGGACTATGGGTATGGGATTGTGCTGCCCGTCCACGACTCCGGTCTGCAGTGCAGTATACACTTCCGCCCAGGCAACAGGGGTTGCCGCCGCACCGAAGGCCTTCATGAGGTTCTGATGCGAGGGAAGGGTCATTGTGCGCATCTTTAGGCCTTTCATATCCTCAACCGTTTTTATGGGGCGCCTGCTGTTTGAAAGCTGGAAGAATCCTCCCGCCTCTCCGTAGCCGAGGACCTTGAAGCCGGCCTTCTTTTCTATCTCTGCCGCTAAATGATCGCCGAAGGGACCGTCGAAAACCTTCCATGCCACGTCGTAATTGGGAACGGCAAATGGTATATCCACGATGCTGTACAGGGGGTAAAAGGCCGCCATTCCACCGGCGGAAGCGATATAACTCTGGACCACACCGACCTTTACCTGCTCCATGGTCTCCCGTTCGTTGCCGAGCTGGCCTGCGGGATATATTTCCACCAGGAGAGCCCCGTTGCTTTCAGCTTCCACCATACTTTTGAATACTGCTGCCATTGCAGCGGTCGCTACGTCAAAAGGCTGCTGGGGATTCAAATGGGCAAGCTTGATCGTCTTGGGGGCCGCGAAAGCCGCCGAGGATGCCAGGATCACGCAGAGTGCGAGTAAAAGTATTCCAAGTCTTTTCATTTCAGTACCCTCCTTTTCGAGTGTATATCTCATTCCGTCGTATTTCACGCATACTCTCCACCGGAATTTTTTTCACCCGGGAAACGGGCCTCACCTCCCTTCCTCCCGATCACGAAAAGTTCTCTTCTCAGAGCAGTCCCGCCATCCGGTTGAACTCGCAGATCCGTTCGTCAATGCTGTCTGCCATGGCCTGGATGCTCCCCCAGTACTCCTCCGCATCATACCACTGGGCGTTCAGCTCTTCCGAAGTTTTTCCCTGCTGCTCCACCCACGTGTAGTATTTCAGGTTGTGCACCCGCTTCCTTTCAGCATAGGTCAGTTCAAGAAGGCTGTCGGTCCTTACTCCGAGAACGTGACGTGCGTGGTCCCGGACCGCGTCCATCTCGGTGTAGGTTCCATACTCCTCCTCCATTTCCTTCAGGCGGGAACCGTACATCTCCATGGAGTCCGTGAAAACAGTGAGAACAACGTCTTTTGATGTCAGTTCGTAGTACTTGGCCATCTTCACCGCCATGAGGACGTTCGCCGCACCTGAGATGCCCATCAGGGGAAGCTGGTCGATGAATTCTTCCCTGAGCCCGAGAGACTGCAGGTACCTTCTTCCGGCAGGTTCGTTGCAGAGCCGGATGAAGCCCATGCTGTCATCGTCATCTATGGCAATGACCATGTCCGTGTTCCTTACGTTGTGGACCCAGGGAACGTGCTTGTCGCCTATTCCTTCGATCCGGTGTGCACCGAATCCGTTCTCAAGAAGTGTCGGACACTGAAGCGCTTCTCCTACCGCCACCCTGCTGTTCGGAAATATTTTTTTCAGGTAGTCGCCGCATGCGGTCGTCCCGGCGGATCCCGAGGTGACAGCAACTCCGGCGTACCTGTCGCCCGGCTTCATTATCTCGTTAAGGACTTCTTCCATGGCATGGCCCGTCACTTCGTAATGCCAGAGGTGGTTGCCCATCTCGTCGAACTGGTTGAAGACCACTATATTGTCCCTGCTCCTGCGCAGTTCCCAGACCTTGTCATAGATCTCCTTGACGTTGCTCTCGGTTCCCGGGGTAGCGATAATCTCCCCGGCAACAGTCTCGAGCCACTCGAATCGTTCCCGGCTCATGCCCTCGGGAAGGATGGCTATGGACTCGCATCCCAGGAGTTGGGCATTGTAGGCGCCTCCCCTGCAGTAGTTGCCCGTGGAGGGCCAGACCGCCTTCTGAACGGTAGGGTCAAACTGGCCTGTGACGAGCCGGGGGGCAAGGCAGCCGAAGCTTGCGCCGACCTTGTGAGCACCTGTTGGAAACCATTTCCCCACAAGCGCCACGATCCTGGCATCTACTCCCGTAAGAGCGGTGGGAAGTTCGATAAAATTCACCTTGCCGAACAGGCCGCCCATCTTTGTGGGCTCGTTCTTCCAGGTGATCCGGAACAGGTTCGCCGAGTTCACGTCCCAAAGTCCCGTTTTTTTCAGTTTTTCCTTTATGGGTGCAGGAGTGTGGTTTTCCGGATCCTTCATCTGCCGGAATGTCGGGATGACTATATTTCTCTTCCTGGCCAGCTCTACGGCATGCTTCAGCCCTTCTTCGTGAACGGTCAGGTCGATAGCATATTTCATAACTGCCTCCTCTGTTATTCAAGCCCCGGATACAGGGGGTGATTGCCGCATGCCTCCAGCACCTCTGACCGCACGGCCTCGATCTCTTTTTCGCTCTCCACGTTCCGTACGACCCTGTCGATCCAACGGGCTATATTCCTCATATCACCGGGGCCGAATCCTCTCGTGGTGACCGCAGGCGTACCTACCCGTATGCCGCTGGTGATGAAGGGACTCTGCGTATCGAAGGGGACGGCGTTCTTGTTCACCGTTATTCCGGCTTTGTCGAGCGCGGCTTCCGCAGCCTTTCCGGTTACTCCCGTGTCTGTGAGGTTCATCAGGATGAGATGATTGTCCGTTCCGCCCGAAACAAGGTGGTAGTCAAGGGTAAGAAGTTCCTGGGCGAGAACCTTTGCGTTTTCCACGATTTTTTTCTGGTATTCCCTGAAAGAGGGCTCAAGGGCTTCTTTGAACGCCACGGCCTTCGCCGCGATGATATGCATCAGCGGACCCCCCTGCATGCCCGGGAAGATGTTCTTGTCAATGGCCTTGGCGTATTCGGCCGTCGACATGATCATTCCCCCCCGGGGACCCCTGAGTGTCTTGTGGGTGGTGGTGGTGAGGAAGTGGCAGAAAGGCACCGGATCCTTGTGGCAGTTTCCGGCAATGAGACCTGCAATGTGGGCGATATCAAAGAACAGCAGCGCACCGACCTTGTCGGCGATTGCCCTGAACTGTTCCGCGTCTATCTCGCGGGGATAGGCGGAAGCTCCGCAGACGATCATCTTCGGCTTGTGTTCCACGGCCAGACGCTCGACTTCCGCGAAATCGATCCGTTCCGTCTTCCTGTCAACACCATAGGGGATAACATTGTAGAGGCGTCCGGAAAAGTTGACCGGAGACCCGTGTGTCAGGTGACCGCCGTGGGCGAGATTCATGGCAAGGATGGTGTCTCCCGGCTGGAGCACGGAGAAATAGACCGCCATGTTTGCCTGTGACCCCGAATGGGGCTGAACGTTCACATGATCGCAGCCGAACAGCGCCTTCGCCCTGTCCCGGGCAAGATCCTCGGCCTTGTCCACCACGTGGCACCCGCCGTAATATCGTGCGTGGGGATACCCTTCCGCATACTTGTTGGTCATGACAGAACCCATGGCCGCCAAGACTGCACGGGAGACGAAATTCTCCGAGGCTATCAGCTCTATGCCGTTTCTCTGCCTCGCAAGTTCCTCCGAAATCGCGCTGAAAATTTCCGGATCTGTTTCCCGAAGATACTCCTGCCCCTTCTCTAGCATTGGAAACCGCTCCTTTCAAGCTGC
>CAYTQC010000062.1:0-9510 GCA_964439735.1 uncultured Synergistaceae bacterium
GGATCCTTGATCACGGAAGCGCCTTCTGTCTTTGCCGCCTCCACAGCCTCGTTTTTCGCCCTTGAAAAATTGTCCATGGCTGTGGCATACCGTGCATATGCATTCTGAACTCCGCCCAGGGCTACTTCCAGTTTCCGGTGCATCTCCGACTCAATGCCTTCCTCCTTCTGGAGGTCTTCCCGCTGCTTCTGGAGAAGGTCCATCTCCTTCTGCAGTTCATCGATACGCTCCTGGACCTTTTCAGCAGTTGCAGGGGGCTGCCATTCCTTCGGAGCCCCGGGTACAACATCAGTAGATGCAGGTGTCGTCCCCTGGCCGGCTGTTTCCTGTGCGGCAGGCTGCGTCGCAGGGGCAGGATCCTCAGCGAAGCCCATAAAAGGATTTAACGACAGCAATACCATCAGGACCGTTGTTATCAGTGCAGCCCTTGAAAAAAATGATCTCATTGCGTTTGTTTTCATGCATGTACCTCCTTAAAAGTAACGAAGAAGGCGGGAGGATCCCTCCCGCCTATAATTTGCGTTTCATTTCGTGTATGAATGCGTCAGGCCGGGAAAAGTTCCTTTATGATGTCATCAACGTGTTCAAGGCGTTTCACCCGTGTCACGTTCGAGCCGCAGAAGAAAAGACCTTCCTCCCAGTTTCCCCTGTACGCGTCGATAAGCGCCTGGGCGATGCAGAAGGTCTCCCGCTCAGTCTTGTACCGGCAGTGAGTCAGGCAGTTGGCGATGCAGGGCTTGCTTTCCACGTGCCCCTTCAGGTACTGATCGATGAAGGGAGACCGCAGGGCCCTTCCGGGAAGTCCTGCTGGACTCTGGATAATCACCACGTCCTCTTCCTTTGCGTCGATAAAGGCCTGCTTGAACCTGTCGGAGGCGTCCCCTTCATAGGTGGCGGCAAAACGGGTTCCCATCTGGACACCCTTCGCACCCAGGCTGAAAGCCCAGTCGATATCCTTTCTGTCCCAAATGCCTCCTGCGGCAATTACAGGAATGTCGCTTCCCATCTCCTTGGATACAAATTCAACGAGAGGAGGAATGACGTTTTCAAGAGAAAATTCGTCATCGTCCACCTGGTCCATTTTTGTCACCCCGAGATGTCCGCCGGCGTACTTCGGTGTTTCGACAACAAATCCGTCAGGTACACGGCCATAGGTCTTCTCCCATCTTCGGGTGATAAGGCTTGCGGCTTTTACAGAACTGACGATGGGGACAAGGGCCACATCAGAAAAATCCTTGGCAAATTCGGGAAGCCGAAGCGGCAGCCCGGCCCCCGATATTATGACATCCACCCCGCCTTCGCATGCGGACTTCACGTGGCGGTCATAATCGGTGAGAGCTACCATGCAGTTCACCGCTATGACACCTTCCGTACCTGCAATTTTCCTTGCTTCCTGTATGCCTTCTTTTACGGCCAGCTGGTTGGCCTCAAAGTAGTTTCGGCCGTTGTAATGGGGGGAATTGCACGCAAGACCGACGCTGGCGATCGTCCCCACGCCGCCGCTCCTGGCGACGTGCCCTGCAAGGTTCGGCCCCGAAATGGCGACCCCCATCCCCCCCTGTATCAATGGATACAGGGACTGGTGTTTTCCTAGCTTCAAAACGGGCAATTGGCTCAAAAGGCTCTCTCCTCTTCAATTGTTCTGCCAGCATGCGCGTTTTTTAAACAAATGCGCTTTTCGCTGAACCGTCATATTCTATCCTATAGTGAAGCAATCAATCAAGGAAGAATTACAGGCATCTCTCTATTATTCTGTTCCGTGAATATAAAAATTAGTTTTTTTCTCAATTGACCGGAGTGACACGGGAAGTTACCATAAAATAAAATTCGATCAGCCAGATCATAGGAGGGAAAAATTTGTTCACAATCAAGGAGTTCTTGCGTGCAGAAGTCAAGCCGGCGCTCGGATGTACCGAGCCCGGAGCGGTGGCCCTTGCCGTCGCCCGGGCACGGGAAGAGCTGAAAGGGAAAATCGATGCCGTTTCTGCAGTCGTGAGCGACAGTATATACAAGAACGGCGTGGATGTGGGTATTCCCGGGACGGAGGGGCTTCGGGGAAATAACGTGGCGGCAGCCCTCTCCGCTTTCTGCGGAAAATCCGAATACGGACTGGAGGTCCTGAAGGACTGCAGCAGGGAAGATATTTCCGCAGCCATGGATCTGCTTAAGGAAAACGCAGTACAGGTTGTTCCCGATCTTGAAAAACACGGCGTTTATGTAAAGGCGTCCGTCAGGTCGGGGAAGGATGAAGCCGTCTGTATAATTGAGAAATCTCATACGGGGATCACAGAGGTCACTCTCAACGAAAAGACCGTTTTTTCTGCTGAGAAACCTTCTGCGGGATCTACAGGCGCAGGGAAAAGCATCACCGATGAAGTTGCCGGCATGAAATTTGGTGACCTGGTATCCCTTGTGGACACCATGGATGAAGAGGATGTTGAATACGTTATGGCCGGTGTGGATATGAACATGGCCATAGCGGAATACGGACTCGACCCCGCACACAGCACGGGGCTTGACGTGGGAAAAACCATCAGGGACCACAGCGGGCCCTGTTTTGATTCGGAAGATCTCAGCATGAAGATCAAGGCGTATGCCGCTTCCGCCGCGGACGCACGGATGGCCGGAACACCCATGCCGGTCATGAGCAGCGCCGGGAGCGGAAACCACGGAGTCACTGCAATTCTCCCCGTGGCCGTTTGTGCGGCCCATTACACAAAAGGACGGGAAGAAACAGCGAAAGCAATTGCCTTCAGCCACCTTGCAACAAGCTACGTGAAAAGCCGTACAGGCAGACTCTCCCCCACATGCGGGTGCACTGTCGCCGCCGGAGCAGGGGCAGCTGCAGGGATAACCTACCTCATGACACAAGACGCTGAAAAGGCTGCTGAAGCAATGCTGGTGATCCTCGGGAACCTAGCCGGGATGATGTGCGACGGCGCAAAGTACACATGCGCGCTCAAGGTAGGAACGGGCTCGCTCGAAGCCTACCACGCGGCTCTTATCGTCATGGCGGGGCATCACCCTGAAGCCCAGGGACTCGTGGGACATAACCTGGAAAACACGGTGAATAACATGGTCGCTGTTTCAAAAAACGGCATGGAGAACCTCGACAGGGCAATTATCGAAGTCATAAACCAGAGATTCGCCTGAACATAGAATAACAGAATAAAGGGGGGGCGTTTTCGGACGCCCCCCGTTCCTGTCCACGGGAGTCCGGATCCTGATGGGCACCCGTGAGTTTTTCCTTTCAGGCTCCGCAGTGCAGAACATCAGCGTGCATATTCAAGAGCGGCGGAAACGAAGGGGTCCGCATCCTGGTGATATGGCAGATGCCCTGCTATCCAGGAAAACACTCCATCCTCCTCGAGGATGCGGAATGATGGACGATAGTTCAGATCGAACGCCCATGAAAGCTGAACAAGGAGGAAATCGGCAAGCGTCGTGACGTTGCGGTAAGATCCGCTTCCCTCTTCAGCCAGTTCCTTGAGCAGACCGTATGAGTATTCGTTTCTGATCTCAATGCGCGGCAGAAGATCGTGTATCCTGCCTTCCTCAACATGACGCCTGACCAGCCTGAAGACATCTATCTTGTCACTGTCCCTGACGATCCTGGCCACCTGGAGCACAGTGCCGGGAAGGTTGTCAGGAAGGATTTTTTTGTTGTGCAGCCTCACCGCCTCAAGTATTATTACCTTTCCTCCGGTGCCCTCGAGAACTTCCCAGGGGAATTTTTCCCTGAGCACCTTCTCGCCCAGGTTCCCATGGTCCACTGAGGCACCGTCATAATACGTACCATATTCCCTGAACTGGGGGAATCGGCCTGTATCGTGCAGAAGACACGCTGCGACCGCTGTGTCTCGAAGCACACCTTCCCAGCCGAGTTCATCAGCGATCCTGGCTCCGTTATCCCTGACCCGGATGCTGTGGACCCGTTTGACTTCAACCAGTGGGTGAAGGGTTCCCTCCCCGCTGCGAAACGAATCTATATATTCCCTGAGCCAAATTTCCGCATGCTGAATGTTTCCCACACTTATCCACACTCCTTCCGGTCCACAGGCAATTCTATTCCATCACCCTGTTCTTATCAAATCCCCGGGAAAATTCAGGAGGTCCTTTGCCGAAAGTACGGTTTATAGGTTTTCCGCCCGTTGTATAATGCAGGAGTAAATTATTTTTTCAGGAAAAGAGGTGTTGTACATGAGGCGAAATCCGGCAGGAAAACTCCTTCAGCTGATTATGGGGGCAATCTTTCTTTTCGCACCGGCACTCTGCACTGCGGAAAAAGCGGCAGCCTGGAAAGGAACCATGAAATGGAGCTATGATGCCCAGAACAGCGTTACAGGTTCTCCCCTGGCTGCAGACGGCAAAATCCTTATCGGAGACAGTGAGGGACGGCTTCTCGCACTCGACCAGAAGACCGGATCACTTGTTTGGACGTTCAGCGCCGGTTCAGCGATCAATGGAAAAGCTGCGGTGAACGGGCAGGCGGTTTTCGCCGGAACTGCCGGCGGCAGGTTTTTCTCGCTGAACATCCATTCCGGACAACTGCTCTGGCAGTTCTCCCCGCCTGAAAAAAATACCCCCGGAGGTGTATGGGGGTCCCCTGCCTCGGGAGGAGATCTCGTTTACTTCAACAGTGCCGACGGAAAGGTTTACGCCATGGATGGCGCAAAGGGCACACTTGCATGGACATTCGACACCGGCAGGGAACTGCGTTCCTCTCCAGCATACAGCGAAGGGCTTCTTTTCGTGGGCACCTACGAAGGCATCTTCCACGCACTGAACACCAAAACCGGAAAGCGTGAATGGGGCGGGGGAAGCGGAGGCCCTATCAACACGGCAGCATCCGTATCGGACGGAAATGTGTATTTCGGAAGCTGGGACGGCACCCTCCAGGCAGTTCGCATGAAGGGAGTGATTCCCCAGTGGAAATACAGCGCAGGTGAATCGATCACGACACAGGCCGTTCCATCGGGAAACAGGATTTTCTTCGGAACCGTCAACGGCAAGCTTGTTGCTCTCGACAGAAACTCCGGAGGGCTTCTGTGGGAGTTTGCAGTTCCCGGGGGGGTCCACTCAGCTCCCGCTGTCCATGAGGGAATGGTATTCTTCGGAAGCGACGGCGGAACCCTTTTCGGCCTTGACGCCGCCACAGGAAGAGAGGTCTGGAAATTCCAGTCATCAAGGGAGATAGTTTCAGACCCGCTGTTTTTTGAGGGAGTACTCTTCTTCGGAAGTTACGACGGGAAAGTATACGCTTTCGAATAAAAACGGAAAGGGGAGGTCTTTTGATCCCGCCTCCCCCTTCCGTTTTCCGCAACGTACTCCCGAAATTCTCTATTTTTTCACTGCGGCAGCAAGAACAGCGGCCCGGTCGGTCTTTTCCCAGCCGGGAAGGGGGTCAAGGTCGATCCTTCCCATGTGGCCATAGGCGGCAAGGCGTTTGTACTGCGGCTTCCGCAGGTCGAGATCCCGTATGATGGCAGCCGGCCTGAAATCAAAGTACTTCCTTACGAGAGCCGTGATTTCCTCGTCGGTGATCCCTTTCGCCGTTCCCGAAGTATCCACCATTATCGACACAGGTTCCGCCACGCCGATGGCATAGGCTACCTGGACCTCGCACTGGTCCGCAAGGCCTGCGGCTACGATGTTCTTTGCCACGTACCTTGCCATGTAGGCCCCTGAGCGGTCGACTTTTGTCGGGTCTTTCCCTGAAAACGCACCTCCTCCGTGGGCTACCCAGCTTCCGTACGTATCGACGATGATCTTTCTTCCCGTAAGACCGGTATCCGCCATGGGACCTCCCTTGACGAAACGGCCGGAGGGGTTGACAAGAATACGTGTATTGTCTTTCATCAGGCAGGCCGGAACTACTGGCGTAATCACGTGTTCTATGATATCCGCCCGGATCTCCTCGTTTGTCGCCTCCGGGTGGTGCTGAGTTGAAATAACGATGGTGTCAGCACGAACAGCCTTTCCATCCTCGTACTCAAGGGTTACCTGGGTTTTGCCGTCAGGCCTGAGATAGGGTATGGTGCCGTCCTTTCTCACCGCGGCAAGTTTCCGTGCAAGGCGATGGGCAAGCGCGATGGGCATTGGAAGAAACTCCTCGGTCTCGTTGCATGCAAAACCGGTCATCATGCCCTGGTCTCCGGCTCCTGTTTTCGCGATCTCCTCTTCGGAAACAAGGTGTTCTCTAACTTCCAGCGCAGTGTCCACCCCTCCGCGAATATCCTCCGACTGTTCGTCAATGGCCGTGAGAACAGCGCAGGTATCCCCGTCGAAACCGTATTTCGCCCTCGTATACCCGATTTCTTTCACGATATTGCGTGCGAGCTGTGGTATATCAACGTATGTTACGGTCGTAATCTCGCCGGCTACCATCACCATACCGGTGGTGCACATGACCTCGCATGCCACCCGGCCCAGGGGATCATCCTTCAGGATCGCGTCAAGGACCCCATCTGAGATCTGGTCCGCTACTTTGTCCGGATGTCCTTCGGTCACTGACTCGGAAGAGAAAAGGTGCCGCTCTTTTATCACGTATTTGTCCTCCCTGCATGTAAATTGACTAACGAAAAAGGCCCTCTCCGGGAGAGGGCCTTCAAATAACCATCAAGCGCTCTCTCTTATCACTCAGCCTGCGGCTGCTGGTATTGGCACCATACCTTTTCAGGCAGGTTGCCGGGCTTCATCGGGCCAGTCCCTCCACCTCTCTCGATAAGAGTCTCAATTGTCTTAAAGCAAAACTGCCGGAAGCATTATACGGCATTTATTCCTCTTGTCAAATTCAAAAATCCTGAAAAAACAAAATATCTGCCGCCCGTCCTTTCCAAACTGCCGGGATTTCTGTCCGGGACTGTTCAAATTACGCACTCCCTACTTACATGGGGAATAGCCGCAGCTGAAGCAGTATTCGCATCCGGAAATCATCTCCAGGGGGGAACCGCACTCCGGGCATACCGCTCCGCCGTCCGCTCCGTGTACAGCTCCGTCCTTTCCAAGAAGTTTTTCCAGCAGCACCGCAATGGCATCCGGTATTGAGCGGGCAACATGCTTGTCGTCGAACTCGAAAAGCCAGTACTCCTTGCCTGAAAGGCCCTTCAGCGTGGCAATAAAATCCTCCAGTTTTCCTCCGCTCCTGAGCCCTATGGAGATCGCCCTGGAAAGGGCCTCCGTCATGGCCTTGAGCTCCGAACCGCTTTTGCCGATGGTGGCGAATACCTCGAACGGCTCCGTGCCGTCAAAGTTGAGCGTAACGTAGATGCTGCCCCAGGGGGTCTGTTCCTTTATGGTCTTGCCGAAAACCACAAGCCCGGGACGTTCCTTCACCCGGCTGGTATGGGGCACCTGCTCCTCTGCCTTTTTTGCCGTCTCGATAGGCTGGAGCGACCGTGACCCGTCCCTGTAGATGGTTATTCCCTTGGCTCCCATGGCATAACAGCGGCGGTATATCTGCTTTACCTCATCCACGGTCGCCGATGAAGGAAGGTTCACCGTTTTGCTGATGCCGCTGTCAACAATTCCGGCAAATATTCCCGTCACTTCCACGTGTTCTTCAGGACTGATATCATATGCCGTCACGAAGACGGGGTCGGATATCTTTCCGAATTCATGGAGCTCTGCGACCCGGGCATCCGAAAGGAGCCTGTGGCAGAATTCCCTCGTCTCCTGCCCGTCTCCGTCCGCCCTGGCAATCCTTCGCGTCCAGCTCCACGCAAAATTCGGCTCTATCCCTGCGCTTGTGTCGATGAGCATTGATATGGAACCCGTGGGTGCGATGGAGAGTCTCCGGCTGTTTCGGATACTTCCTTTGGAAAACGCGAGCAGCACGTTCCCGGCAAGGGAGAGTCTCTCTTTCTCATCGCCGAGCCCCTCCGCCGATGCAAAGCTCTCGATGGAATTCACGAGGGTGTAGGGCATGGTTGAGGAAGACCGCATCTTGTCCAGCAGGAGCCTCAGCCCCTCACGGTCAAGACGTCCGTACCAGAACTCCGGAAAGAGTTCTTCTCCCTGCTCCCGGGCAAAAGCAGAGAAAAGCTCTGCAACCAGTCCTGACTCGGGAAATGGTTCTTTTCCCATCTCCGAAACTATTCCCGCAGCAGCACACAACGATGCTGCTCCCATGGAGTCCCCCAGGGATTTGCAGAATACCTTGAACTGCTCCGAACCGTACCGCATGTTCATCATTATGGCAGCATCGGCGAGCCCCATAATACCCAGGCCTACCGGACGGATACGCTTCGTCCGTTCCTCGATCCTCTCAAGGGGGTAGGAACAGGCGTCAATGACAAGGTCGAGATAATACACTGAACGGAAGACCTGATCGACAAAAGCCCGGAAATCAAAGAACTTCCGCCCGTCTTTGCCTATTGCAACAAATGCCTCCACATTTACAGAGCCAAGGTTGCAGCTCGTGTAGTTGGGAAGAGGCTGTTCACCGCAGGGGTTCGTGGACTCTATTTTCCACGTCTCCCCGAGTTTGAGCAGGTTGTCCGCATTGGCCCTGTCGATAAAGAATATTCCCGGGTCTCCCCGCTTCCATGCGCTCTCGCACAGCTTGTTCCAGAGATCCGCAGCCTTCACCGTGCGTATCGCGTGACCCGTGCTCCTGGAGAGCAGTGAAAAATCCGCCCCCTTCTCAGCGGAACCCATGAGTTTGTCCGAGACGCAGACGGAAATATTGAAATAGGGGAGTTTCCCCTCCTCTATCTTTGCGTCGATAAACTCAAAAATATCCGGGTGGTCATCAAAAAGCATCCCCATGAGGGCAGCCCGTCGGCGTCCTCCCTGAACAACAACTGCCCCCATGGTGTTCCAGGTTTCCATGAACGAAACAGGTCCGCTCGCCTGGCCGCCTATCCCCCCGTTGATGGAGCTTCCTTTCTCCCTCAAATGACCGAAGTTTCCGCCGACTCCTCCGCCGTATTTGCTGATGACAGCGGCATCCTTTACACCGTCAAAGATGCCGTCGATGCTGTCGGGAACATTGATGACAAAACAGGCGAAGAGCTGCTGGCTCTTTGTCTTCGAACGTCTGAGAAGATCATAGTCCTCAAAGGACATGGATTCAGGTTCACTGTAAATCTTCCCGGAGAGCTCTGGGTCTACGGTCATTCCGGCCCCGGTCCCGAAAAGGCAGGGGGAATTGAAGAGAAAGCGTCGGTTCAGAATATCTTCGTAGATGTTTCCTTCAAGGCGGCGCAGCCACTCAAGATCACCCTCTCCCCCCGAAAGGTAAAGGGTCTCTGCACTTGCAACGATTCGGGCCACCCTTCTCGCAAACTCCTCGAATGTCGCCTCTTTCCTCACAGTTCCAGTCGAAGGGTCGTATCGCCTGGCGAAATACCGCTGGTCAAGCAGCCACATGGCATTTTCAGAAAGCCGTGCCTCCCCCGAAGGTGCTCCAGATAAAGGGAAAGAAGAACGGAACCGGTCTTTGTACGATAAGGACATATGAGACCCTCCTCCACACCATTAGAGGCATGGTAATAATTTCACACACAA
>CAYTQC010000063.1:0-9322 GCA_964439735.1 uncultured Synergistaceae bacterium
GTCTGTCCCGTGATGTAGGTGTTCGCTTCTGAACCGAGGAAAACCGCGAGGCGGCCGTACTCCTCAGGGTCGCCATAGCGCCCCAGGGGAATGCGGGAAAGGGAGGCTTTGCTCACCTGCTCCACCGGAAGGCCTTTCTTCTCGGCCAGTGCCCTGTCGAGCTGGCGGATGCGCTCAGTGTCAAAACGGCCGGGTCCGATAGCGTTCACCAGGATTCCATAGGGGGCGAACTCCGAAGAGAGCGTCTTGGTGAGTCCTATGACCCCGAGGCGGAATGTGTTCGAGAGGATCAGGTTTTCCAGAACCTCGCGAACCGAGGATGACGTGGAGTTTATTATCCTTCCCCACCCCCTGTTTTTCATAGAGGGCAGCACTTCACGAATCGCCCTGACATAGCTGAGCAGCGTAAGTTCAAACGCCTTTACCCACGTGTCGTCACCGAAGCTCTCGAATGTCCCCGCAGGGGGGCCTCCCGCATTGTTCACCAGGACGTCCACGCCTCCGCCGGGCCCGGATGCGAAAGAGACCAGTTTCTTCAGGTCTTCGGAGTTTGTAATATCGCATGGGCAGAAGAGAGGCTTTCTTCCCGTCTTGTTCTCCAGGTCTGCCGCCGCGGACAGCAGTTTCTCCTCGCCCCTGCCGGAAATAATCACGGTCGCACCCTCTTTCAGAAACTCTCCCGCTACCGCCTTTCCCAGGCCGGAACCTGAAGCAAGCACCAGCACGGTCTTGTTTTCAAGTCCAAAATTCATGGTCATCCCTCCTTACCGGTAATTATTTCATAATTTTTTCAAGTATAGCGCAAAAAACACCGGCTGGGAATATACCCCCAGCCGGTGTTTTTGTTTTCTTTTCTGTTTTCAGGCGCATGCCTCAGTCCAGTTCGGCAATAACGTCGATCTCCACCAGAATGTTGAGCAGGTCGCTTCCCACAGTAGTCCTCACGGGAAAGGGCTCCTTGAAGAACGTCTTGTAGACTTCATTGAACGCCTGGAAATCCTGCCTGACATTCTGGAGATGTGCGGTCACCTTCACCACGTGATCCATAGTGGCTCCGCCCGCCTCCAGTATTGCCCGGATGTTCTTCAGGACCTGCCTTGTCTGTTCAGTGACACCTTCAGGCGTCGTTCCTGTTTCCGGGTTGCGGGGTCCCTGGCCTGCTACGTATATCCGCTTTCCGCAGATGATCCCCTGGGAATAGGGGCCTACCGGTTCCGGTGCCTTGTTGGTGCGGATGACTTTTTTCATGATATTTTTCCTCCCTTATCATCATATAAATATATTTCAGTCATACAGATGACATGCTGAAAAGTGGCCGTTTTTTCGCTCCAGAAGTTCCGGTACTTCGCGTCTGCAGCGCTCCATTGCCCGAAAACACCTTGGATGGAACGTACATCCGGACGGAGGGTTGAGCGGGCTCGGCACATCCCCTCCGAGAATGATACGCTCACCCTTTTTCCCGGGTTCGGGAACAGGAGCGGCCGAAAGAAGCGCCTGGGTATAGGGGTGCATCGGATCTGAAAACAGTTCGTCTGTCCGTGCCGTTTCAACAATGCGGCCGAGGTACATGACCGCGACCCTGTCGCTGATATGTTTCACCACGCTGAGGTCGTGGGCGATGAAAAGATACGTCAGTGAAAGCTTCTCCCGAAGCTCAGCGAGCAGGTTGATGACCTGTGCCTGAATTGAAACGTCCAGGGCCGATACCGGTTCGTCGGCCACCACGAGGGACGGATTGAGGACAAGGGCCCTGGCGATACCGATGCGCTGCCGCTGCCCCCCGCTGAACTCGAAAGCGTAGCGGTTGAGGACCGATGCATCGAGACCGACCTCTTCGAGCATTGCCGCAACCTTTTCATTCCTTCGGCCTTTCGCAGACATCATGCCGTGGGCATCCAGGGGTTCACCAACTATTTCCCCGACGGTCATCCTGGGATCAAGGGACGCGAAGGGGTCCTGAAATACCATCTGGAACTGCTGCCTGGCGCGTCTCAGCTCTTCCCCATGCATGGCAAGAAGGTTTTTCCCCTGGAACATCACCTCGCCTGACGTCACCGGCAGCAACCTCAGAATTGCCCTCCCGGTGGTTGACTTTCCGCAGCCGGACTCTCCCACAAGGCCGAGGGTTTCTCCATGATTGAGGGAGAAGGAGACACCGTCCACTGCCTTCACATGAGCCGTGACACGCTGCAGAAGTCCGGTCCGCACAGGAAAATACTTCTTCAGGTTTCTGACCTCGAGCAGCGGGATACTCATTTCGTTCTCCCTCCATCCTGAGGTGCGCTCAATTCATCCCAGCGCCTGCACCGTACAAAATGACCCGGTTCTGCCTCCAGGAAAGAAGGTTCTTCTTTTCCGCACGCATCCTCGGCTAAGACACACCGGTTCCTGAACTTGCATCCGGAAGGCAGGGATTCCAGTGATGGAACCATTCCCGGGATTGCCTTCAGGGTCCTGACCCTTTCCTCCATTCTGGGAATGGATTCAAGGAGCCCCCTCGTGTAGGGATGAAGGGGCCGGCTGAAAAGCATTCCTGTGGGCGCGAGCTCCAGGATCCTGCCGGCGTACATAACTGCCACTCTCTGGGCAGCCTCTGCAACGATACCCAGGTTGTGGGTAATGAGAAGCACTGACATGGTGCGTTCTTTTTTCAGACCTTCCATGAGGTCGAGGATCTGGGCCTGAATGGTCACATCAAGGGCGGTTGTGGGCTCGTCGGCAATGAGAAGCTCCGGGTCCAGTGCAAGGGCCATGGCAATCATAACCCGCTGCCTCATTCCTCCGCTCAGCAGATGGGGGTAGGAGTCCACCCGTTTTTCCGGCGCCGGGATACCCACTTTCGTCAGCATTTCAACAGCCCTGTCCCGTGCCTGCCGTTTCGACATGGCGCCATGGGCGAGAATTCCCTCCACGATCTGATCCCCAACGGTATAGACCGGATTCAGGGACGTCATTGGTTCCTGGAAGATCATGGAAATGTCTTTCCCCCGGATCATCATCATCTCTTCGTTGGTGAATTCCGTGAGATTCCGGCCCTTGAACAGGATGCTCCCTCCGCAGATGCGTCCGTGAGGGCGGGGCACAAGCCCCATGACGGCAAGGGACGTCATGGATTTGCCGCTTCCCGACTCACCGACGAGGCCGAGCGTCTCTCCTTTCTTTATGGCGAGGCTCACTCCGTCTACCGGGTAAATATGCCCGGAAGATGACGGAAAGCTTACCTTGAGGTCCCGGATATCCAGGAGAGGAGGATTATTTTCAATATGCATCGCCTACACCCCCTCGATATCCCGCCGGAAATGGGGGTCAAGCCTGTCTCGGAGGACGTCCCCCGCGAGGTTGAAGGAAAGGACCGTCAGGACGATGCACGCTCCGGGGAAAATGAGAAGCCACGGGGCTCTCGTGAGGTACATCCTTCCCTCGCTCAGCATATTTCCCCAGCTCGGTATGGACGGCGGAATCCCCAGTCCGAGAAAGTCCAGGGCGGCCATGTCCAGAAGGGAAAATGCGAAGGTGAACGTGGCCTGGACAATGAGCGGGGACATCATGTTCGGCAGAATATGCTTCAGGATGATCCATTTCTGTTTGACACCTGAGGAAACGGCGGCTTCAATGTAGGGCTCCTCCCGCAGTTTCAGGGTCAGGCCGTAGACGATTCTGGTCGTCCTCGTGAGATAAGTCGCCCCGACCGCGATGATCACGTTCCCCATCCCCCGTCCGAGTATGGAGACAAGCACCAGGGCGAGCAGCAGCGGAGGGAAGGCCATGAGGACATCAATGAGGCGCATCAGGTACGGCTCTATCTTTCTGAAGTACCCGGACGAAACTCCAATAAGCACCCCGATGGAAAGGGAGAACAGGATCACTCCCGCGGAACCGGTCAGGCTCGTCCTGGCTCCGTACACTACCCGGCTGAATATATCCCGCCCGAAATTGTCCGTTCCGAAAAAATACGTGCTGTCGGGAGAGCGGAGTTTGTCCACCGGGTTCATCCCCTGGGGGTCGAAGGTGGCTATGAAGGGGGCGAAAACGGCAAAAACAACGAGCAGGGAAATAAAAATCAGTCCGGCAAAGGCGATTTTTCTCTTGTAGAAAATCGATAAAAATTTCATGGTCTGCACCCTAACTGTAGCGGATTCGCGGATCGAGGATCGCGTAACTGAGATCCACGATAAGGTTTATCAGCATATAGACCACCGCGATGATCAGGATAACTCCCTGGATAGTCGGATAATCCCTTCTCAGCACCGATTCAACGATGAGCCGCCCGATTCCTGGAAGCGAGAAAACCGTCTCGGTGACAACGGTTTTTGAAACCAGCCCCACAAATGTGAATCCAAGAGCAGATACAACTGAAATCAGCGAGTTGCGGAAAATATGACGGAGGTTCACCGCTCTCTCGGAAAGCCCCTTGGCCCGTGCGGTTTTTACATAGTCGGCATTTGCCACATCCAGCATACTGGACCTGGTAAGACGGATAATAAGAGCTGAATTCGGCGCTGCCAGTGTTATGCATGGCAAAATCAGATATCGTAAATTTGTCCAGTCACCGGAAGCCAGAATAGAAGGGAAACCTGACGAAGGAAGCCATCGAAGCACCACTGCGAAGAAAATCATCAGATTCAGCCCCAGCCAGAAAGTCGGAACCGAGGCAAAAAACATCGCTATACCCGAAAAAAACTGGTCCAGCCAGCTGTTGTAACGAATTGCCGATAAGACACCTATGGGTACCCCTATACAGATGATAAGAACCATCGAGAGGAGAGCTACAAGAACGCTCGTCTCAGCTCTGTCAATAATTATTTCGAGTACCGGCTTGTGAAAAAAGATCGAAGTTCCGAAATCTCCTTTCAGAACTCCTCCGAGCCATCGCCCGTATTGGATATAAAGGGGCCGGTTAAGCCCAAGAGTTTCCCGAAGGGTTTCCACCTGTTCAGGAGTTGCCTGATCTCCCAGCATGACCCTGGCAGGATCTCCGGGAATGAAATGAATGAACGAAAACACAATAACGGACGCAAGAAGCAGTGATGGGATCATGCTTGCCACCCGCCTGACAATATAGGAAAACACGCAGCTCCCTCCTTTCTCCAAGGAGAGGGAGAATTACTCTCCCTCTCCGGAATTCAGCAAAAAGTTTTACTTTTTAAAGCTGACTCCCCAGAAACGGGGCCATATCAGCGCAGTATCCTTCAATCCCTCAAGTTTCGGCGAATACACGTCATAAATGTAATTGTCGCCGGTTCTCATAATCGGAACCTGATCATAGACGAGCTGCTGGATCTTGTCCCAAATATCTTTCCGCTCCTTCTCATCCAGTGTCATGGCAAACTTCGCGCCGAGTTCTTTTCGCTCAGGGGTGGTCCACCAGCCGGGATATGCTTCGCTCATGAAGGTATAGAGTATGGGATCGGGGACAAAACCGTGGTAGGTGAAAAACATGTCCCACTGGGTCGGATCCGCTCTCTTGGAAACCAGAGTTGCCCAGTCATAGATCTGGAAGTCGATATTGAACCCGGCTTTTTTCAATTGCTCTGTGATGACCAGGGAACTGTCATAATGGACTTTGTAGGATGTCGTAGCCATATATGTCAGTTTTTCTCCCTTGTAGCCGGCTTCCTTAGCGAGAGCCATGGCTTTTTCAGCATTGTTCTGGCTGTACTTCTCAACGCCGGCGGAAGAATACCACGGAGTTCCCCTGGGCATTATCGAACCATCGGTTTTCCAGAGAGCGGAAGGTCCGACAGCCGCCTTCAGAACCGACTCCATGTTGACAGCAGTCATCAGTGCCTGGCGCAGCTTGTAATTGTCCTTCAGCAACCCTTCCCTGGAATTGAAGAATACCAGTCCCTGACTGCCTCCCTGCTGCAATGTTATCACGAGTTCAGGATCGTCCTTCAATGTATCGTAAAGGTCGCCGGCAATTCTTTCGCCGTAATCGTAATCGCCTGCTTTGACACCATTTACACGGGTCGCGTCGTCAGGAACAGGAATAAACAGTATTTCATCAAACACGGCTTCTTTCTTTCCCGCGTATCCATCAGAAGCTTCAGTTCTTGAAACATATCCGTCAAAACGCACCAGCTTGATATACCTGCTGGGGTTTCTCTCAACGAACTTATAGGGCCCCGTTCCAAAATACTCGGTTTCCGGAATCGGTTTTTTTTCAGCTTTTTCAGCGACTTCCTTGGGATAGATGGCCGGTCCGCCGTTCATGAACGCAAGAAGATTTTTCCAGGGTGCAAACGGCTGCTTGAAATAAAGGGAAACTTCATATTTTCCCGTTATTTCCATTTTCTCGATGTTGTTGAAAAGCACAGGCCCTCTAGAACCGAATCTGCTCCAGCGGGAAAGCGATGCGTAGACATCTTCCGCAGTGAGCTCTTTTCCGTTATGAAACTTGATTCCTTCCCGAAGATGAAGCACTATATCCTTTCCTTCGTTTTTCACTTCTTCCCCTTTTACAAGCATCGGGACAGGAGCATATTTCGAATCGAATGTATAGAGCCCTTCAAACATATGCATGGCAATCATTGTTGTAAGGTCGGCTGTAATGACCTGCTGGTCGAGCGATGGAGCTTCGTCAATCACAGCCACCCGAAGGGTGCCGCCTGAAGCCAGAGCTTCTCCGATCCCCGGAAGTACCAGGCAGACGGACAAAACAAAAATCAGCAATATTCTTCGCGTACTTTTCACAATACAACACTCCTTTCATAACTCATCGATTTCTCAGAATCAATCATTAAAGGAAATCAGAAACAGGTTCTTCATGAAAAATATCCTCCTCCTCTTTTTGAAGCCACCCCCTTCCCGGCACTAAAGCCTTACGCTTTTTCCGAGCACAGGACCGACAACCCGTCCGTTTCGGACAATAACTCTTCCGTTCTTCATGACGAGCTCGATGCCCGACGATCGCTGCCGTGAATTTCGAAACTCCGCATTATCTTTTACTGTAAGCGGGTCAAAAACAACAAAATCAGCACGCAACCCCTCACGGACAACACCTCTATCGAAAAAGCGGAACCGTGATGCCGGTAATCCCGTACATTTTCGTATGGCTTCTTCCAGTGAAAAAAATTTTTTATCCCGTGCATAAAGCCCGAGAACTCTGGGATAACAGCCAAAACATCTCGGGTGAGGGTTTCCGAAGGCAAGCGGTCCCTCGAAGGACGTGGGAAGGGAATCCGACCCTATCATGGTGAGCGGGTGGCGCAGGATGTTCTCCATGTCTTCCTCGGAATGAGAGAGGATCACGATGGTCACCCCCGCCTCCTCTGAACGGATAATATCAAGATAGGTATCTTCCGGGCTCATTCCTCTCTCATCTGCAATTTCTGCGAAGGTCTTTCCCGTGAGAGACTGATCTTTTTTTACCGAACCTATTAGAATCCGATCCCACCCCGTGTCTTTCGCATGGTTGTCCCATCCGGGAAGGTCGACCAGAAAATTTGCCTTGATCTTCACCCTCTCTGCAGAATCCCCAAGGCGCTCAAGAACAGCAGAGACACCATCCGCATTTGCCCATGGAGGAAGGAGGGACGTTCCGTTATTCGAGCCGGCCGCATATGGATAAGCGTCGCATGCGACGTCAACTCCCTTTTCTCTCGCCGACTCCATCATCGCAAGAGTTTTTTCGGACCAGCCCCGGAATCTTCGCATCACCTTGTGATGTGCTATCTGAAGACGGCAGCCGCTCTTTTCAGCTATGTCGATGGCTTCCTCCACCGCATCAAGAAGAGACCCGGCTTCACCGCGGATATGCGCACAATAAATACCATCGTATTTCGCTACAACCCTGCAGAGTTCAACAATTTCACCCCGTTCGGCATAACATCCCGGGGGAAATATCAGTCCTGTCGAAATTCCTGCACAACCGCTCTCCATTGCTTCTGCCACATGGTTTTTCATTTTTTCCAGTTCATTCGCCGTACACGGCCGTGCCGCTGCTCCCATGACAGCCATTCGGATTGTCCCATGACCTGCCAGAAAAGCGAGATCAGTGATGTGTCCCTGTGAATCGAGACGATTCATCATCTCCCCGGTATTTCTCCAGTTCCATTCAACAGGGAAACCTTCCGGCAGGTATGGAGACAGGTACTGCTTCAGCTGCTCCATGTGGTTTTCAGAAAGGGGAGCTACCGACTGGCCGCAATTGCCTGTGACTTCCGTAGTGACTCCCTGGAGTATTTTTGCATCAGGATCGGGAACAAACAGAGCGGTTCTGTCGGAATGGGTATGAGTATCAACAAAACCCGGAGCCAGTGCTTTTCCGGAGATATCTTCCACGACAGCGGCGTTCTCATCCGGAATTTTGCCTATGGCAGCTATTCTCTCTCCTTTGACCGCTACATCGGCCAAAAACCATGGACTGCCGAGCCCATCAAAAACCTTTGCGTTTTTCAGAAGTACGTCAAACATCGTCATTCCTCCACGAAAAAATACGGAATCGTTTCAAATACATCTCCGGACAACCTGAATCTACTTCTTTCATTGAGACATTTTAATTGGAGGGATGAGAAACTCCCCTTCCCGAATACCTGCATTTTCCGGAAGATCTCCGTATTCTGCAGCATCCCGGGCATTGAGGTCCCATACAATCTGTCCGTCGCGGATGGTCATCTCGCACTCGAACCTTCTGCTTCCCCTCATTCGGCCTCCCACTGAATCCTTGAAGCCGAAGGCACCCTCCCGAAGATTCCACAGGGCGATGTCCGCCGGAGCTCCCGGGGAAAGGTGCCCCAGCTCCGGATGACCGATCATGCGGGCGGGAACAGCAGTCGCCCTGGAGATGACCTCGGGGAGGGGCATCCCCATGGCGAGGCATTTGGACATGGTGGTAGGCATGTCCATCATTGCCGCGTTCATGCTCTGGACATGAAGGTCGGAGGAAATGGAGTCGGGATAGAAGCCCTGGGCAAAAGCAGGCACCGCGTTGCGGAAAAGGAAGCTTCCTCCGCCGTGCCCCAGGTCGAACAGAACTCCTTTTTCCCTGGCATCGAAGAGATATTGGTACACCTTCCCGCTCTCATCGACGACAGGAACGGGTCCCCTGAAGCAGTGGGTGCTGATGTCGCCCTTCCTGAGCTTTTCCGTTACGAGCCGCCAGTAGGGCCGCTCTTTCATAAAATAGCCGAAATCCACCATCACGGGCAGCCCGGCGATCTCTCCCGCTTCCACTGCCCTGTCGACCGACTCCCAGCCCGGGTGCCAGTAATGGGCACTCTTGATGCCGACGATAATATCCCTGTGCTTCTTGGCCTTCTCCGCAGTTGTGCCGGGGTCGAAATCGGGGGCGTGCTGCTCGATTATGTCATTGATCATCCCG
>CAYTQC010000064.1:0-9254 GCA_964439735.1 uncultured Synergistaceae bacterium
TTCAATCTCTTTTTCATGAAATCGAGCACGTCTCCGCTGCTGCAGACAGTCGGCCTGTATGGCTCCCCCACGTCAAGCCCAAGAAGATTTGCCATGTCTTTCGTTGCCACGGGAAAACTTGCCCGGTCCATGGATAACCGCACAGGATTCAGCCTGAACTGAGCTTCAAGGGATCCTTTCAGATCACCTGACATGTATTTTTCATAAATAGACACAACAAGTTCCGGGAACATGTTCGCGGTGGTGGCAATAGCCCCGTCCGCACCGTGGACGAGAGCGCCGTATATGAGTGTGTCTTTTCCTCCAAAAACCCTGAAATCCTTTTTCTCCGTCTTCGTCAGGCGGACGAATTCGCTCGTAAGGGTCATGTCGCCGCTGGAGTCCTTGATGCCCACAATGTTATCCACGTCGGCGGCAAGGCGAGTCACCAGCGACGTTGTAAGTGAATACCCAACTCTGCCGGGATTGTTGTAAAGCAGCATCGGTGTTCCGGGAATGACCTCCGCGATGGACCGGAAATGGCGATACAGCTCATCTTCGGTGGGTTTCAGGAACATGGGCTGCAGCACTGAAATCCCGTCCGCGCCGCATTCGGATGCCATCCGGGCAAGCTCCATGCATTTCCTGGTCTTGATTGCTCCCATGCCGAAATAAACGGGTATACGCCCCTTCGTCTCTTCGAGGATGATCCGAAGCCCCCGCCTCATCTCGTCCTCCTCCACCATGTAGAACTCACCGTTGCTGCCGAAGGCCAGTATGCCATGAACGCCCCCATCGATGACGAAGTTCACCTGGCGGCGCATTCTCTCTTCGTCGATACGCTCGTTTTCATCGATTATCGTTACTATGGGAGGGATTATCCCCTTAATAAATTCTGTTCTTATATCTCTTCACCACTCTTGCCCAAAGTAGGTTTACAGAAGATTACAATGCCTCCCTGAGAACCCTTAAGATCTTATAAGAGGGCCAACACCGAACAACGATCTCCAAGAAACCTAAAGGTGTATTTATTTATGTTAAAACTTGCGAACCTGTTAAGTCAATTGCTCTCTCATTTTTTCCAGCAGTGAACGCTGTAAACCTTGTCACCAAATGGGGGCCGAGAGTCAGAAATAGATTCAGGCAGAAAAAACATTTCATCTCCATGCTCTTCTGATTCCATTGATTGAGCTGAATCTCTTACCCCATCTAGTTTACAGGCCCGGTTATATGAGTCCTTTGCAAATCCACCCATTGTGCCAGAGAAGTCACGACCGGAGATGGAACAACTGCTTTTGAAAATTTCAGAAGCCGGGCTGCCGGTTTCATTTTCAAGATTCAGAAAAGCAGGGTCCTGTTTTCCAGGCTGTCTGAAACCTTCCCGCAAAGCCCAAAATCCTCAGAGTTCCGCCTTGCGTATTCATTCGTTCTGGACAACAGCAAAAATCATCCTGAAATGATCAGACCACAGGTTTCTCCTGGCGGTTCACAACATATTGCACTTGTTCCCCCTTCGCCAAACGAAGAAGGTTGTCCCCGATCATCGGGATCATTGCATCCGCCAGGTCGGATGTGGATCCACCTATGTGGGGGGTGATAACTATGTTTGCGTACCGCAGCATAGGATGATCGGGACTCAAAGGTTCATGTTCGAGACAGTCGATCCCCGCGCCGGCAATCCTCTTTTCTTCGACTGCTGCCAGCAGGGCATCATCATCAATCAGTCCTCCGCGGGCCGTATTGATGACAAAAGCATTTGGTTTTAACATCGCAAGTTTCCGGGCATCCAGTATGTGACGGGTTTCGTCAGTCAAAGGAACATGCAGGCTTACAATGTCACTTTTCCGAAGAAGCTCTTCAAGGGGGACATAAGACATTTCAAATTCCTTTTCCAGCTCTCCTGAAAGACGATATTTGTCGTAATACTGCACTGAAGCTCCAAAAGCCTGTACTTTTCGGGCAACCTGGCGGCCAATATTGCCCCCTCCGATTAAACCAACCAATTTTTTGTTGAGGGTGAAAGTCTGGTCAAGAAAAAGTGTTCTGCTCCATACTCCTGAAGCTATGCTCCTGGTATGTGCCTGCAGGTTTCTTCCCAGGGTGAGCATCAGAAGTATTGCAAGTTCTGAAACCGCATATGCATTTGCCCCCGGTGTATTAGCCACAAGAACACCGTGTTCCGTTGCCGCGTCAATATCGACAGAGTCTACCCCTGCCCCCCATCTTTGAATAAGCACGAGCTCACGGTTATTCTCAATAATATTCCGGTGAGCCTTGAAAATGCGCAAAACAATGCAATCGGCGTCAGTGAGCTCTTCATATTGTTTTTGGTCGTTTACCGGGACGAGATCAAAGTCTTCCGCGGGAAGAAACTGCCGGAACTTTTCGACCGTGCCTTCGGGATAATTCCCTGCAAACACAACTTTCATACTTTTGCCACCCCGCTTCCCTGTCGCGGTTTACAGGGTTTCAGCCACCGCACGAATCTGCTCCTCCGTTGGAGATTTCTGATTCATTCGCGTTACTTCAACTATCAGTTGGTATAAATCGACCTTCTTCTCCGCTGCAATATCTCGGAAAAGCTTTATAAACCCGGAATGGCAGCCGGAATAGCCCAAAATAAGGTCAAGAGGAGTAATCGCCACGTGATAGTCATGTTTCTTCATTGCAGGAATCAGACGATCATCGAGAAAACGGAGAAGACCGAAAAGATTCACTTCCTTCATTTTGTCTTCCCGCTGCAGTACGGCTGTAATAACTTCAGTAGGAGTGTTTCCGGCGCTTCGGGCCATTCCGAGAAGGCCGCAATCTATTATTTCTGCTCCGTTTTCCAGGGCAGCCAATACATTTGCGACAGAAAGCCCCAGATTGTTGTGTCCATGGAAGCCCACCGGTATTTTAACAGCCTTGACAAGGGCTTCGGTGTAGCCTGCGGTCTGGTCAGGTGTCATGAACCCTGCAGAATCCATTATGGTAATTTCGTTTACCCCTTCTGCTTCAAGTTTCTTTGACTCTTCTGCCAGATCATGCGGAGATACTATGTAGGCTTTCATAAGTGAGTAACAAACTTTCATCCCGTTGTTTGCGACTAATCGTATTGCGTCCATGGCAATATTGGAGTCACCCGCATCCGCCCCGACACGAAGAAAGGCAAGCCCTTTTTCTGCTGCGAGCAAAACATTCTGTTCCCTATACCGTTTTGCATTGAGGAACATCCCAATTTCAGCCCTTCCAAGGTAAGGCTGAACAAGTTCCAGATATTCAACATCCGTGAGAGGAGCGATGGAGTTGGAAACATCGTAGGCACCTATACCTCCCGCATTTCCGTATTCAATGGTCGTGATTCCGTTCTCGATCAGCCCTTCAAGCATCAACTTCGTCAAATCTGCGGGAAAGCCTTTACCTAAAACATTGGCACCATCCCGCAACGTACAATCAAAAAGCTTCAAGCAGTTCACTCCTTTTAAAAAAGATTTTTAGTATCATCAGTGTTCTCATAATTTTTTCGAGAAAACACAGGCCAGGCTAGTCCGGAAAATTAAGCCTGTATTGTGCTCCAATGTCCCGCAGTTCCTGCACCACATCATCTTCAAGCGGGATTCCGTTCTCAGCCCTTTCTTTTTCTATCCTCGATTCTATCTCGCCTGGAAGTATGACCTCTTCATTACCCGTAGAGGGAGGAAGAGCTTTTATCTGTTCAATCATCGTTTCCATTCTTTTCTCAAAATCAAGACCGGGAGCCAGTATAGAAGGCGCGATGGCAATAAAAAAATGCCCCAGGTTCTGCTCTTTGTTGAAGTCGTTGTACATGCTTCCAAGTTCCGGTCCAAAGGCTGCCCCGGTTAAGACACCCGCCATTGTTTCAATAAAAAGGGCGATTGCGGAACCTTTTGGTCCCCCAAAGGGAAGAACATATCCTTCAAGGGCTTCCTGTGGATCTTCAGTGGGATTGCCATTCTTGTCGATAGCCCATCCTGAAGGGATTTTCTCACCTTTTTTCCATGCCCTGCGTATTTTTCCACGGGCTACGATGCTCGTGGCCATATCCAGCACAACTGGCTCAAATTTTCCCGCAGGAACAGCGTAAGAAAAAGGATTTGTGCCTGTGTAGGGCTTCCCGGCCCCCCAAAGAGCCATCGTTGTCGGGGCATTGGACATCGCGATAACTATGTACCCTTGCCGTGCCAGAGGAAGCGTATAAAAACTCGCCGCCCCGAAATGATTTGATCTCCGGACCCCAACACATCCGATGCCGTTTTTCTCTGCCAGTTCTGCGGCCAGTTTTGAAGCTTCTGATGAGGCATATTGCCCTGTGGTGTTTTTCGCGTCCAGTATGGCTCCAGACCGTCCATTTTGTTCAATGGAAAGTTCTGCATTTGGCTGGACCAGCCCGGATGTTATTCTTTTCAGGTAGATTCCGGTCCTGCTGACTCCGTGTGACTCCACTCCCCTAAGGCTGGCATGAACCATGGATGCTGCCAGAATTTCCGCCCTCTCTTTCAAAACACCTGCTGCCTGGTACACTAAAGAACAATAATTCGTTAGTTGTTCTTTTTTAAAAAAAAGCATGGTTTTGCCTCCCTACCCAATTGTATTTGCAAAGCTACTCTTTATTGCCCCTGGCACCCATTCGCGCTTTCAATACAGGGTAGAAAAGGCTGAGCAGTGTCAAAGCGAACAGGAAAAATGAAAGAGGCCGGGTGAAGATTTCGACAGGAGAATCTGCAATCATCAACGCCCGTCTCAACTCAGTCTCCGCAAGCGGGCCAAGGATTATTCCCAGGACCGCAGGTGCGATTGGAAGTTTCATTTTTCGCATTGCAAGGCCTATAACCCCGAAACACAGCATGGAATACACATCAAACATGGAGTTGTTCAGGCTGTATGTTCCGACGGTACTGAGCACAGCTACAGAGGCTGCAAGCACAACTGTAGGTATTTTGAGACATTTCGCAAAAATTCCTGAACCGAAATACCCAAGGGCAAGCATGATGAAATTCGTAATGAGCATTCCCCACATGAGACCAAAAACAATCATAGGCTCCTTTACAAAAAGGTTGGGACCCGGATGAAGACCGTGAATGAGGAGCCCCCCCACCATGATGGCTGTGACCACATTGCCGGGAATACCGAATGTCAGCATAGGAATCATGGCACTGGCAGTAACCGCATTATTCGCAGTCTCCGCTGCACGAACGCCTTCCACATTGCCTTTTCCAAATGATTCCGGATCCTTTGCCTTTCGTTTTGCTTCCTTATAGCTGATGAATGCAGCAATGCTTGACCCTGCACCGGGTATTATTCCTATAATGATCCCAATTATTGAAGAGCGGGTCCAGGTAGGGATCGAATCTTTAAAGTCATTTTGAAAAGTCCAGCGTTTTTCCTCTTTTCTTTTCGTCTGACCAAGCTCACTATCGCTTGCTGCAGCGGTTTTACCCGCTGCCACATCCTCAAGCATTGTGAAAACCTCAGGAATCGAATAAAGTCCAATTAAGACCACTATTTCAGGAAAACCCTCCATGAGGTACATGTTGTCGAAGGTAAACCGAAATACCCCGCTGATCTGGTCTATTCCTACCGTACTCACGAAGAGACCTGCGAATGCACAGAAAAGGCCTTTCACAGTAGAACCCGAAAGGAAACTGGCGATTGTGGATAATCCGAGGACAGAAATCCAGAAATATTCAGCCGGTCCAAACTTCAAAGCAAGTGCAGCAAGATAGGGAGCTATGAACATGAGTGCAAGCGCACTTGCAACACCACCTACTGTTGAACAGATCACGGCTGTTTCCAGTGCGTACCTTCCCTGCCCTTTTTTTGCCATGGCGTTTCCGTCAAAAGTTGTAACTACAGCGCCGGGTGTACCTGGTATATTGATGAGAATTGCAGCTATTGATCCGCCATAAATCGCGCCGTTATACATTCCTGCCATACAGAGAAGGCCAGTCAGAGGATCCATAGTGAAAGTGAAGGGAATCAACAGGGCGACACCCATAGAAGCAGAAAGCCCCGGAAGGGCACCGACCATGATTCCTGCCGCTGTGCTGAGAGTCATCGCCACTATATTTGCAAAAACAAGTGTTCCTGAAAGAGATGATGCTAAATGCTCAAACATTTTTACCCTCCTGTGCTCAAAGTAAAAAACCTTTTGGGAGAGGTACCGTAAAAATTTTCACAAATGTTACGTAAAGCAGGATTGTAAATATAACTGCGAATATCAGGGAAAAACGAATTGAAACCCCTTTTCCAAATCCTCCCCATACCATTGATATGACTAACACGAATAAAAATGAGGAGGAGAAAAAACCCATTTTTTCTATTGAGAAAACATAAATGAGCACGATCAGTCCGAAAGTGAGTGCTGACCGGATATTGATGCCTTCAACCTTTTCATCGCCGGAAGAGCTTTTGTTCTTCCCGCTGATAACCAAAAGCATTAAACTGCAGATAAAAATGCCTGCGGCACTCAAAAGCGGAAAGAGAGCTGAATCCGGCGGATACTGATAGGATTGCCACATGGCAAAAAGCGCAGCTCCAATGCCCACAAAACCAAAGATCATATCCTGTTTTCTCTGCACCATTTCTGTTCCCTCCCGGAAAATGAAATGGGGAGATGCCGGAATGGCTCTCCCCATATTCGGCATGATCGCCGTCAGTGCTATTCTTTGATCCAGGGATCTTCTTCCCAGAGTTTGCTCAACTTACTGCTGAGATCTTCCAGATGTTTTTTATAACCGGCCGGATTCATATACACAAGGGGAAGATAGGCATCCTCACATTTTTTCCTGAAATCCGGATTTTCCACTACTTTCTTCATACCTTCGGCAAACTTTTCAACAATTTCCGCAGGAACTCCTGCAGGCATGGCGACACCCCTTGAACTCCCCATGACCACGTCGTACCCAATTTCCCTCAACGTCTGGACTTCAGGGAAAAGCGGATCCCTTTGTTCTCCCATCTGTGCCAGGACTCTGATCTGGCCGCTTTCTACGTATTCTTTGGCCTCACTGACGTTAAAGAGGGAGATATCGATATGTCCCCCCAGCAGTGCTGTCCTGTTCGGGCCTGCGCCGGTGAACGGGACTACCTTTGTTTTTATGCCCGCCGCTTTCTCCAGGAACAGCATTGCCATGTGGTCATCAGAACCGATGCCGCTCACTCCATAGGTCAGCTTGCCAGGATTATCTTTTGCATACTGGATTACATCGGCCATTGTTTTGAATGGGCTGTCCTCTCTTACAAGTACAGTGCCGGGATCATCCATTAAACATGCCACAGGAGTGAATGAATCAAGTGTGAACTTTGTCTTTTTTCGTATGGGAAGAGCTACTATGCTTGGCGTATTCAGGAAACCTACAGTGTACCCGTCAGGTTTGGCTTCGCTGAGAAGAGTGTAGCCTATTTCCGCCCCTGCACCAGGCTTGTTGAGAACAACAACCTTCTGGCCGATATAGGGTTCGATGTAATTAGCTACGAGCCTGGCCATAATGTCAGTCGACCCGCCGGGTGAATAGGCAAGAATCATCGTTATCTGCTGCTCCTCCGGCCATTCAGCAAAAGCCGGAGCGGTCGCAGAAAAAATAAAAGACATGCATAGAACCACAAGCAATCCTATCATTTTTTTCATCAGGCTCTACCTCCAGAAAAAAATTTGTTTTTCCCGAGAAAAAGATTCTTTCTCTTTCACAAAATGCCTTCCATCCGAAATTTGATCCCCTAGCCGAGAAGTTTCCAAGTCAGTCTGTTCTCTACCACTTCCTTTCGTTTTTTAATTTTCTTTCAAAAACCAATAAGGCTTTTTATGAGAATTCATTCATCTTCTCCATCCCTGTTTTTCGTAATAAGCTTATTTCTGCCCAAGCGTAAATGTTGACCATTCTTTCATCGCACTGCTGTGCCTTTCAAGCCGTTCCAGGCCGTTTTGCCCCAGCTCAGGAAGAATTCCTGACAAAAGAGCATTCACAATCGCTTGCGCTGCGATATTCGAGTTAAAGAAACTGACAGACTCATACCCGCAAAAAAAGGCGATATCAGAGGCAATAGCCAGCGGGGAGAGTTCGCTGTCTGTTATGGAAATTACACTGCAGCCTGTACGGCGGACCTTTTCAGCCGCTTCAAGAACAAATTTCGTATATCTCGGGAGCGAGACCACAAATAGAACATCCCGTTCCCCGATATCAAAAATACTTTCTGTCAATTGCCCGTCATCAATAGAAATATGGTGCACCTCGGGACGAATCTGGAAAAGAAGCAGGTTAAAGAAAAAAGTGAGTGGATATGAACTGCGGAGGGCTAATGAATAGACCCTGCGCGCAGAAGAAAACAACTCAATTGCTTTTTGGAATTTTTCCTCTGAATTCAGAGTTAAGACCCCGTTCAAGGATTCCTGGTCCTTAAAAACTGATCTGTCCCAGACAGGAATCTTTTTGTCGAAGTGTGTATCTTTTAAACGTTCAACTGGAGATATACCAATTTTAAGCTTTGATCGTATCTGCTCCTGAAGGTCAGGATAGCCGTTAAAGCCCATTTCAACAGAAGTCCTGCTTATTGTAGCAGGGCTCACACCTATTTTTTCCGCAAGCTCGCTCAAGTTCAAAAAAGCAGCTTCTTGAGGAGAACTTATAAAAAAAGATGCAACTTTTCTTTTAGCTTTTGATACTTTGTTTTCCCTAAAATAGGTGCGGATTTTTTCTTTGAAAAGTTCCAAATCGACACCTCCCATTTTACGGAAAGAATATTATCACATATGGTTACTTGCTGCAAAATTTATTTCAAATGACTTGCAGATTCAGTTTTTATATAGGGTACTATCAACCCAATGGTATTCAACATCGACCTTGGTTTGATGCCAAAAACAAAAAACGTTCGCTTAGTTCTTTTACATGAAAATTTGGAAAGCCCCTGCCCTCTCTTTGAAACAATACTTCTGCAGTGGAAATACCCAAAAAGAAACAGAGAATCTTTCTTGGTGCTATTTCGTAAATTTCTGATGCCGGGACTCATCTTTCAGGTTTCGGCACAGGATTTATCCACTCATTCGAGGGGATTGCCTCAATTTCTGCAACATGGCAGTCAAATACCAGTATTCTACCCGAGTCACGGACACCGGGGTTCGTCTATACTGGATAAAAGAATATTCTCTTGTCCTAAAAGGGTGATGGCATGTTCCGGAATAAATGGATCATTTTATTTTTGTTTCTTCTCTCGGCTGTAAGCAGCTATTTCCTGTTCTTCCGCACTTCGGTCAATTCGTGGAAGATAATGAACCATCC
>CAYTQC010000065.1:0-9183 GCA_964439735.1 uncultured Synergistaceae bacterium
ACACGGCGCCTTTGCTGACACCGGCGCTCCTGGTAATGAATTCCATGCTCGTGCCGTAAAAGCCTTTCACGGCAAATCCTTCCCGTGCAGCCCGCAGAATAGACTTCTGGAGTTCCCTGGGTTCTTCCGACAAAAATTATCCCTCCCGACTGTTCGGTTTGTTTACTATACTACAAACCGAATGGTTGGTCTATTACGCTTAAAAAAAGAGACAGGCATGTAATGGCCTGTCTCTGAAAGTGTCCGTATACAACCGGATAATCGTCCTGAAATTAACGCTTGGAGAACTGGCGAAGTCCTCGGGCACCCTTCTGGCCGAACTTCTTCCGCTCCACCATGCGTGGATCACGGGTAAGAAGCCCCTCCTTCTTGAGGACAGGGCGAAGATCCGGATTAAGCTTGATAAGAGCCCGTGCGATTCCGAGACGCACGGCACCGGCCTGGCCTGTAAGGCCGCCGCCGGAAGCGCGGACAAACACGTCCACTTTTCCCTCGAGTCCGGCGGTTTTCAGCGGCCGAAGGGCGCTGTTCTGCCAGGAGACTCTCGGGAAGTAATCTTCCACAGTTCTTTCATTCACTTTTACAGCTCCGTCGCCGGGACGAACCCGCACGCGAGCAAGGGCGCACTTTCTTCTTCCGGTTCCCCAGAAGTAACCTGCATTCTGCATCGAGTCTTTTTCCCCCTCTTCGAAAATTACACTTCTATGGCAACGGGGCACTGGGCCGCGTGCGGATGCTCGGGTCCCGCATATACCTTGAGCTTCCTGTGAAGCTTCAGGCGCGTCCTGGGAAGCATGCCTTTTACCACCCGCTCCATGAGCTGAACTGGTTTCTTGTCAATCATTTCGCCGTACGTGGCGGAACGGAATCCGCCAAGGTAACCGGTGTAGTAATGGACCGTGCTCTTCAGTCTCTTGTTTCCTGTGAGTTTTGCTTTCTCCGCGTTTATGATGATGACGAAGTCACCGCAGTCAACGTGAGGGGTATAGGTGGGCTTGTTTTTCCCCATGAGAATCTTCGCCACCTGGGATGCAATACGGCCAAGGGGCTTGTCGGTGGCGTCAACGATGTACCACTTGTGCTCCACCTTTTCTTTTACGGCCATAAAGGAACGACTGTCCGACATGGAATTTCCTCCTTCATTATCTGTTCCGGGTCAATTTTCATCATTTTCTATTAATAACATCACACATACACGGCCTACAGCCGCTGCCCAAGCATCTAAAGGGACGTGGCAGGGGTCCCCCGGGCAAACTGTCCTGCCGGCACTGCGAAATGATGCAGGTTATTCTCCAAATGATTATTCTACACGAACAAGCCGGGGATTGGCAATCCTCCCCGGAAGTCTTCCTCTTTTTGCTACGGGAACCCCTTTGATCTCCTTGATGTCCATGGTCATGTCGATGGGGTTCGCGTGCGATATGTAGCTTCCCACGCCGAACGAATCGGCCCCGGCTGCGGCGAGTTCTTTGATCCTTTCGGGATACAGACCCCCTGAAGCGATGATCTTCACGTGATCGTATCCTGCGAGGTCGAGACGGAAGCGGATCTCTCTCACAAGGTCGGGGGACACGCCCCCACGCTCGCCGGGAGTATCAAGGCGTATGCCCGCGAGCTTTTCGCCGAGAGCGTCAGCGACTCTGAGCGTTTCCTCGGCCTCGTCCTTGAATGTGTCCACGAGAACCATTCTCGGGTCGCCTAGGGGCATTACGGCATCATAGTGTCTTGCGAGCTCCACGGTGTCTCCCACGAGAAGTACCGCGGCATGAGGCACAGTTCCTGTGGGCTCAACACCTGCGAGCTTTGCTCCGAGGATGCAGCTGGCGCCCTTGCATCCGCCAACTTTGACGGCTGTCCGCTCCATTACGGGAGCTATTGCAGGATGGACATGCCTTGCACCGAAACAGAGCACCGGTTTGCCATCGGCTGCGTCGACGCACGCCCTTGCGGCAGTGGCCCAGGAAGATGCTGATGCGATCATGCCGAGAAGAACGGTCTCATACATTCCGAAATCCTCATAGGGACCGGCTATCCTCATGAGCACTTCTTTCGGATGGAAGCTGTCGCCTTCCCTGAGCGCCTCGATCTCCAGGCCCTTTCCCCCAAGGATCTCCATTGCCTCGTCAAGCCCTGCAAATATTCCGTTTTTCCGTGCAAATATCTCGGCAGTTACATGTGAGGAAAGAACTCCCGCACTTCGGAGCACATCCCTGGTCTTTACAAAATATACATCGGTGGTACATCCGTGCAGAATTTCATCATGAGTCGCCGAGTGCAGTCTCCTTGTTTCTACGGTATACGACTGGACATCGGCAAAGCAGTCCATCTGTCCGCCATTTTCTCGTGCATGGCTGCAGCAGGATGTATCCATGTCAGCTTAATAAAGAACAAGAATAATGGATGTTACCATGAAGATCCCGGTCAAAACCACCGTGACCTTCGAAAGGCCTGTAAACCGCTGCCACTGGTTGCCTCCGGCATCGGCCTGGGTGCCTCCTCCGAATATGCCGGTAAATCCGCCCTGCTTTCTCTGCTGCAGCAGGACGACCCCCGAAAGGGCCAGGCAGAGCAGAATGTGGACAATACCAAGAAACGTCTTCACGTTGCGCACCTCCTAGAAAATAGGAAACAAAATCCAGACGAAAAGATATTTTATCACAGAAGATCAGGAAAGGATATCCAGTAAACGATACCCGGCGACTGCCCTGTGAGAAATTTTTCTTTTGATCGCATCCGGAATCTCGCCGAATGTCGCGCTGAATCCGAAGGGAGCAAATATCGGGTCGTATCCGAATCCGCGGCTTCCTGAGGGTTTTTGCACTATTTCCCCGTGACATTCTCCCTCGGTGACCAGGCAAAGGGATTCCCGGGGGAAAAAAAGGGCAAACGACGCGACATACTTTGCGTACCGGTCTTCCATGCCTTTCATGGCGTCAAGCATCCAATGGACGCGCCCGGGGTCATCGGACGCCATTCTCGCGGAGTAAATGCCCGGTTTCCATCCGAGAGCCCGCACCTCGACACCGCTGTCGTCCGCAAGGGCTGGAATTCCTGCCTTTAAAGCCCATTCCCTGGCCTTGAGCCTGGCGTTGGAAATGTAGGAGGTCCCTGTTTCCTCCACATCCAGGGTCAGAAGGTCCGGTCCGAAAAGGATGCTGATGCCGAGGGGAGCGAAGAGATCAACAACTTCCGCGTATTTGTTCCTGTTCCCGCTTGCGAAAACAAGGCCTTCAGGAAAAAGAGAGTTCGCTCCCGTCAAGGTCGAGGGCCTCCTTTTGCTTTTCGATGACTTCCAGTGTGCCTTTCCCGGCGAGGACCAACAGTTCGGAGAGGTCCCCGGCCGAAAAGACGCCGCCCTCTCCTGTCCCCTGTATCTCTATATATTCCCCCCTGTGGTTCATAACGAAGTTCATGTCCACTTCTGCGGTACTGTCCTCTTCGTAGCACAGGTCGAGAAATCCATGACCGCCTATCTTTCCGGCACTTATGGCGGAAAGAAGGAATTTCAGCGGAAGAAAGCTGAATTCCGATTTTTCACGAAGTGAGCGGAGTCCGTCCACAAGGGCGACAAACCCTCCCGAGACTGCTGCGGTGCGAGTACCGCCGTCGGCCTGGAGCACATCGCAGTCGATGATGACCGTCCGCTCTCCCAGCGCTTCCATATCCACGCATGCACGAAGGGACCTTCCTACGAGGCGCTGTATTTCTGTGCTGCGGCCGTCCTGTCCTCCCCGGGAAGTGGAACGCAATACCCGGGTCTGCGTCGACCGGGGGAGCATGGCATATTCAGCGGTCACCCATCCCCTGCCCGTTCCCCTGAGGAACGGAGGCACCTTCTCGTCCACGGTCGCAGTACAGAGGACCCTGGTCTCTCCGAAGGATGCAAGGACAGATCCTTCAGCGTACCTGGTGAAGTTTCTCTGAAAGGAGACCGCACGGATCTCATCAGGGGCCCTTCCGTCAATTCTCGGGTTCATTCCGTCCTACCCCTGGGGAAGCTGCCAGGGAACCGTGAGGTCCACAGGGGATCCTTGTCGCGTCACCTTGCCGTTTACAAGAAAACGGACCTTGGTGATGGGGGTGAAGTTCTCCTTCATCGTCCTGACGACCGCAGTTATGAAAAGGGCACTTTCAGTCTCCCCCTGTTTTGCGAGCCCGGAGACAAAAGCGGAATTAAAATTCAGGAACACTGTGTCCCCTGTCCTGAAGATGTTGATCAGCTTCACGTCCCCGGGGAACTTGCCGGGGATCAGGGAAAAGATTTTGTTGACCGCCAGCTGGATGTCGTCCTCCATGATCCCTGAAATAAAATCCTCGTTCTCGGAGACGAGTCCTCCCCCACGGGGATAGTAGACGGAAAAGGTGACTTTACGGGCGTTGAGTTCGATTTTCCCGCTTTCCCTTTCCAGGAGAGCACCGGCTTCTTCCCTGCCTGATACCACGTCTTTTCTCTCGAGGATGTCTTTTCTGTCGAGGAACCGGAGCGCCATGGAAGTACCTACGTATCCTGCCACGAAACAGAATGCGATAACCGCGATCCAGGCAATGAGCCTAAGAATGAGGGGGGCTTTTTTCGTTTCCTCCACGTCTGTTCTTCTTCGCCGGGTCATGCGCCGCTCATCGCGAACCGGGTATTCCTGTTCTTCCGGTTCTCTTTTTCTCATTTCGAATTCGTCATCGTAATCGTCATAATTACGGGCCATGCCGAAATCTCCTCCCTCGGTCAGGTTTCTTCAGCTCATCAGATGTTTTTCAGGTAATCGACGATTCCCCTGGTCAGGGATTCAGCGATCTTTTCCTGGTAATTTCTGTCGTTGAGAAGGCGGGCCTCAGATCTTTCCGTCAGAAAGCCTGTCTCAATAAGAACTGCAGGCATGGCAGCCCCCCTGAGGACAAAGAAAGGAGCCTGGGCCACCCGCCTCATTTTAATCCCTCCGGCCTTTCCGTATTTGAAAAGGTATTCCGCAAATCCCGTACTTTCATTGATCTTTGCATTCTGCTGCATGTTGCCGAGAATGTTCAAAAGCATTTTGGTCTTCTTGTCTGCAGCCTTTGCCGTTTCACCGTTCCCTCCTGCAATTTCCCTGTTCTCGATGAGTGCGAGCTGCATGGCGTCCTTGTCGGTGGGAAGAGCCATAAGATAGATTTCCATGCCTGTCGCATGCTTTCCGGGCGGAAGAGCGTTTGCGTGAATGCTCATGAAGGCGTCTGCATTCCACTTGTTCGCCAGGTCTGTGCGCTGCTGCAGGGTAAGGTAGACGTCCCTGTCCCTGGTAAGCCTGGCATCATATCCCGCTTTCCTTATTTTTTCGGCGATCAGGAGTGAGACGGCAAGGTTTACGTCTTTTTCCCGAATTCCGTTCGAAACCGCACCGGGATCCTTGCCTCCATGACCGGCGTCGATAACAACGATTCTGGAGCCCTTCCGTGTACGGGGAGATGCCGGGGCCGGCGCCTCCGGAACAGCCGCAGGCTTTGGCGGCTTTGTTTCTTTCAGAACCGCGGGAGAACCGCTGCGGGCAAAATCGATGACGAGACGGTCTGGAGATTCAAGGGGTATGATCTCCTTGAGCGGGAGGTTCGAGGAAAACTCGAGGGAGATCCTGTTTCCGTAGTTGATGGAGGATACCCTAACCTCGCCGTATGGTGAAGAGATATCGGGAGAACCGTCTTTTCCAAGAAAGAACGTTGTTTTGACAGATCCTCCAGCCTGTTGGACTTCAGGCTTTCCGGGGCCTTCGAAATCAATGACCGCGCGGATTTTTCCGTCGTCTATCCCCCACCTGAGACCATTGATCACCGGGCCTGCGGGCGCGGTTGAAACAGGCTGAGGGGGATCCGGAACAACCGGAGGCAAAGGTGCCGGAGAAGGAGCAGGCGAAGAGGGCGGGGGGGCAGGAAGGGGCAGCGCCCCGCCGGGTCCCCATCTCAGGGACCCGCTTTTCCCCGAGCGTTGAAGGAGGGCATTGAAAAGCTTGAGAGCGGAGCGCATCTCCACGAACCAGTCGTCTTGTACCTGCACGGTTGATGCCGCCAGGGGAACAAGCTCTACGCCAAGCCACGCTGCAGCGGCGTCAGCTACGAGCTGCAGCTTTTCCTTCCCCGTGGAGACGACGAGAGTGTCGTTTTTTGAGGATGACTGCATTCCGAGAAGTTTTACGATCTCTCCGGCCGAGACGAATACACTGTTGCCTCTCTTTTCCGCCGGGACATCACCGAGGGGAGACTGCCCGGAGTAGAGCCTCAGTACATCCGCCCCCTGCGCGGGAAGCGCCGGTACCGCCGCCGCGAGAAGTATTGCCAGGAGGCTAAGAACCAGCCGCCGTAACATCCCGAACCACGATGGAGCACGCTCCGGTGCTGCCGTAATACTTGAAATCATTGCCGATGAGGTCGATATTCATCATAAAGTCTTTCATGTTTCCCGCTATTGTCATTCCAGATACTGCACCTCCAGTTTCACCGCCTGATATCCGGGCTCCTTTTATTCCAATGGAGAACTCTCCGCTTACAGGGTTGATGGTGTGCAGCCCAAGGAGCTCCGTGACATAGATTCCGTTTCCGGCCTGGATAAACAGGTCTTCACGGGACCAGCGGCCGGGACGGAGAGAAAGGTTTGAACAGCCGACATCCGGCGTTCCCGAAATGGACCTGCTGGCGTTGCCCGTTGAAGGAACGCCGTCCATCAGGGCATATTTCAGATTATAAAGCCAGGAGACAGCAACTCCATCAGAAAGAATGCGGGTTGTACCGCATCTGACTCCCTCTCCGTCAAATGGGGCCGAGGCGAGTCCCTTTTTGAGGATGCCGTCGTCCACCAGTGAAAGCGCCGGGGAGGCTGCCTGCCTTCCCAGCATTCCCTTCAGGAAAGACCTGCTTTTGTGGATGTTCGAGGCGAGAAAGAGCTCACCTATGACATCGATGAGGGACGCGGCGGATTCACCGTCGATCACGAGATCGTACCTTCCCGTGGGAAGCGGCGAACCTCCGATGACAAGGGCCGCCCGTTTCACTGCCTGAAGGGATACCTCCGAAGGCGACAGGCAGGAAAGGATCCTGCTGTCGTCGCCAGCCCCACCCATCTCCATAATTTCCCCTTCCCGGAGGATCACTGATACGGAACATCCCGCGCTCGCCCCTGAATACCACCCTGATACTCCTGAAGAAGACCTGTAATGGACTTCTCCCCCTCCATCTCCCCAGGAAGCGCTCCGAACCGATATGACCCTGGGATCTGCGTCCCTGGCGATCTGCCACATTTCTGTGCAGGCAGCCATCCGTTTCTCATGGGTCAGTTCGGTAATGTGACTATCCTCAAGTTCCAGGGGGGGCATTTCTTCAAGGGATTCTTCGGAGAGCCGGATAAAAGGATCCGGCTCCGCAAAGGTACAGTTCTTAAGGCTCCATTCCACAATTTCTTCGAGATGGGGAGCATCAAGGGAATTGACGTGGGCGACTCCCTGGCGGCCATCCCGGTCGACTGTACGAAGCCCTATACCCAGTGATGTCCCGGATGTGTTTTTTTCCGGAATACCGTCCCGGAGGGACAGGGAATTTCCGCACCCGAAACTGTAGAGAACATCAGCAGAGGCGGCCCCTTTCTTTATAGCCCTCCGGATAAGGAACTCCGATGCATCCTCCACCATCTCCCGGGCCGGAGCGTTTTTCACGAAGAAAATACCTCCTCGAGGATAATTTCAGCTGCTGCTGCGACCTGTTCCCTCGAGACATCAATATGGGTGACAACGCGGATCCGTCCCCCGGAGGCAGCGTTGAAGAGAACTCCCCTGGCTTCGCACCGCACATGCAGATCTTTCGCAGCTTCTTCAGGTACGTGGAAATACACCATGTTCGTGGGCTTTGGATTTTTTTCGACCTCAAGCCCGCCTTCAGAAAGAATGGAGGCCAGGAGTGCCGCGTTCCGGTGGTCCTCGGCAAGGCGGCTGACATTGTTTTCAAGGGCATACAGACCTGCAGCAGCGATTATTCCTGACTGCCTGAGGCCGCCGCCGACTTTTTTTCTCCAGTGCCGGGCCTTCGCTATGAAGTCGGCGGAACCGCAGAGCATGCTGCCGACAGGGGCGCCAAGCCCTTTTGACAAGCAGAACTGCACCGTATCAACCTGGGATGTGAACTCCGTCACTGGGCAGTCCCACGCGGCTGCGGCGTTGAACACCCGAGCACCGTCCATGTGGACTGAAAGGCCGTGTCTGCGGGCCATGTCAGTTGCGGCCTTCATCTGGCCGGGAGATACGGCAAGCCCTCCGCACAGATTATGGGTGTTTTCCACGCAAAGAAGTTTCGCCGGTGCGAAATGAACGTTCTCGGGCCTGCAGTGCCTCCCGACTTCTTCAGGGGGAATGACGCCCGATGAATCATCAGCAGTCAGAGGAACTATGCCTCCCAGAGCGGCAAGACCGCCTCCCTCAAAAAAATAAATATGGCTGTTTCTCCCGAGAACAGCGCCGTCTCCCCTTCCGCAATGGGTGAGGACGGAGACAAGATTTCCCATGGTTCCCGAGGTCAGGAAAAGTGCCGCTTCTTTTCCGGTCATCCGCGCGGCGGTTTCTTCAAGGCGGTTTACCGTCGGGTCTTCCCCGTACACATCATCTCCCACTTCGGCATCAAACATCGCCTGGCGCATCTCCCTGGACGGGCGGGTAACAGTATCGCTTTTCAGATCAACAGGAAACATCAAAAAGCCCCCTTACGTGAATAACAGTCTTTTGACTCAAAAAGATATAATAGCATTTCGGCGGCGGTTCCAGGAGGGCAATACTGCCTGAAATCGCCCCTTTCTTTTCATTCTATGAAAACAGGGTTTCAAAGCGTTACACCAAGCCGCGCCCATGGGAGAAAATCCTCTGAAACAGGAATTCCCATGGCTGCCGCGGGGTTGGCGCTGCCGTGAAAATCGCTGCCTGCGGTAGGAAAAAGTCCGAACTCTGCAGCAACTGACAGGTACTGGAAAATCTGTTCGGAAGTGTGGCGGGATGAAATGCATTCCATTCCCCACAGGCCGTACTCTTTCAATCGGGCAGCGATTTCTCTCAGCTCCCCGGTGCTATCGGCCGTCTGTACAGGATGGGCAAGCACGGCAAGCCCCCCTGCATTCCTGATCAGCGTGATGCACTCCCCGGGAGAGAGCCGGTCTCTCTCAACGTAGGCAGGGCCTGAATCGCC
>CAYTQC010000066.1:0-4148 GCA_964439735.1 uncultured Synergistaceae bacterium
TGCGGACCGCGGCAAAGGCTTCGTGGACAACGGCGGAGAGCCCCGCGAGCTCGCTTTGGATCGTATGTCCGACCGCGCGGAGTTTTTTCGCTGCCCGGTCAAGGATCACCACTGTCAGGGGGAGAACGGCAAAGGTGATGAGGGTAAGCTTCCAGTTGATGTAAAGTAGAAATCCCACCATGCCGAGAAATGTCGCCGTCTGGACGACGAGGTTCACTATCACGGAAGTGACCAGGTTCTGCAGGATCGTCACGTCGTTCGTGATCCTGGACATGAGTTCCCCGAGCCGTTTTCCGTAGAGGTACCTGAGCGACATCCTCTGGAGGTGGTCGTAAAGCCGAAGGCGGAGATCCATTACCACGTTCTGCCCTACCCAGTTCATGAGATACTGGTGGCCGTAGGAAGCGATACCCTTCCCGGCGAAAAGAGCGACCAGAAGAAACGGCAGGGTGTTGAGCATGGCAAGGTCCTTTGCGATCAGCACGTCATCCACTACGTTCTTCAAAAGCCAGGGAGGAACAACATTGCACGCGGAGGCGATGAACATGCACCCCACGGCAAGAAAAAATCGTTTTCTGTAGGGGCGGGAGGCTTCGAGAAGCCTCAGGAAAACGGACCGCTTCTTTTTTTCGGCGCCTTGGGAAGACGCTGGGTTTAAGGTGTTCATACCGGGAGGATCTCCTTTTCCATTTCATCGGCTATACGCTTTGCCGCTCCGCGCGGGGCGGAGGCGGACAGTTCCGCAAGAGAGGAGCGAACACTCTCTCTTCGCCCAAAGTCGTCTATCCAGAACGAAACCCGTTCGGCGGCCTCCACGGGGGAAAAATCCCCGACCATCTCTTCAACCACCGCACGGCCTGCGATCCTGTTCGGCCACGCCAGGAAGCCCGCACGGGCCCCTTTTCTTTTCAGTGCCCATTCCCGGAACATGGGGCCTGCCAGAGGCATTCCGGCAATCAGCCCTGCTATTCCGGAAACCGGGACATTCCTCAGTGAGGAAAATGGAACGAGGACAAGAAATGGGATGCCCAGATGCATCAGTTCCAGGGTGTTCGTTCCGGGTTGGGTCACCGCAAAGTCCACACCCTTCAGCGCGCTTTCCCGGCAGGCCGGAACAAATCCCGCATCCCTCCACGCCTGATCTTCGGAGGAAGGGGCAAAAGGAGACACCACTGCACGGAGTTCACAGGACGGGTATTTCCGTCGGAGGACTGCACCCATCTCCCTGAGAAACGGGAGGGTAAACTTCCTGATAGCCGGCCTGCTTCCAGGGAAAAAGGCTATGGTCCGCGCCTGTTTCTCCTCCGTACCGTTACGGGGCAGGGATCCATCCATTTCAAGGGAATCCAGAACGAGGTCTCCCGTCACCTGTACAGGCCCGATGTTTCCGGCCATGGCGTCGAATGCCGTGTATACCCGGTCACACCGGCCTGTTCCGCTCTTTCTGCCGTAGGTATAGCACAGGAGAGGTACACGCCCCGCCCGGGACGCCATCCTTCCCCAGAGCAGATCGCCGCCGAGCTGGAAGACGATGCCGCATTTTTTCCCGGCCCCATTCATGGCCCGTACCGTTCCGGAAAGTGTGGAGGGGGCGATGATATCGTCCACGGTGCCCAGGTTTTGAGCCACGGACAGTTCCTCTCCGGATGCGAACTGGCAGGGCAGAAGAGCCAGCGTAATGGGAACCCCCCGGGCCCTGAGCTCACGGGAGAGCGGCCGGACCCATCCCCAGAGTTCACCGGGGCCGTTGGAAAGTATCAGAACGGGCTTCATGACCTCACCATCCTCTTTCGGGATACCTCTCCTTCAGAAAGATATTCCGAAATTCGTTCCGCCCAGAACCGGAATGCCCCGGTGGTTCCCATGGCTTCTTTTGCCCGGGCCAGGGATCCCCGGACGTGACATGCGTACGCTCCTCCCCGAAGAAACCCTTCAAGGGCATGAAAGACATTCAGTCCTGTGGCCCGTTCCTGGATAAACTCCGGGTAAACTTCCTCCCCGGCGAGAATGTTTGGTATGGAAATGAACCGCGTGTTGACGAGGGTTTTCCAGGCGAGCCACGAGAGACAGCTTCCCCTGTACAGGACCGCCATGAACCTGCCGAGCATCATGGCCTCGACTGATGCAGTACCGCTGGCTCCCGCGGCCGCAATACTGGAAGACAGAAGCGACCGACCGTCTTCCTCCCACACGTCCTCACCCTCGAGGACATGGACCATCCAGCTGCGAAGGTCAGGGGAAAGCCCGGGTGCGATGGAGAAGACAGGGTGAAAGCCCCGTTCTCTCAGGAACCGGGCGCATTCCATCAGGGGCGGGAGAAGCCTGGTTATCTCGGATCTCCTGCTTCCGGGAAGGAGTGCTATCCGTCCCGGCTCTTCCTTTCGGGGGATGAAGGACGCAAATTCATCGGTCAACGGATGTCCGCTCCACGCCGAGGCAACTCCTGACCGGAGAAGAAATTCATGTTCGAAACTGAAGAGGGGGAGGCAGAGATCCACATCCCTTGCCAGTTTTTTTACCCTTCCCGGGCGCCAGGCCCAGACCGTGGGTGTCACGGCGTATATCACAGGTCCCTTCCAGCCCTTTTTCCGGAGGCTCGATACAAAAGGGAGGTGAAAATCAGGACTGTCGATGACAACAAGGGCGTCGGGACGAATCTCGAAGACCCGATCGACGAGTTCTTTTCTGAGCCTGAGGAGACGGGGGATCGCCGGAAGGACATCAGATATTCCCATGAGATGGAGCTCACGGAAGTCACGAAAAATTTCCATGCCCGCTTCCTCTGCCCGGGGGCCGGCCATGCCGGAAACAGGACCATCAAAGCCGAGGGACCTGAGCGCCCGTACGATGCCCGCCGCATAGCCGTCGCCCGATATCTCGCCGCAGCTCAGAAAAAGTCCGCCTCCCGAAGAATTCAACGGGAAATTCCCTCCACTGCTATTGAGAGTTCGCCGGCAACAGAGGAAAACTCGCCGGGCCGGATAATGATCGTCCTGCCCGCCTCGACCGCAAGGCATGAAAGACCTGCCGCAGCCATATTCCGTAGGGTTTCGGCCCCAACTGTGGGGATATCGAACCGTTCGTCCTGGTCGGGACGCATCATCTTTACCATAACGCCTCCCGCTCGGGAAAGTATGCTGCCGGCCCTGCGGATCATTTCATCAGTTCCCTCCATGGCCTCGACGGCTGCCACTGCCCCATCGGCAACGACCACCGACTGTCCGAAGGAAAGAGGCAGGGTGATCGAGAGTATTTTTTTGCCATAAGCAATATCCGCCATCTCTTTTCCGGTGGCCGCCCGTCCCGCGATATTCCCCCCGACAGCAATACAGTCTCTCACCAGGTCTGCATAGGACAGCACGGAAAAACCCGATCTTTCCAGGGCCGAGACGATGCGCCCCAGGAGGCTGTGATCATCATTCGCTCTTCCGGAAAGAATGCTGCGGAGCGCAGGGTCTTCGAGGACCCCGTACATCAACGTCTTGGGGACCACTCCCGCAAGACATACGGCCGAGACCCCCAGTGACTTCATGTGGAATACAAGCGCCCCGAGGTTCAGTTTCCCCTCAGCGCCGGGAAGGGAAAGCATGTGAAAAAAATGCCCTTCGGGGAGAAAGGAGAACCGTCCGTCATCAATTGGTGAATACACGCAGACATGTGTCCCTGCTGCGGACATTCTTTCCGCGGCAAGGACCGGGAGATGGCCTGCGCCGGCAATTACCGCCACGGTTCCCGGATGGGAAAAAGGATCCACGAAGCTCATTCCTTTCTAGCCGTTCGCCCTGCGGGCAAAATAACCGCCCACGAGAAGGAACGTAATATTTGGTATCCATGCTGCGATCACCGGAACCAGGTAACCGGCCTCACCCAATGCCCGGCTGAATGACATGGTGACATAGTATGCAAACACAATGAGAACGCTTAGACCGAAGCCTATCCCCGGGCCTGCCCGGCTCGACCGGACGCCGAGACTGGCTCCCAGCACCGCCAGCACGACACTCGCCCATGGAAGGGCCATCCTGAGATGGAACATAACCTTTAGGGGAGCAAGATTCCGCCCCTCCTTCGAAAGAAGGGCAATCTGGACCAGCAATTCCGAAGAGCTCATTTCCGAGGGTTTCCTCGAAGCTTTTTCGACCTGGCCGGGA
>CAYTQC010000066.1:4248-9153 GCA_964439735.1 uncultured Synergistaceae bacterium
GGGACGATCCCCATGCCTGCGGTCCGAAGACACTCAGCATCGTTGACGTCGTCGCCCATAAAAGCGGTCTGGTGAATAGGAATACCAAGATCTTCGGCTATTTTTTTGAAAACGGATAGTTTGTCTCCAACTCCATTGAAAATCAGGGAAACTCCGAGGTCCAGTGCCCGCTGCGCAGTAGCTGCGGAAAAACGGCCGGATATAAAGGCGATCTCCACTCCTGCAGCCCGCAGGCGGACAATACCCATGCCGTCCCTGATGTCGAACCTCTTGAATTCCCTTCCCTCGCCGTCCATGTAGACTCCTCCGTCGGTGAGTGTTCCGTCTACATCGAGGGCGAGAAGCCTAATCGCCATGTTCATCTTCTCCGTTTTTCTCCTGCCGTCCTCTGGTCCACAGGGCAATTCCCCTTTTCGATTCAATGCAGAAGGCAAGGATCTCCGCCACTGTTTCATCTGATTTGTGTTCGGACGAAGCCAGTTTCTCAAGGGCTTTTCTGAAAGGGAGCCCTCCCCTGAACAGTTCCTCGTACACGTTTTTCACGGCAGCCCGTGCAGAGGTGTCATATCCGGCGCGGCGCATGCCTATCCGGTTGAGGCCGAATATATCCGCCGGGTGTCCATCAGCCATGAGAAACGGGGGGATATCCTTCACGACCTTCGTCAATCCCCCGATCATGCAGAGTTTGCCCACGCGCACAAACTGGTGAACACCCGACATGCCGCCCATGACCGCCCCGTCGCCCACGGAGGAGAATCCCGCCATTCCCACCTTGTTGGCCATGGTGACGTTCTTTCCCACGACGACGTTATGGCCGATATGCACTCCTTCCATGAGAAAGGAACCGTCACCCACCACGGTGCGCGTGCCTTCCCCCGTGGAGCGGTGTATGGTCACGTTTTCACGGATTATGACATCACTGCCCACGAACACCCAGGACTCCTCTCCTCTGAAGCCGTGATCCTGCGGTTCCCCTCCGAGGACGGCATTCTGGGCGATGCGGCAGCCGGATCCTATTTCCACGAAGTCCAGGACCGTAACAAATGATGAAAGCTCACTCCTGTCTCCGATCCGGACGTTTCCGTTCACTATGCAGTAGGGCCCTATTACTGCACCTTCTCCGATCTCCGCTTTCGGCGATACGATAGCGGTGGGGTGGATTGAAGTCATTTCTTGTCAGGCTCCTCCCCGGAAGCCCGCAGAGTCTCGGCGGCCACAAAGCTGAACTCTGCCTCCGCCGCGACCGCACCGTCTATCCTGCCGACGGTACGGACTTTCCCCATTTTTCCCCGAAGCCTTATCATTTCAGCGGTGGTAACAAGCTGGTCTCCCGGCTTCACAGGTTTTCTGAACTTCGCCTTCTCTACGCCCGTAAGGAAGGTTATGAGGTTCTCGGAACCGGGCTTCGCCGACATCATCATGGCGGCAACCTGCCCCATGGCCTCGAGTACAAGGACACCGGGCATGACAGGTTCGTTGGGGAAATGGCCCTGGAAAAAGGGCTCGTTGATGGTCACGTTCTTTATGCCGACAGCGTGTTTCTCATCGATCTCGAGTATTCTGTCCACGAGAAGGAAAGGGTAGCGGTGAGGAAGGAAGCTCATGATTTTCTGGATGTCATACATGGTTTTTCTCCTTTTATTTATCTGGAAATTTTCTGGTTCATTCCTGCCAATATTCTTTCCACCAACCTGCAGTTCAGGGTGTGTCCCGAACGGAGGGCGACGATCCGCGCCCGGAGGGGACGGCCGAGGAGATACAGGTCGCCCAGGATGTCAAGGATCTTGTGCCGGACAAATTCGTCTGCGAAACGGAGCCCGCCCGAGGCCCTTACATCCGTTTTCCCGACGACCACCGCGTTCTCGAGGCTGCCGCCTTTTGCAAGGCCCCTTTCCAGCAGCGCCCCGATCTCGGAGCCGAGGGCAAATGTCCGTGCAGGTGCAAAAAACTGCCGGAAATCATCCTTTGAGGACCTGTAGTCGACAAGCTGGGTCCCGATAGGTTCCTCTTCATAGTCAATAACGGAAGATATATGCAGCTCATCGTCCGGGAAGGCGCAGATCACTCCCCTCCGGGATCCGTCCTGAACTGCCGCAGGGACTGAGACAGCGGCAAATTCCGGCAGATTTTCATCAGGACCGAGAGGGCGTGACGCCTCCTCAAGAGCCGATGCGAACGCTGCTGCACAGCCATCGAGAGCAGGTACCTCCGGCCCTTCCGCGGATATGGCGGCAGACCAGATCCCAAGTCCGGAAAGGGCACTGAAAAGATGCTCCGGAGTCTTCAGTGATGAACCGTCCGGGAGAAATACTTCCGTCCCCCTTCCGGTTCCCGTGAAGCGGCATTTCTCTATGGGAAACGCTTCTTTTTCCGTCCTGAGAGTCACTCTGTACCCTTCTGTTCCCGGAACGACCGTTACCATCCCCGATACACCGGAGTGAAGCCCCGCTCCGGAAAAGGAAACAGGCCTGGTGAGCCGGCGGAATATCATCTCGTACCCTCATCCGTTTTTTCTGTTTTTTTGATGCTCCCATCGGGGGAACTGAGATCTTCCAGAAGGGTTTCAAGTTTTTTCACCCTTGAGAGAAGATCGGGAAGACGCCTCATGGACGCCTGGATGCGAAAGTCTTCCCGGTGATCCCGCGCAGGGAATCCCGAAACCACTGCCCCGGGCGGTACATTTTTGGTTGCGCCCCCGTTGGCTGCCACTGTTGCCCCTCTTCCGACACGAATATGATCCCTGGCGCCGCTTCTTGCGGCCATTACGACATTGTCCTCCAGAACCGCACTGCCCGCAATACCGGTCATGGCGACCAGAATGCAGTTTTCCCCTATGACCGCGTTATGAGCGATATGCACGTGGTCATCTATCTTCGTAAAGCTGCCGAGGATGGTATCTTCGAGAGTTCCCCGGTCTATGGTCGTGCAGGCGCCCACCTCAACCTCGTCGCCGAGCAGGACACCTCCGAGCTGGGGAATTTTCACCGGGGCCTTCCCCTGTTCTGCCGGAAGAATGCCGAACCCGTCGCAGCCCAGCACGGCGCCGCTGTGAATAAGACAGTTTCTGCCGGTACGGACACTCCGGAGAAGGACAGTCCCCGGTTCGATCACGGTTCCCTCCCCTACGCGGCAGTCATATCCCACATACACCTGCGCCTGAAGATATGCGCCTTTTTCGATAACCGCATTTTCTTCCACCACGCACATGGGTCCGACCCAGGCCGTCGGAGAGACATCAGCGCCGGCAGAGACGACGGCCGAAGGGTGGATCATCCCCCCGGCATGTTTCGGCTGCTGAAACATGGAGAGAAGGAGCGGGAAGGCCGCTCTCGGGTCCTCGACTTCCACTCCCTGGAGACCTGGAAAAAGAGCGAAAATATCCGGTGACGCCATAAGGAGAGTGCCATGCCCTATCTTTCCGCATTCCCTGGAATTCCAGAGTGTACAAATCTCTCCCGGAACGGCCTTTTCCGGGGACGATGGGCGCGAAACGGGGGTTGTTCCCTCCCCGATGACTCTTCCGCCTACTTTTTCCGCAATATCCTGCAGTGTTCTATTTATGGGGCTCATTTTTTCACTCCGTTTTGCGTTATGCCAAGGCCTCTGCTTTACAGGTCGCTGATGGCCTTGATACTGATTTTTTCTTCGTCCCGTCCATCATAGTGGATCTCAAGGGATATCCTGTCGTTGATCCGGTATCCGGCACCGACGTTATGATCTCCGTCTTCGCTCACGCGCCACCATACATATGGGGCACGAACTCCTCCATCCAGCCACAGGCGATACCATGTGACATTACCCGGGAAAGCCTGCTCCACCCCTGCCAGAACATTTTTCATAGGGCTCCACCGTATCCCCCATCGGCTTTCCAGGGAAAAATCGTTGGCGGAAAGAAGCCATTCTCCATAAAATTCCATATCGAGGCCGGAGACGGGAAGAAATTTTCTGCCCATGTGAAGCCCTATCTCGGGATACTTGGTATCCGAACCGGCGTAGGCGGCAACCCATGCACGGAAGGAATACTTCGGGCTTTCAACCTCGGCGCTTGCCGCCGCAAGCTGGGCCGGATTAAAGGAAACGTCAACATCCGCCCGGGCATTTCCCACGATTTTCGTATCCCTGAGGCTGTCAGCTGCAAGGGATTCTATCCTTTTCCGCTGCGACACTGCCCACTCTATGGGAAGCCCCGCCACGGGCGCAAGCGTCCGGAGCATGTTCTCCTTCAGGTCCGACCTCAGCATCACCGGGAGTGTTGAGGACGAAACTTTCGGGACGACCGCGAGGACAAGAGGCGGTTTTGGGGAAAAGGAAACCCGGAGGATCCTTTTGCCCTCTTCGAGCCTTACCAGGAGAGACGGGGTCCACCCCGGAAGGTGGGGGGCGCACAGCGACTCTATCATTTCCTTCAGGGGGAGATCCGCCCAGGTGAGGGAATCAACGGGGATCCCCCTCATCGCCTCCCTGATCCGCCTGTCTATTCCCTGCGCGGCTTCGAGAAACCATTCAAGAACAGGAGATACAAGCTGAGGAGGGTAGAGTTCAACTTCCCAGGGGATCTCGCCATGGAGAGGCTTCATATACAATACAGCTCCCTGGTCGCTCTTATCCGCCCCTGCGACGGAATACCCGGAGAAGAGCCTCTCCGCCACTACCGAAAGCAGTGCAAGTTTTTCTTCCCTGCCTGAAAGCTGGACATTTTGCTCTATTTCCGACCATACTGCGGAGGCGCTTCGTTCCATGGGAACAGCCAGCCATGAAGGGACCCCTTCAATACGCACTTCCGCCAAGGCGATGCTCCCGTTAAAAAGAAGGGCTGCGGCGAAAATCAGCACCGCCACAGCCCCCGGAATCCGTTTTTTACTGGTTCGCCTGTCCATGGAACAGGACACCGTCCCCTACCCTCCG
>CAYTQC010000067.1:0-8887 GCA_964439735.1 uncultured Synergistaceae bacterium
TCGGCAGGATCCGGCGGATCCGCCGCCTGCGCGGAAAACGGAATGGAAAGAAGGAAAACAATCAGAACCGCCGCCAGTGCTGCACCGGGAACACATCTGGTCTTCATGGAAAGATCCCCTCCTTAAGCCTGAAGTGAAAACATGCCTTGAAAAAAGAAAATTCTTGCAACTGTTCATTAATTATAGGGAGTGCTGGAAATCCAGTCAATCGGGTCCCGGAGAATTCTTCAGTCACGGCATGTGCTGTTCATGGAATAAAAAATTTCAACCTCGCGTAAAGTGAGGTGCGGATAGAAAATTTCCCGAAAGTGTGTATAATAATTTTTATAAAAATTATAACCGGGAGGGAATTCTTTTGGCGATCTACATGAACAACGGGGCCACGACATGGCCCAAGCCGGAGTGCGTGGCAAGGGCCATGTCGGACTTCCTCACCGGGTGCGGCGCAAACCTCGCTCGGGGAAGCGCATCGAAGCGCGACATGGGGACCCTCGACCTGGTCTTCTCGTGCCGTGAGCTTCTGGCGTCCTTCTTCGGGGGATGGGAAGGCGACGCAAGGTATGTGACCTTCACCGCCAGCGTCACCGAATCCCTCAACGTGGTGTTCAAGGGATACCTCAAACCCGGAATGAAGGTCCTCATCTCGTCCATGGAGCACAACGCGGTCGTCAGGCCTCTCAGGCGCCTCGAGACCACGGGCGTATCCGTGGAGGTCCTTCCCTGCGACGAAGAAGGCTTCCTCCATCCATCAACAGTGGAGAAAGCACTGAACGGATCCGGGATTTCCATGGTGGCCCTCTCCCACTGCAGCAACGTGTGCGGCACGGTACAGGACCTGGATTCCATAGCCGCCCTCTGCAGGGAGGCAGGAGTCCCCCTGGTCGCCGACTGCGCGCAGACTGCGGGCATTCTTCCACTTAACGCGGAAAAACTCGGCCTCGCCGCCCTCTGTTTCACGGGCCACAAGGGCCTTTTCGGACCCCAGGGCATCGGGGGCATTCTCTGGAACCCGGATTTTGCCGAAAAAACGGACTGGTTTGTTGAGGGAGGCACCGGAAGCTTCTCCCATCTCGAACTGCAGCCCGACACTCTGCCGGACAAATTCGAGGCAGGCACCCCCAACCTTCCCGGCATAGCGGGGCTCTTTGCGGCCCTTGAATGGATAGGAGAAACGGGGATGGAAAATATCAGGAGACGGGAAGAGGCACTCGGCGCCCTGCTTCTGGAAGGGCTGCTCTCCCTCCCCGGAGTGCGGCTCTCGGGGCGGAAGACTATGGACGGCCGGCTGCCCGTGTTCGCGGTCAACTTTCGCGGCACGGACAACGGAGTTCTCGCGGCCAGGCTGTCAGATGAATGGGGTATCGAGACCCGTCCGGGTCTTCACTGCGCCCCGCTGGCCCACAAAACCCTCGGAACATTCCCCGGCGGCGCCCTGCGCCTCAGCCCGGGGTGGTTCACCACCGTTGAAGAGGTGCAGAAGACGGTGGATGCCCTGAAGCAAATACTCTCAACATGAAGATCGGAGGAGGAGCGGTCATGAGACTCACTGAACTTTCCACTACAAGCGGCTGAGCTGCAAAAATAGGTCCGGCGGACCTGGAGAAGATACTGAGGGATCTCCCGCTTGCACGTGATGAACGGATCATAAGCTCATGGGGTTCCGGCGAGGACGCCGCCATCTGGACCCTCGACGCCGAAAGGGCGGGGATCCTCACGGTGGATTTCATTACTCCCGTATCCGATGACCCCTATACGTGGGGGCAGATCGCCGCGGCGAACTCCCTGAGCGACGTGTTCGCCATGGGAGGAAAACCCTTCGTGGCACTGAACGTCGTCGGGTTTCCCACGAAGGCCCTGGGTCTGGACGTGCTGAAGGAAGTCCTCAGGGGAGGGCAGGAAAAGGTCGCCGAGGCGGGAGGATTTCTTCTCGGCGGGCACAGCGTGGACGACAGGGAACCCAAGTACGGCCTCGTTGTCTACGGAGAAGTGCGGAGGGACTCCATCTGGAAGGTCACGGGCGCAAGGCCGGGCGACCTCCTTATCCTCACCAAGCCTGTAGGCACGGGGATCGTGGCTACGGCAGTGAAGGCGGACATGGTGGAGGATGAAGCCTCACGGACCGAGGCCGCCAGGTGGATGACGACGCTGAACGACCTGCCCCGGCGCATCTCCGAAGCGGAGTGCCGTTCCGTGAACGCCTGCACCGACGTCACCGGTTTCGGCCTCGCCGGCCATGCCCTGGACATGCTCTCGGCGGGCGGGCTGGATCTCACCCTGGGGATACGGAATGTCCCCCTTCTTCCCGGCGTGCTGGATCTCGCGTGCAGCGGCCTCATCCCGGCAGGGACCTACAACAACAGGATCGCCTACGAGGACAGGGTGAAGGACCCGGGAAAACACGACGAGATCCTTATGGACATGATCTTCGACGCCCAGACGTCCGGAGGCCTCCTGCTCGCCCTTGGCAGGGACGATGCGGAAAAGTTGCTTCCGGTGATCCGCGGTTTCGGTTTTGAGCAGGCGGCAGTGATCGGGCAGTTCTCCGGGGGGGACGGAACCATAGAAATAGCGGACAGCATGTAGATTTCCGTCCGCTCCGGACCGTCAGTTCTCCTGTATGTTCCCGGACATGTTCTCATAAATCGTATTGCCGAATAAGTTTCCCATAATTTTCCGCGAAAGGTGTTGTCTTCATGAAAAGCATCAACGATATTCTTATGTCCCGCCGGGGGCCGGCCATCACAGGTGCCTTCGTGGGAGCGGCGGCGTCACTGCTTGTGTACTTCGGAAATCCCGGAAACATGGGGATATGCGTGGCGTGCTTCACCCGCGACATCGCGGGGGCGCTGGGCCTTCACCGGGCCGGTGTTGTCCAGTATCTCCGCCCCGAGATACCCGGTTTCATCCTCGGGGCGTTTCTTGCGGCCTTCCTCAGCAGGGAATATCTTCCAAGGTCCGGCTCCTCGCCAGTTGTCCGGTTTTTTCTCGGTTTCTTCGCCATGATCGGCGCCCTTATCTTCCTCGGGTGCCCGTGGAGGGCATACGCCCGTCTCGCGGGCGGCGACTGGAACGCCATTGCGGGCATAGGCGGCCTCACGGCGGGGATAGGCGTGGGAATAGTCTTCCTGTGGAACGGGTTCAGCCTGGGCAGGGCCGCGAAATCCCCTGCCTGGGCAGGGGCAGTGATGCCACTTGCCGCAGTCGCCCTCCTCGCCCTTCTTTACCTGAGGCCTCTTTTCGGCCCCGAGGGCACCGGGCCGGTCTTTTTCTCGAAGAGCGGCCCGGGCGCTGCCGCGGCGCCTGTTCTCATATCCCTTGGCGTCGGGCTTGCCGTGGGGTGGATGGCCCAGAAAAGCCGCTTCTGCACCGTGGGCGCACTTCGGGATCTCATCATGCTCAGGAACGGCCATCTCTTCAGCGGCGTGGCGGCCTTCCTCGTCTCGGCCTTTGTCGTTAACCTCCTTCTCGGCCAGTTCAGGCCCGGATTTGAAAGCCAGCCGGTGGCCCACACGAACCAGCTGTGGAACTTCATCGGCATGGCCCTTTCCGGCCTTGCCTTCACTCTTGCGGGAGGCTGCCCGGGGCGCCAGATGATCATGTCCGGGGAAGGGGACGGCGACGCCTCCGTATTCGTTCTCGGCATGCTGGTGGGCGCAGCCTTCGCACACAATTTCTCACTGGCAAGTTCCGGTGCGGGGGTCACGTCCTTCGGAATGACGGCGACGGTGATCGGTCTCGTTTTCTGCCTCGCCGTGGGCCTGCTGCTCAGAATCAAGCTTGATTAGGGGGAATGAGAAATGTCTGAAGCTTTTGTAGTCGACGCACGGGGCCTTTCCTGCCCCCAGCCCGTTATTGAAACGCGGAAAACCCTTGAAATGCATTCCGGGGGTCCCGTGGAAGTTCTCGTGGACACGGTCACGTCCCGGGAAAATGTCGCCCGCTACGGCGAAAGCCACGGATGGAAGGTTGCGAAAGAGGAAACCGATGACGGTTTCAAAGTAACCTTTACCCGCTGAAACGGCTGCATTAACGAGAGGGGGCCGCGCATCGGCGGCCCCCTCTTTTCGTATCCCGTGCTGCGGCAGGGCGTTTTTGCTGTACAATAAGCGGCAAGAGATGTTTTCTGCTTGTTATATTTTACATACATGCCGCAGGCACAGGAGGCGAAGAAATGGACAATTACTACGCCGGGAAACTCAATGCGGGCAATCTCCTGGAAGTGTACAACACGGGGATCGGTAGGGTGAGGCAGTACCTGGAAGCGGAGATCGACTTCATCTGCAGCCGGTTGCACGCTCATGAGACGGTCCTCGAGCTCGGAACGGGGTACGGCCGTATTCTGAAGCGGATCGCCCCCTTCGCGAAAGCCGTGGTGGGGATCGATATCTCAAAGGATTCCATCGCCTTCGGAAGGGATTACCTCAAGGGATGCTACAACTGCACCGTTCTTGTTATGGACGCCCACGGGATGGCGTTCGACGGGGAATACGACGTGGTGCTCTGTCTCCAGAACGGCCTCTCGGCCATGAAAGGGGACCCGTACGACCTGGTGGAGCGAAGCATGAAGGCCCTCGTTCCCGGGGGAAGGGCGTTCTTCAGCACCTATGCCTCCGGCTTCTGGGAGTGGCGCCTCGAATGGTTCAAAGAGCAGGCCGGCAAGGGGCTTCTGGGTGAACTGGACATGGAGAAGACCGGGGACGGGAAGATCGTCTGCGCTGATGGTTTTACCGCCACAACCTTTTCGGAGAATGACCTCGAGGCAATGGGAAAAAAGACCGGCTGCCCCTACAGCCTGCAGATGGTTGACGACTCCAGTCTCTTCCTGATCATCGAGAAGAACTGAGGTATCATAAACGGCAGGGAAAAAAGAAACGGAACACACTTGCTAAAATTTAACAGGGGTGTATAATTAATCTGAACAATGAATGTGAAACTTTCCAATTGATACTTTTATCCAGAGCGGCTGAGGGACTGGCCCTATGAAGCCCGGCAACCTGCCTGAAAAGGCGTGGTGCCAACACCAGCGCTCCGATGAAATCGGGGCGGATGATAAGAGGAGAACCAGAAGCACGGATCTGTCTCGATCCATGCGCCATGGCGGCCAAAGGCCTCTCCTCGGAGAGGCCTTTTTTTTGTCTTTTAAACCGGTTCGCTTGAACCGGAACACATTCCCCGAAGGAGGAACTGCCCATGATCACGATCGATTATTCCAGGCGCCCCGAAGACTATTCCGAGCCCTTCGACCCGGAGGAACTGATGCTCAGCCGCATCAGCGGCGCCGCCAGGCGGAAGGTCGTCCGGAAAATGATACGGGAGGGCCGAATGAATGAAGTTCCCGAGGGATTTGACAGCCCCGTCCTCAGCCACGACGAGAGGAGGGCCTGGGCCCGGTACAACCCGTCGTTCCTCGGAGGGGAATACCTGCCGCCGTGCCGGGAAGACGAAGTGGAGATCGCCAGGGTCACCATCCGGTCCACAACCTTCGACGTCGTCTCCGTCCGGGCGAAATCCGGAAAAGACCGCATCAGCTACAGGATAAACGACGAGTACAACGGCGATAACCTCGGCGAAAAGCACACGCGCACCTCGGTCCGCCCCCTCACCCTCGGGAGTTTGCTGGATTTCCTCATCGGCGCGTGGAGCCTTTACGAAAGCGTGGAATGGAACTACCCCGGCGACCTGGAAGGGCAGCTCGGGTTCTTCTGGGGAGAGTCACAGTTCTACCCGGAGTTCGACGAGGCCCTGCGGGAAAAGGTAACGGAGCGGTTTTACGCAAATCAGAAAAGGGAGGAATAAATCCATGTACACGGGCAGGGACACAATTGAGTGGCTGTACGGGAAACAGCTCCAGGTCGACGACGAATGGTCGGTCATCACGGAGAACGGATTCACATGGTGGGCCGGTGATCACGCACAGACGGTGGAGGTCGTCGGCGAGGCCGACGGGCCTTCGGGCGAGAGGGGGTATTACATCTCCATCCGGACGGAGCTGCTGAAGGTCAGGAGCCTGGACCCCGACGCCCTGAAAGCCGTCAGCCTGACGCTCATGCCCTTCGCATCCATGGCGGGGCCGGTTTTCGACCCCCGCAGGGGAACCCTGGACCTCTGCTCCTGGGCCCTCGTCTACGAGGGGATCAGCCCGTGGATGAACGTCCTCCTCAGCGTCGCCGCAGCCATCCAGATCTACGAGGCCCGCAGGCTGGGGGACAATTTTTCCGCCTTCGGCATGGAAAACGCCGTCAGTGCCCATCCGCAGAACGGGGTCCGCAGGGAACACGACGAAATCGCCGGGCTGGTACCGTCGCTGATCCAGCCCACAGGGAAAGAGCCGTCCCGGTGGCCCGACGACGAATTCCAGAAAGCGGCGGACCTGCTCGGGCAAAACCCCCCCGTCCTCATGGCAAGCGCCGGAGGGCCCGGGCTGTCAGCCGAGTTCCCCTTCGGCACCTTTTCCTCCCTCTGCAGGATGGCTGCCGATCAGCCCCACCCGTTCTACGGAAACGGACTGCTGGTCACCCATTTCTTCCCCGTTTCCGGAAAGAAGGGAGAGGAGGAAAAATGGATCCGGAAGGCCCTCTCCCTGAATGAGCCTCAACTGGGCTCCGACCCCGCCGGATACGGCTTCGGAAGCTATGTCTACAGGGACGGCATGATCGTCTACGCGGCGTTTTTCCCGAACATTCTCCACAGCCCCGGCTTCCTGCTGAACCTCTTCCTCTCCTGCGGGGCGCGGGGAATGGCCATGAACAGGGTACTTGCGGGAGTCACGGGGGAAGTTGACCCCTTCAGCATCTCCCGGAGCGCTGTGGAACGGCTTCTGGGTGAGACGGGGGAAAACTGAGGCGCAGGGCGCGTCGGAATATGTGAAGAGATTACGGCACAGGAGGGAACCGAATGAGGGACATGATCCGCAGGCTGATCGAGGACGCAGGGCTTACGTTCGGCGAGGACGTAAGCGACGGGAACGGCGGCATAGCACGGTACGGCGGTCGGCGTGAGGCGGGCGGCTGGGTTGTGGCCGGAAACAGCGCCAGACAGGTCAGGCAGGGCATCGCCGAACTGAGGAAGCGGGACGAGAAGCGGTTCGTCAGGAAGGCGCTGGTCGACAACGGCCTCCGCCTCTCCTTCCACGAAAGAAGCATCCCGAAAAACGGGGTCCTGGTCAACAGCATCCTCTACAAGGGGTGGAACGACGACGGGGAGGATGTCGTCTCGGGATCATGCCTCGGCGAGGTGCTGGAATCCATCGAGAAATGGCAGGAAGAGGCCCGGGTATGACAGGTGTTTTCCAGCGGCCTGGGAGATTCAGGGGTACCCGTAAACAGCACCGAAGGAGGAATTGCCCATGAGCACCATCGATTATTCCAGGCGCCCCGAAGGCTATTTTGAGCCCTCCGACCCGGGGGAACTGATGCTCAGCCGCATCACCGGCGCCATCAGGCGGGAGGCCGTCAGGAAAATGGTACGGGAAGGCGGAATGAACGCCGTTCCCGAGGGATTCGGCAACGAGGAGCTCAGCGAGGGGCACAGGAGGGCCTGGGGACTGATCCACCCCATGTGTATGGGAGGGGAGTTCCTCCTGCCCTGCGAGCCCGGAGAGCTGGAGATCGCCCGGCTGACCATACGGTCCACCACCTACGACGTACTCTCCGTCCGGGCGAAACGGGTGAAAAACCGCATCCGCATCAGGGTCGACGACGAATACGACGGCGAGACCCTTAATAAAAAACACTCGTGCATCTCTGTCCGGCCCCTCACCCTCGGGCGTCTGATCGACCTCGTGATCGTCGGGTGGGACGTGTTCGAATGCCTGGAACGCAACTACCCCGGAGACCTGGAAGGGCAGCTCGGATTCTTCTGGGCAGAGTCCCGGTTCTACCCCGACTTCGACCAGGCCCTGCGGGAAAAAGTCGAGGAGCACTTCCGCGCACACCACGAAGAGGAAGAAGAGGAGGAATAAACCCATGTACACGGGCAGGGACACGATCGAATGGTTTCTTGAACAGCCGGAATAGACGCAGACATGTTCAGAAGGAGGAGATGCCGGGGATGACATTGAAGCTCGGAAAAAAAGGCCTGAGCAGGGTGTGGATGGAGGAAATCGAAGGGGAGTACGTTGTGAGCGGGTTCGTCAACAAGGACAGCAGGAACTGGGAAAAAACAGAGGCCTCCCGGCGCTTCGGCACCCTGGAGGAAGCAAACGGCTTCATTGAATGGGCCTGGCCCAAAATGGTGTTTCTGACCCTGGACGAGTTCTTTGACCCCGAACAGCCCGTGCTGTACGAGATTTTTACAGCTGATGGGGAAAGCGGGGAGGAAAAACCGCTGAGCCTGTCCCACTCGGCATGGAGATCAACGCTCATCGCCAGGCAGGCGCTTAGGAATGCCGGAGAGGGGAAACGGGCTGTCATCAGGGGTTCGGACGGATCGGTACGAATAATTGACGGATGAGGGGCGTACGCCCCTCACAAGGAGGAGTCACAATGGAACATAAGTACAGGATCATTGACGGAAACGGGAAATTCTACAGGGGAGAGGAAAACGGCGAGGGATGGACGGAAGTGATAGATGAGGCAAAAGTGTACGACAGCCAAAAAGAACTGCCGGCCGCCCTGCTGAGTGACGAAGGAGAAGTGTGCATAAAGAAGAAGATCCACTTTGAGGGCATAAGCGGTTATACATCTATCCGCTACTTCCCGGAGCGCTCCGGGAATGGAGGAAGCGGCGGAGGGGGGAAAGACATAACCGCAGCCCCATACTGTGTGATCAAGGGAAAGGTGTCCGGGATCAGGGAAGCAGAACCGGACGACCCGATCTACACGCGCGGGTTCATAATCGGGGGAACTTTTTCGAGAATGGCTTCGAAAAGAAATACGGAGCCAATTTC